>DAOTYB010000050.1:0-2374 GCA_034435315.1 Anaerolineae bacterium | reverse complement strand
GGGCTAGGGGGTGGGGCTATCTCGCAATGGACGGCATAGCCGTTATCCTGTGCTAGCGGAAAAAACTTTTGCATGGTTACTGTGAACACCAAACTGGTGTCTATAGTGATGACGTGTCTGCATCACGGCTGGCACGCGTGCGGTGCTGGCGACTCAGATGTTGTGCTTGTTTGATCCATAAATCGAAACTGGGCTTGTGCCACCGGCGCGGCTGGATAATTTCTTGCAATTGCGTCACGGTTGCGTTGGCTAGCGCGCTGAGGGTGGTGATGCCATTTGCGCGCAAGCGCGCGGCGTATTTAGGTCCAATGCCATAAACCAGTTCTAACTTTTCCGTCTGGGCTTGCTTGAGGCGATAGAGTCGCGTGGTCAAATCTACGATGACCGCTTCACGTTTTTGCGATTGTGCCTGAAGTCGTGCGATTTGTCGTCTGGCAAGCGTTAATTGCTTTTTCAGGTCTGCCATACGCGCGCGCGTGCGTTGCACTCCCGTTTTGAGACGCGTGACCGCAGCGGCTTGCCGACGGGCGCGCGTTAACTGCGTTTTCTGACGCTCGAGCCGTTGCTGTAATCTGGCGATATGCGCTTCCAGCGTTTGAGCGCGCGCGGCGCGTGCGTGCGCCTCTTCCAACTGCTGAGTCAGTTGTGCCTGCAGCGTTTGCGCCTGAGCGATCTGTTCACGCAATAGCGTCAGTTCAGCGATCTGTGCCTGAGCTTGATGCAGTTGTTGCGTCAACTCGGCAACACGAATCTTTTGGTACTCGACCTCACTTGCCAGATGCTCACTCCGCTGACGTGCTTGCTCCAGACGTTGATTTAACTCGCGGATACGTTCTTCGTCCGCGAGACTACGCGCGCGCCACTGTTCCACCTCCGCGCTGCCAACTCTGGTTTGCAGCGCCAGTTGTGCCAGTCGCTCTTGCGCGCGCGCCAACTCGTCCGTCAATTGAGCGACCGTGGCGCGCTCGGCTTGCAATTCAGTCTCGAGAGCGAGGAGGCGCGCTGCCGCGTTGTCGCGCGTAGACTCTTCGAGAGCAGCAAGCCGCTGGCGCGCGGTGTTCAACTCGGCTTCGAGTTCCGCCACGCGTGCCGCGTCCGTCTGCGCGCGCGCCAGTGCCTCGGCAAGGTGTGCCAGCGTATCGCGTGCGGCTTGCAGTTCCGCTTCGAGTGCACTCTGGCGCGCCCCAGCATCTTGCGCACCGACAGGTTCGGCGGACAACTGCGCCAGCGCGCGGCGCGCCGCATCCAATTCGGCTTCGAGTTCTGTCATCCGCGCAACTTGCTGGGTCAAATCGGCAATTTCCAACTTTTGCTCCGCCAGCACGCGGTTCAGGTAATCGGTATGATTGTGTTGTTCTTGCAACTCGCGTTCCAGGGCGATGGTGCGCTCTTGCAAGGTGCTGACGCGTTGCCGCGTGGTGGTCAATTCCTCGTGCAGGCGCGCTTGTTCTTCGCTGGCGGCATTCACTTCCGTATGTAGTTCTGCCAGTTCCATCTGCTTGGCTTCCAATTCGCGCGCGTGCGCCGCGTGTTCGGCTTCTTGTTGTTGGCGGAGCATAACGATCTCATTCCGCACGCGCAGCACCTCTTGCCGCATCGAACGCCAGGCAAGGAACAACCACACCATTGCCAGCGCCGCAAGCACGGCACCGATCATCAGCAGAATGCCCAGTACCATCAGTGTCTGCGCATCGAACGACACAACATCGGCAGTCATATCTGCCTCCCGCAGGATATAATCACCTCGCCGATTATATCACGTCTGGGGATTGTCCACAATTCACAATCCCAACAGGGAGCATTTCACATTCGGGGCAAATCTGTGCACATAAATTTGCCGCAACGCAGAGCGATGTCCGCCTGCGCGGACAACATCTGCTGCCGACGCAGGTCGGCATGGCTATGGCTTGCTGCGACTTGCAGTCGCCCCAACTTGCCCCCAAACTGAAATGCCCTCCTCCTCCAAGTCTTGAGATTTCGTACACCTTGTGCTATACTGAGGATAACTCAGGATTCTACGGAAAGGAGGCAGTCATGCAAAACTGGGTCATCTGGTTAGTTGTTGCGTTTCTGGTGGGTGTGCTAGTAGAATGGTTATTGGAAATCTTTTTCTTTCGCCGACGTATCTTTGAGCGGATCGAACAGACCGAAAAAACATTGCGCGCACGTGAAAGCGAGTTGAACGATTGTAAAACGCGTCGCGAGAGACTCGAAGCCGACCTGCAAGCGCGCGACGGCGAACTCGCCACGCTGCGCGCCGATGTGCAAGCGCGCGACGGCGAACTCACGACACTCCGCGCCGACCTGCAAGCGCGCGACGGCGAACTCGCGACACTCCGCGCCGATGTGCAAGCGCGCGATGCGGAACTCGCGA
>DAOTYB010000049.1:0-15722 GCA_034435315.1 Anaerolineae bacterium | reverse complement strand
AGCCACAGCCATGCCGACCTGCGTCGGCAAAAGATGTTGTCCGCGCAGGCGGACATCGCTCTGCGTTGCGGCAAATTCATTTGCACAGATTTGCCCCGAATGTGAAATACACCCGCTCGGATGTGGCATTGGCAAAATCGCAAAGGTCTGGTATAATATCATTGAGCATGGACGATGAGATTCGGTTGAGGCAAAAACTTTTTTATGGCATCTGAACGACCTACTCCCCCACCGGCTCCACGCCCAAAGCGTACCGAACCCTGGCGACACGAGCGGCTGGTGCAACGTGTCCCTGCCCATCTGGGGGAAACGATGGGCGATAGTTTACCGCCCTGGTTGGTGATGGCAGGGCTTGCCATGCTGATAGTCATCATAGGCATCGTGGCATTCATTTTGTTCGGTGGACCACAACGCCTGGGCTGGGGAAGCGCGCCCGTCCCTCCCACGCGCACCAGCACCCCGCGCGCCGTCACACCGATTATCACCACCATTGTTGCCACTCCCATTCCTTCACCGACGACGGGTCCCACACCAGGGGTCATCAAATATCGCGTCAAACCGGGCGATACACTGTTAGAAATTGCGGTGCGCTACAAAACCACTGTGCAGGCAATCAAGAATGCGAACAATCTCAAAGATGACATCATCCGCGTGGGGGATGAACTGCTGATTCCCCTGCCGACTCCTACACCTCCCCCCACACTTTCGCCCACGCCGGGCACACCCACACCCATTTCCATGCAATCACCCCCGACATCGGCAAACGCGGCTGATGCAGCGGGGGTGATTCGTCATCAGGTCCGACGCGGCGACACGCTGATTAGCATCGCTGCAACCTACGGCTCAACGGTCGAGACCATTCGTGTGGCGAACCAGTTGGAAAGTGATTTGCTTGCGGTGGGACAGTGGTTAATCGTGCCGCTAGGAGCATGGACGCCGACACCCTCGCCCACGTTGCGCGTGAACGCGTCGGCAACGCCGACATTGACTTTTTTCCACACCGCGCCCAACTTGCTCTGGCCCCCCGATGGGCACGTGTTTCGTGGTCAGCAAGACCTTCCCCTCTTGAGTTGGGAATCTCCCGGCACACTCAAAGCGCACGAGTTTTACGTTGTTCACATTGATTACATCTGGCGCGGTGAAAAAAAAGCCATCATCCGTCAGGTGAAACAAGGCACCAGCCTTAGACTGGCAGCGAGTGATTACCCCGGCGTTAATCCACAGGGCACCGCCTTTGCGTGGTATGTGCTGGTTGTGAGTCAGCCAATGCCCAACACTCCTCTTTCTGCTACCAGTCCTCCCAGCACGACGCGCACCTTTGTGTGGTATTAACCCTGTTGGGGCGAAAGATTTTTCGCCCGGTGGGGCGAAAGGATTTTTCGCCCCAACAGGATAATTACTCAGCCGTCCTATTCCATCGCGAAATAGTCCCACCCCCTGGTCCCCCTCCCCACGCCGCTCTGCGGCATGGGGAGGGGGAAACAAGGGAATAGGGGTGTGGGCGGGCGGCGAAGCCGCCCGCCCACACCCCTCCTCCTCCATACGCGTCAACTTAAACGAGCACCGCAATCTTCCGATGGCGGAAAAGACTTTTGCACACTTACTATCGTTGAAGGTATAGCACGGCTGGGTGCTTACCTCTAACGTCAAGGTGGCAATGAATTTCCCGGAGGTGCCGAATGCCTCTGCTCGATCTGGAACTGTATCGCAAACAAGCCACCGTCTCGACAAATCCACTCATCCAACTGAGTGTGATTGACGCAGGACGCTCGCCCGCCGAACGAACCCTTTTGTTCATTCACGGCTTTGGCGGATTTGCGATGCAGTGGGAACACCAACTGGTAACGTTCGCCGATAAAAATCGCGTCGTCGCGCCCGATTTGCGCGGGCACGGTCTTTCGGATCGTCCGCCGAAAGGGTACGCGGTAGAGGATTTCGTCACCGATCTGGAACGGCTGGTGGAGGGACTGCACTTTCCTTCCTCTTTTATTGTTCTCGGTCATTCCTTTGGCGGCGCGCTGGCAACCGCCTACGCGCTGCGGCATCCTCACCGGGTTGAACGTCTGGTGCTGGTGAGCACCGCCGTGGACTTTGTACTCAATCCGCTGCTGCGTCTCGCCTTTCATCTGCCGCTGGTGGTGGCAGAGCCGATTCGCGCGCTGTTCCCGCGCGCGCTTGCCGCGCCGGCGTTCGTGCTCAAGGCGATGTACCATCACGCCTTGACCCAGTGGAACGGGCGGGTCCATTTACCACGACTGACCATGCCAACGCTGGTCATTCTCGGTCATCGCGATTTTGTGTTCAAACAATCTGCCTACGAAGCGGTCGCCGATTTGATTCCCGGCGCGCAACTGGCAAAGATTCCCGTCTCCGCGCATCTGGTGCAACTCGAACGCCCCCGACGCGGTCAATCGCGCCATCACGCGTTTCATCGGCGCGAGCGCCGTATCGTGGCGCGAAGGGCGGGAACACGCCAGAGCCGCGCTGGTTAAACAACGCCCCTGGCTCAAGCACTATGAACCCGATGTGCCGTACACCCTCGCCTATCCTTCGCAACCCCTCTTCCGCTTTCTCGACAGTGCCGCACGACGACATCCGCACACGCGCGCCCTCATCTTTTACGATGGTGTCCTCACCTACCACGCCTTGCACGAGGCAGTGAATCGTCTGGCGAACGCGCTGATTGAACTCGGCGTGAAAAAAGGGGACCGCGTCGCGCTGCTGTTGCCCAACTCGCCCCAGATGGTGATAGCGTACTATGCCACGCTCAAAGCCGGCGCGGTCGTGGTCAGTCTCAATCCATTGTTCACTGCCGATGAACTGGGGCATCAATTGAACGATTCGGGCGCCGAAACGCTGATCACCCTCAGCGTGTTTTATCCGCTCGTCAAGATGGTGCGTGCTGGTACACCCCTGCAGCGCGTCATCGTGACGAATATCAAGGAATATTTTTCGCCCCTGCGCCGTTTCCTGTTTACGATTGTCCGCGAAGCGCGCGAGGGGCATCGGATTGATCTGCGTAACGCACGCGAGACGTATGCCTGGTCAGAGGTGCTCGCGCGCGCTTCAGCCGACGCGCCCCATCTGGACGTGACGCCGGACGATCTCGCGCTGATTCAGTACTCGACCGGCACCACCGACATCCCCAAAGGGGTGATGCTTACCCACGCCAACCTCGTGGCTAACGTTACGCAGGTGCGCCACTGGCTCACCGATATCGAGGAAGGTAACGAGCGGATTATGGCGGTCTTGCCCTTTTCCCATTCGTACGGCATGACCGCCGCGATGAATGTGGGGATCGCGATCGCCGCGACCTTGATTTTGCTCCCCACCTTTTTCACGCGCGAGGTACTGAACGCCATCAAGAAATATCGCCCTACGTTGTTTCCCGGCGTGCCCGCGATGTACGTCGCCATCAACCACTATCCCGGCGTACGGCGCTTTGGCTTGCAATCCATTCGCGCGTGCGTGAGCGGTGCCGCGCCTTTGCCGGTCGAAGTGCAAGAAGAATTTGAGAAACTGACGCGCGGTAAACTCGTCGAAGGGTACGGCTTGACCGAAGCCAGTCCGGTCACACACGTCAACCCCATCTATGGTCAGCGCAAAACCGGCTCGATTGGCATCCCCCTACCCGATACAGACGCGAAAATCGTTGATCTGCACACCGGCGAAGACGCACCCATCGGGACGATCGGCGAACTGGTAGTACGCGGACCACAAGTGATGCAGGGATACTGGAATCGTCCTGAGGATACTGCGCAGGTGTTGCGCGAGGGCTGGTTGTTCACCGGCGATCTGGCGCGGATGGACGAGGAGGGTTACTTTCAAATCATTGATCGCAAAAAGGATATGATTCTCGCCGGGACGTACAACATCTACCCGCGTGATATTGAGGAGGTTTTGTACGAAAATCCCAAAGTGCTGGAGGTGGCAGTCGCTGGCGTACCGCCAGAGGGCAAGGAGCAAATCGTCAAAGCGTACGTGGTGCTACGCAAAGGAGAGATGGCAACCCCCGAAGAATTTATCGAGTTTTGTCGCCAGCGCCTCGCTGACCATGCCGTGCCCCATCTGGTCGAGTTCCGCGAGCAACTTCCCAAAACGTTTGTGGGCAAGGTGTTCAAACGCAAATTGGAGGAAAAATAGCGGAGAGTCAGACGACCTCAGCCATCGCGCGCAGAGCGTCGTCGTGCCGCCAACGCCACCCACACCCAGCCGACAAACACGACGAGCGCGGCAACCTGAAATGGATGAATGGACGCGACACTCTGTAGCCACGCCAGCGCACCCGCTGCGCTCGTCCCGACTGTCACGCCGAGTGAGTATACCGCCGTAAACATCCCCGACGCGGTGCCGCGCGTCTGCGGTGTCGTCTCGTCTGCAATCAACGCCGTCATCGCGGGAAACAAAAATCCAAAGCCAACACCGTACACGAACATTGCGCCCATCAGCGTTTCCCACTGTTGCATCAGCGCGAGCGCGAACAAACTGAGCGCGATCAGCGCCAGCCCCACCAGCATCGCGCGCTCACGCCCCCAGCGATCCGACACGCGTCCGAATGGCAAAATCTGGACGATGATCGCCGCGAGTGCGAAACTCGCGAACAACATTCCGACGCGCGCGGACGTTAGCCCCAGTTCCTGCCCAGTCAGCGGCAGAAAAACGATCAGCCCGCCAAGCGAGAACATCAAGCAGAACGCGGACAGGTACGCCAGCCCCAGGCGCCGATTTTGCAACAGGCGTATGGGTTGCGGGCGCGCGCGCGTCGCCTCGTTCACGCTCAGCGTTTCACCCACAAAAAGGGACGCGGGAACAATCACGATGAACATCAGCGCGGACAGCATCGCGAAAATATAGGCGTATCCAAACTGATCGCGCAGGATGCCCGCGAGCGGCGGCCCGATCAACACCGTCAAGCCAATCGCCGCGCCATAGAACGCCATCGCGCGCCCGCGCGCTTGCGGCGACGCCGCGTCGCCGATATACGCCAATGACGCTGGCGACATCAACGCCGCACCGAATCCGTGTACGACGCGCAAAACCAACAACGCGGACGGATCCGTCGCGAACGGATAGAGCGCGAGCGCGCTGCCGACAATCGCCAAGCCCGCGACCAGCGGCGGCTTGCGCCCGATGCGATCCATCCAGTAGCCCGCGCCCAGGTTGCCCAGCAGATTCACCGCCGAGTACGCGCCGACGATGAGTCCGACGAGCGCGACCGACGCGCCCAATGACCTCGCGTACGGCGCAATGATGGGCAAGAGCGAATGATTATCGAAAAACGAAACGAACACCACCGCGTACACGACGAGTAACGCGAAACGCGATTGTGTTTTGATAGTTTGAGTGATCATTTTTTCAAATGAGCCAAATGTGCCAAAGATGCCAAACTTGCCAAATCATTTGGCACATTTGGCATATTTGGCACCTTTGGCACCTTTTTGGCACGTTTGTCACAATTTGACTTTTGCGCGCACCGTTCCCGCGCGTTCGTGCCGCGCGGTCAGTTTCACAACGCCACCTTTCGGCGCGCGGATGACCCATTCGACTTTGAGTCGCTCTTCGGTTTGATCGTTGAAACTCCAGCCCACCGGCGCGGCGGGTTTGTACGCGCGTCCTTCGAGTTGTCCCAGTTCCTCGCGCAACTTGCCCGTTTCGAGCGTCGCGCCTTTGGGCAATTCGATTTCGCACACAACGCCGCGCACCAGTTTGTTCTTTTGCGCGAGTTTCGTGACGTACGTCGGCAGCCAGCCTGTGTTCTGCACAACCAGTCGCACGCGATACGCGCCTTTGCCCAGATCACTCGCGCTCGCCTCGACCAGTTCGAGTTTCGGCGAAATGAGCAGATGCCAGATGAGCCAATCGGCAAATGGCGCGATCTCTTTTTCCAGAAATTCGAGAGGCGGGTTGCGAAACGCGTACAACTGATTCCACCCACCCAGTTCGATCTTCCCAAGTTGCGGATGCTCGAATTCGTACCAATCCATGTACCCTTTGCGCCCCAGCACCTGATCGCTCCACCGCAACAGCGCCAGATCATCGTCGAACGGATGCTCACGATACCAATCAATGAACTTGTATTCCTTGATGCCGGCTTGTCGCTGCGGACTCCAGATCTCGACCGTCCAACCGAACACGCCGCGATGATCGTACAGCCAATCGTCAAAGACGCCGGTGATGATTTCTTTCGGATGATACCGAAAATCGTGATAGACCGAAACACAGGGATAGCCCGTGAGGTCGGTCCCCTTCTTGCCGATTTTTTGGTACGTCCACAAATCCTCGGCGGGCAACGATTCATCGCTCTGTCCGCTGCGCGGACGCAGAATCACGCCGCTGTACGTATGGAACGCGACACCACCGATGATGTTCGGATGATTGACGATGAACTGCACCACCGCGCGCGTCTCGGGCTCGGAGGTGGGAAACGGACCCGCGCCATTCTGTTCGTGTTCCTGTCGCCAATCGCTGGGAAAATTGCGATTGAGATCGAGTCGCTCTTTGCGCGGTTGCAGTTTGATTTCGATGCCATCGTAATTTTCCAGCCGACCTTCGGGCAGCAGCCGATAGTACTCGCCGCCGGTTTCCGTTGGCTCGCGCCGCACCATCAGGCGCGGTTCCACAGGCGATTTTTTCCACGCGCCATTCGGATCGGGAATCCGCATCATCAACATTCGACCATCGCCGTCAATGTCCTCTTGCACGAGACCGCCAATCGGCTCTTCGTCGTACGGATACGGGCGCGTGCTTGAGCGCACGATTTTCGGTTTGTCCGCGAGCGCGAGTTCCGCACCATCGGGACAGACACGCGGGCAGATGTAAAACACGCGCGTGTCGAGAACGCGCGTCACCTCATCCTTTTTGCCGTACTCGGTGACGAGTTTGTTGATGAGATACAAGCACGCGGACGACGGTGACACTTCGCTCGCGTGAATGTTGCCATCCACCCACAGCGCGGGCTTTTCTTTCGCATCGCCCGTTGCTGTATTTGTCACCGTCGCGACCCAGATGTCGCGTCCCTCGTAACTTTTGCCGATGCTTTCGACGCGCACCAGTTTGGGATACTCGCGCGCAAACCCTTTCAAGATGCGCGTTAGTTCATTGTAACGATAGTACTTGTTGAAGCGAACGTCGGGCATTGTTGTCTCCTTGAGACGACCGACGACCGCCGCATGCGAATGGTGCGCGACGGTCAGCAGTCAACGGTCATCGGTCAGGCATTATGTGATTTCCCGCACACCTGCGCGCATCGCGCGTAGCAACTTGTCCTGATCCACCGGCAGCGTGTAGACGCGCACGCCGACCGCGTTGTAGATGGCATTCGTAATCGCGGGCGTCGTTGGAATCGAAGAGATTTCGCCGACACCTTTCGCGCCGTACGGACCAACACTCGATTCTTCTTCGACGACGAACGAAACGATTTCAGGAACGTGCTTGATACCTGGCATTTTATACCGCGCGAGGCGATCTGTCCAGACCACACCTTTTTCCACAATGTACTCTTCCGTCAGCGCGTTGCCGATGCACATTACGATTCCACCTTCGACCTGACCCTGGAGCGCGAGCGGATTGATGGCGCGACCCACATCGGTGGCTGCGATGACCTTGAGCACGCGCACTTCACCTGTCTCCGTGTTCACCTCGACGAGCGCGGCTTGCGCGGCGAAACTGAACGCAAAGTGCATATCGCCCGCTTCGCCGAGCGGCTTGGTCTCTGGCGCGGTGTACTCAAAACGATATTTCGTCGCGCGTCCTTCCGCGCGCGCCCATTTCACCACATCGGCGAACGAAACGCGCGCGCGCGCGGACATATCGCCGTCTTCAAAATTCGCGGCGGTCAACGGTCGGCGGTCAGCAAGCGCCTCTACAAATCCATCGCGGAAAATAATCTTGTCCGGCGGTGCGTCGAGTCGTTCGCTTGCGACGCGCGCGAGCAGTTCGCGCATCCCGCGCGCGGCGAATTTCGCGGCGTTGCCGCTCACTGCGGTTTGACGCGACGCGGTCGTGGGTCCGCCATCGGGCGTGAGATCGGTATCGCTCAACAACACGCGCACGCGCTCGAACGGAAGGCCGAGTTCTTCGGCGGTGATTTGCGCCAGCACGTTCGGCAAACCCTGCCCAATCTCTGCCGCCGCCGAACGAATCTCCGCCGTGCCATCTTCGTACACTTCCACCTCGGCAGTAGATTTGTCCGGCGCGCCGCCGCCGAGTCCGGTGTTTTTGTACGCCGCGGCAAAACCCCACGCTTGAATTTTCGATTTCTGATTTTCGATTTTCGATTTCTCAACGTCTCCGTGTCTCCTTGTCCCCGTGTCTCCTTGTCGCATTTCATTTTCAACTAACTCGATGCACCGCAACAGTCCCACACTCTCACGCAACACCTGCCCTGTGCTGGTCGTCGCGCCAACGCGCAGCGCGTTCTTGCGTCGCAGTTCGATAGGGTCCATCCCGAGTTCGTGCGCGAGGATGTCCATATTCGATTCGACCGCAAAGCACGATTGCGTCACACCGAAACCGCGAAACGCGCCGGCGGGCGGATTGTTCGTGTACGTGGCGTAACAATCAATCTTGACGTTCGGCACCGCGTACGGGCCCGCCGCGTGCGTCGCCGCGCGCGTCATCACCTTGTCGCCCAGACTGGCGTACGCGCCGGTATCGCCGAAAATTTCCGCGCGCACCGCGACGAGTGTGCCATCGCGTTTGGCGCCGGTCTTTATCCGAATAATCGTGGCGTGACGCTTGGGATGCGCGAGCATACTTTCACGCCGCGAGTATAGCATTTTCACAGGACGCTGCGTCGCGCGCGCGAGGAGCGCGACGTGAATCTGTCCCATAATGTCTTCCTTGCCGCCAAAGCCGCCGCCGATGAGCGTACCGATGACGCGCACTTGTGATTCGGGCACGGCGAGCGCGGCGGCAATCTGCCGCCGATCCTCGTACGGAATCTGCGAGCCGACGTATACTTCGATCCGCCCCTCCTCGGTCACACGACCAATCGCACATTCAGGTTCCAGAAAGGCATGCTCGTACATCGGCGTCCGATACTCGCGCTCGACAATCACATCCGCTTCGGCAAAACCTTTTTCGATGTCGCCTTTGTTGACCTTGATGTGCTTGAGCAAATTGCCGTGCCCCAGAAAATCGTTGACGATGGGCGCATCCGGTTTGAGCGCGTCAATCGGATTATCCACAACGGGCAGTTCTTCGTATTCGACCTCGATCAACTCGAGCGCGCGCTCGGCAATTTCGCGCGTATCCGCCGCGACAATCGCCACCGCGTCGCCGATGTAGCGTACTTTATCGTAGCACAGGACGGGCCAATCGCTGTAGATGAGCCCGTGATTTTTCGCGCCGGGGACATCCGCGTGCGTCAACACGGCGCGCACACCCGGTAGCGCGCGCGCTTTTGATGTGTCAATCCGCAAAATTCTGGCGTGGGGAAATTTCGCGCGTAACGTCGCGCCATACAACATCCCCTCGAACTTGTAATCGTCGGTGTATTTCGCCGCGCCCGTCACCTTGGCGACCGCATCCATGCGCGGTAAGGGTTTACCTACTACGGCGAAGTTCGTCGTTTCGGGTGCAAGGTTCGAGGTTTCAGGTTCAAGGTTCTTTGAACTTTGAACTTTGAACTTTGAACTTGAAACTTCACGCGCCGCTGCTTTGATCGCGCGAATCACGCTCACGTACCCCGTGCAACGGCACAAATTGTCCTTGAGCGCGGTCTTGATGTCGTCGTCGGTCGGATTTGGATTGTGATCCAGCAAGCCCTTGGCTGCCATAATCAACCCCGGCGTGCAAAAGCCGCACTGCACCGCGCCGTGTTCGATGAAGGCGCGTTGGAGTGGATGGAGAGATTGGAGATTGGAGATTGGAGACTCCAAATCTCTAATCTCTGCCCTCCAACTCTCTGCCAGCCCTTCAATCGTCTCAACGCGCGCGCCTTGGGCTTTGAGCGCGGGAAAGATGCACGAAACCACCGGCAGACCGTTGACCAACACAGTGCATGCGCCGCACTCGCCTTCTTCGCAGCCGATTTTCGTACCCGTTAGTCCAAGTGTTTCGCGCAAGACGTGCGCCAGAAACTCGTGCGGTTCTACTTCAACTGTGACTTGTTTTCCATTGACGATCATATTCAAAAGAGGCATCATCCCTCCAGAAGCAAATTTGCCAAATGTGCCAAACGAGCCAAATCTGCCAAACTTTTGGCACGTTTGGCTTATTTGGCATCTTTGGCACGTTTGGCTGCGCGCGTCAGCACCTCGTGCAACATCGTTGGCAGCAACTCGATGCGGTACTCGCGCGTGGCGCGATGCGCGCTGGTGCGCGGTTGCGCTTCGCTCAACAAGACGCGCGCGGCGTGCTCCAGCGTCGCCGCGTCCAACACCTTGCCGCGCAAAAATTCCTCCGTGCGCGTGGCGCGAAACAGTGTCGGCGCGACGGGACCTGCGGAAATGGCAACACTTTCGATAGTGTATTGCGTGTTGCGTATTGCGTATTGGATGCGCGCAGCCATACCCAGAATCGGCAAAGCGATGCCCTGCGGACGCATAATGCGCGTGAACGCGCTTGCTTCATTCGCACCGGTCGGTCGAAAACGAATCGCGGTGATAATTTCGCGCGTCGAATCTACCGCGCTTTTACCGGGACCCTGGTACAGCGATGCGATGGGTTGCCATTCACGACCGCTGACCGATGACCGACAATTGACGACTTGTACTTCTGCGTCAAAAATCGCGAGCGCGAGCGCGCTATCGGCGGCAGGGAGCGCGTGCGCCACATTGCCGACGACGGTGCCGGCATTGCGAATTTGCGCGCCCGCCACAACGCCACTTGCTTCGGCGAGCGCGGTTGCACGCGCGCGAATCAGTGGCGAAGCGACGACCTGTGTATGCGTGACCGCGCAGCCGATGATGATCCAGCCGTCTTGCTCGCGGATTTCGTTCGCGCCAGCGATGCGCGTCACATCAATCAGCGCGGCATAATGCGGACGCGCGCCGGTGTAGAATTCTTCTTTCAAATCGAGAAACAAATCAGTACCACCGCCGACGACGCGCGCGCGTCCATCGTAGCGCGCGAGCAACGCGAGCGCGTCGTCGAGCGTGGTGGGAAGGTGATACTCGTCCCAGAATTTTGGCATATGTGGTTATTCTCTTTCCAGAGGAAAAGTGTGGCGAGTGGCACTTTTCGTCGCGCGAGGATGCGCCAACGCCGCCATTCACGCCGGGTGAACGACGACCACATCGCCGGGGATTGCACTAACTCACCGACCCTTAAACTGCCGGGCTTGATCGCGCATTGGAACTTATGCCCAACCGCGCAAGCGCATCGCCTCGGCAACACGACTAATGGCAACCAGATAGGCGGCGAGGCGGTTGTGCACTTTGTACTTTTGCGCCATGTCGTGGACAGCATTGAACGCTGCCACCATCTTTTGCTCCAGGCGGTCGTGCACCGTCTTCAAGTCCCAGTAATAGTTGTACGCGTTTTGCACCATTTCAAAGTACGACACCGTCACCCCACCGGCGTTGCACAAGAAATCGGGAATGACATAGACACCATTCTCGTGCAGCACCTGGTCTGCTTCTGGCGTTGTGGGACCGTTCGCGCCTTCTGCCAGAATGCGTGGCTTGATGCGCGCGACATTGTCTTTACGAATTTGATTGTGTAGCGCCGCAGGGATGAGAATCTCGCATGGTAATTCCAACACCTGCTCGGGCGGGATAGGCGTGCCCAGGCCCGGACAACCTTCGAGCACTTTTTTCTCTTTGACATACTCTTGCAACGCGTACGCATCCATCCCTTCAGGGTTTGACCATGCGCCGGACACATCTGCAACACCGACCAACTTGCAGCCGAGGTCTTGCAACAACACGGCTGCCCACGAGCCGACATTGCCATATCCCTGCACCACCATCCGCGCACCCTTGAGGTCCAGGCTCAGTTTCTTCGCGGCTTCACGGACCGTCAGCATCACGCCGCGTCCCGTTGCATCTTCGCGTCCCAGCGAACCGCCCAGCGCAATCGGTTTGCCGGTGATCATCCCGAATTCGTTATAGCCGTGCATGAACGCAAATTCGTCCACCATCCATGCCATAATTTGCGCGTTCGTGTTCACATCGGGCGCCGGCACATCCTTGACCAGTCCAAGATGGTGTCCCACCTGACGAATGTACGCGCGCGCGAGGCGTTCCAGTTCGCCGCGCGACATGGTGCGCGGATCACAAATGATGCCGCCTTTGCCGCCACCGAGTGGAATATCCACCAGCGCGCATTTCCACACCATCCAGGCAGCCAGCGCACGCACATCGTCAATGGTCTCTTCGGGATGAAACCGAATCCCCCCTTTGCACGGACCGCGCGCATCGTTATACTGGACGCGAAAGCCATGAAAAATGCGCGTCGAACCGTCATCCATGCGCACAGGCAACGTCACATGAATCTCACGCAGGGGCCACCGCAACAACTCGTGAATACCCGGATCGAGTTTCAACACCTGCGCGGCTTCATCCACCTGTCGCTGAACAATCCGAAAGGGATTCAGTTCGGAATCCGAACTCGTACCAATCGCATGAAAATCTACACTTTCGGGATGCGAACTTTTCATTTTTTTCTCTCCTCACTGAGACAATTTTTCGCAACTACCCACCCCTCTTTTGTTCACGCGTCTTGGTGAATTGTTCTGTTTTATTCGCGTGATTCGCGGATAAATTTGTGTTTCCATCGGCACAAAGGGAAGAGTAGATGCGAATTTTTGTACTGCCCCCTTTGGCAAATGCATAACCACCAAGCACAGTATATCGCGAATCATCAAAAAAGCCAACTTGGTCAAGCGCGTACATCTGTGTTATAATTGGAGCGAGGTACACGATGGAACTGGAACCGGTCATTGGTCTGGAAGTGCATGCACAACTCCTCACGCGCAGCAAGATGTTTTGTGGCTGTTCCGCCGATTATGCCGGCGCGCCACCCAATACCCACGTGTGTCCCGTCTGTTTGGGTATGCCCGGCAGTCTGCCAACGATCAATCGTCGTGCCGTCGAGTACACGCTTCTCACCGCGCTCGCGCTCCACTGCACCATTGCCGAGTTTACCCGCTTTGATCGCAAGAATTATCATTACCCCGACTTGATGAAAGGCTATCAGATTTCGCAGTACGATTTACCCCTCTCGCGCAATGGCTATCTGCTCATCGAAGTTGGCGGCGTGACCAAACGTATCGGCATTCGACGCGTGCATCTGGAAGAGGACACGGCAAAACTGTTCCACGTAAACGGCGCCAGTTTGATTGACGTGAATCGCTCGGGTGTGCCCTTGATGGAAATTGTCAGCGAACCGGAGATGCACTCGGTGGAAGAGGCACGCCTGTACGCGCTCAAACTGCGGCAAATTCTGCGCTATCTGGGCGTTTGCTCCGGCGATATGGAAAAAGGTGCGATGCGCTTTGAGGCAAATGTCTCACTGCGTCCCAGAGGCTCAACTACCTTAGCCGCGACACGCGTCGAAATCAAAAATCTCAACTCGCTGCGCGCGATGGTGCATGCGCTCGAATTCGAGATCGCACGCCAGATGCAGCTCGTGCGCGCCGGCAAGCCGATCGAACAAGAGACGATGGGCTGGGACGAAGCGCGCCACACGACCTATCCACAACGGAGCAAGGAACAAGCGCACGATTATCGCTACTTTCCGGAACCGGATTTGCCACCGCTGTTTATCACACGTGAATGGGTACAAGACCTCCGCGCGCGCTTGCCCGAATTGCCCGATGCCCGACGCGCGCGTTTGATGAACGAGTTGGGCTTGAGCGCGTACGATGCCGGTGTCATCACTGCCGAGCGCGAGGTGGCGGATTATTACGACCGCGCGGTAGAAGCGGGACGCGCGCGCGGGGTGGACGCCAAAGCGATGGCTAATTGGGTGACCGGTGAACTCTTTCGTTTGATGAACGAGTCGAACACGGAGATTGGCGCAGTAAAAATTACGCCAGAGCAAATTGCCGATCTGCTCGCGCTCGTGTCGGCAGGGACGATCAGTCACACACTTGCCAAAACCGTCTTTGAGGAGATGTTCGCCACCGGCGCCGACGCGCGCACCATCATCGAAGCAAAAGGTTGGGCGCAAATCAGTGATCGCGCAACACTTGCCGCCATCGTCGAGCGCGTCCTTGTCGAGCACCCCAAACAGGTGGATGAATATCGGCGGGGCAAGGAGCCGGTCGCGCGCTTTTTGGTAGGACAGGTGATGAAAGCCACGCGCGGGCAAGCCAACCCTACTCTGGTGAATGAACTGGTGCTCGAAAAACTGCGACAGTTAAAGTGAAACACAAAATCGGGTGGGTAAACGCGGAGACTGCCAGGCGTGGTAGTTACTCAGCTGTCCTATCCATCGCGAAATAGCCCCACCCCTCGCCTCCTCCCCACGCCGCTCTGGCGTGGGGAGGGGGCAAGGGGGTGGGGCTTTTCTCAAGGGATGGCGCACGGCTGAATTAACTTTCGTCCTCAGTTTAGGAAAGGGAGGTCATCTTGATTCGTGTGGGAATTTTTGGTGCATCGGGTTACACCGGTATCGAACTGGTCAAGATTCTAGCGCGTCATCCCCACGCGCGCATCCAGTTTGCTACCTCGGACTCGTACGTGGGTCAAAAATTGAGTGACGTGTTCGCGTGCCATTATGACATTCCCCTCATCGCGCATGACGCCGCGCCACTCGACGCGATTGACGTGGCGATCCTCGCTTTGCCGCACGGCGTCTCTGCCGAGTATGCGCAACGTGTGTTCGATGCGGGCGCGCGCGTGATTGATCTTTCGGCGGACTTGCGCTTGCGCGATCCCGTCGCCTACAAAAAATGGTACGGGCAGGAGCATCACGCGCCCACTTTGCTCCCTCACGCTGTTTACGGCTTGCCCGAACTGTATCGCGCGCGCATCAAAGACGCGCGGCTCATCGCCAACCCCGGTTGTTATCCCACCAGCGTCATTCTGGGACTCGCGCCGCTCTGGCGCGCCGGCGCGACGGAGACCACCGTCATCGTGGACGCGAAATCCGGCGTCTCGGGCGCAGGCCGCAAGCCCACGCTCACCGTCCACTTTTGCGAAGTGAACGAAAACCTCGCGCCGTACAACATCGGGCGCGTGCATCGGCATCTCGCGGAGATGGAACAGGAATTACAAGCCATCCATCCGCGCGCGTCGCTCGTCTTTTCACCACATCTGTTGCCGGTCACGCGCGGCATTCTCTCGACGATGTACGTGCGCTTGAACGCGGGGTGGGACGAGGCGCGCTTGCGCGATCTATATCACCAGACCTACGCTAACGAACCCTTCGTCAAAATTTTACCGCGCGGGCACATTGCCACGCTGGCTCACAGCGTTAACACCAACTATTGCACACTGTCGCTGCACTATCTTGCCGATGTGCAACAAGCCATCATTTGCAGTAGCATTGACAATCTCATCAAAGGCGCGAGCGGACAAGCCGTGCAAAATATGAACGTGATGTTTGGTCTGGACGAGACGCTGGGGTTGGTATGACGCACAAAACCCAGTAACCATGCAAAAGTTTTTTCCGCTTGGTGGTGGCGAAAGATTTTTCGCCCCAACAGGATAATTACTCAGCTGTCCTATCCAGCGCGAAATAGCCCCGCCCCCTAGCCCCATATGCGTCAACGTAAGGCTGGCACTTGCTCCATTCCTCGCCCCCGCCTTCGCCGGAATTTGGGAGAGGGG
>DAOTYB010000048.1:0-7434 GCA_034435315.1 Anaerolineae bacterium | reverse complement strand
CTCCCTCGACTCCCCCTCCCCGTTGCGCCAAGCGCAACGGGGAGGGGGCAGGGGGTGGGGCAATGCATTTGCAAGGTGCGAAATGCAGGCTCAGCGGATCCAAAATCTTTTTCTGAAAGACTATCATTGATCCGCCTGCGGCATCGAGCGTCGGCGACGAGTTGCCAGAGTCAGCGGACGTTTCGCGACAATGATGGTCTTACCGCTCCCCGAATAGGACGAATAGACTGCAATCGCCTCCCAGCCTTCTTCGCCCCACTCGTTCAAGAGGGCCTGAATGTCTTCGTCTTTCGTTCCCCAGAATTTGCCGACGCTTTTGACGCGGTATTCCCACCGGATTGGTCTGGACATCGCCCACCTCTACTCGTTCGGCGTGCGGGATACTTGTGTGCCGAGTGCCGTCAAACCACTCAGCCCACCCAGGTTCATCGTATCCACCGCGCTACTGGGGACGATGATGAGCGCGCCCTTTTCTTTGAGTCCTTCAAAGAGCATATTCATCGCGCGCAAGTGCAGCGCGGTAGGATTATCGGCATATGCGCGCGCGGCTTCGGCAAAACTCGCGGCGATCTGCTTTTCCGATTCGCCCAGGATGACGCGCGCCTGGCGTTCGCGTTCGGCTTGCGCCTGACGACTCATCGCGTCCTCCAACTCGGGCGGAATGACGATATCGCGAATCTCGACCGATTGAACGGTGATGCCCCAGGGTGTCGTGCGTTGATCAATGATGTGTTGCAACTCTTTGTCAATCGCGCTGCGTCCCACGAGAATATCCGCCAGCATCATCTTGCCGATGATGTCACGGAGCGCGGTTTGGGCTGCCCAATCTACTGCCACGTGATAGTTTTCCACCTCGAGCGCGGCTTTTTGCGCGTCCCACACGACCCAGAACAACACCGCGTCCACATCCACCGGCACCGTGTCGCGCGTCAACGTTTTTTGCGCGGAGAAAGGCGACACCATCACGCGCTGATCTACCCATGTGGGAATCGTTTCAATGATGGGAATAATCCAGAACAAACCCGGACCGGCAACCCGATGAAATTTGCCAAAGCGCAACACGATTGCCTTTTCCCATTGATTAGCAATCTTGAGCGCGAACAGCACATAGAACGCTGGCAGGAACGAGAGCACAAACCACAGTGGGAATGCATCGGGCGCAAACTGCCCCGTCAAAACACTGGCGAGCGCTCCCGCGCCGAGTACAAGGAAAAAGAGCGTGACCGACACGGGGTTGGTCTGTTTAATCTCACGTGTTCGCACGCCTTTGGATTGTTTACCTGACATTTGTTGCCTCCCTTTCCTCATCAATGTTTATTTGGCTCATTGGTTCATTGGCTCATTTGTCATTTACTTCTTCTGTCGTGCCCAGCGCGCCAACTGTACCTCAAACGCCTCGCGCACTTCCTCGATGGTATAGCCCAAACTGAAGGCGTGAGTGAGCACGTGGTCCATCATCGCCTTTAATTGCTCTTGCCGCATACGTGCCAGATGCGCGCTATCGGGGCGTTCGCGCACGTACGTGCCGCGCCCCTGTTGCGTGGTAATCACATTGTCCTGATCCAGTTGTTCGTACGCGCGCGCGACGGTGTTGGGATTGATGCGTAGCGTCGTCGCCAGTTCCCGCACCGTTGGTAATTGGGTCCCTGGTGGCAAACGTCCCGTGGCAACCTGATGCTTGATGGCGTTGACAATCTGCAGGTAAATGGGTACTGCGCTATCGGGATCGAGCCGTATTTGCATAGGCAGAGGTTCTTTCCAGATTGTACTAATATCACTAGTACAATTATAACACACCTTGTCAAGCCCCGCTGTGTCGTATGCTGGACGTGGAGAGTGGGATAAGGAAAGGGTGTGTAGGCGGCTTTCGCCCACACACCCTTTCCTATCCTTACATTGATGAAAACACACCTTTGTCGGCGAACCACGCGAATCACGCGGGAGAAAACAAAGCAATGCCCAGAGATTCGCTCAATGGGCAGAGAGAGGGCTGAGCAGTTGCGCGGTTGCTTTAATCACCGCTACGATACCACTCTAAGGTACGCCGCAAGCCCTCGCGCAAGTCAATCGTGGGTGTGTATCCCAACAGCGTGCGCGCGCGCGTAATATCGGCTTGCGAATGCCGCACATCGCCCGGGCGAGGGGGAGCATAGTGCGCAGGCAAGTTTTGCCCTGTCAACTCGTTAAGCAGGTGAATAATCTGGTTAAGAGATGTTCGCTCGCCACACGCGATATTGATGACGGGTGAACCATCCAGCGCGGCGTGAGCCGCACGAATGTTCGCTTCAACGACATTGGTGACGTACGTAAAATCGCGCGACTGTTCGCCGTCACCGTACACGGGATAAGGTTGACCACGGATCGCGCACGTGCAGAATCTGGCGAGGACGCCAGCGTACTGGGTGGTAGGGTCCTGCCGTGGACCAAACACGTTAAAGTAGCGTAGCGAGACGGTGGAGAGATTGTACAGGTTTGTGAACGCGCGCGCGTACATTTCGCCGGCGAGTTTGGCGATGGCGTACGGTGAGAGAGGGTCAGGTGGCATTGTTTCCACTTTGGGTAGCGTGGGCTGATCGCCGTACGCCGAGGAGGAGGCGGCATACACCACGCGATGCACACCGGCATCGCGCGCTGCCAGCAAGATGTTTAGTGTGCCGGTGATGTTGACCTCGTTACTCTCCAGCGGGTTCTTGACCGAACGCGGCACGGAGGGCAACGCGGCTTGGTGAAAGACGAGTTCCACCCCGCGCATTACACTGCGCGCTGTGACCAGATTCGTCACACTCCCTTCCACGAGTTCGATGTCGGTCAGCACGTTTTTCAAGTTCTCGCGTCGCCCGGTGGCAAAGTTGTCGAGCACGCGCACCTTGTAACCACGCGCCAGCAATCCTTCGACCAGATGTGAGCCGATGAAACCGGCACCGCCGGTAACTAGTGCAAGAGTCATTGTCTTCCTCAAAAAGTTTTGATGTGCAGAGCGGCACGCGAAAATTTCACGTGCCCCAATCGCGATTGTACAAAAAGTCTATGCTGACGGTGCGCGCGCTGATTTTGGCTACGATGGGGGGCACGCGCTTGAAATGATTGCGCCGCATCAACTCGAGGATGCGATACACGACGCGCGCATCAAAACCTTCGGCAATAACATCTTCGGGATGTCGTCGTTCATCCACCAGCCGATACAAGATGGCATCGGCGCTATCGTAGGTGAACCCCAGTTCACCCTCATCGGTTTGTCCTTCCCATAAATCCGCGCTCGGTGTTTTCGTGATGATGGCAGTGGGTACGCCGACCGCGCGCGCCAGTTGGCGCACCTGACACTTGTACAAATCACCGATGGGTTGAATGGCAACAGCATTATCCCCGAAGATCGTAGTGTAACCGAGGAGCGTTTCCGTCTTGTTAGAAGTTCCGATGACCAGCGCGCGAAATTCTTCGGCTTGATCGTACAGCACCAGCATTCGCGCGCGCGCAATGACATTGCCACGCCGGCGCGCATCGAGATTCCACGCGGCGACATACGGCTCGACCAGCGGTGTAATTTCGATGACACGCGTGGCCATGCCCTGCTGTTGCGCGAGCCATTCGGCATCGGCACGACTGGCGGCGTGACTGGTACGATAGGGCAGAATCACTCCCAGCACATTCTCCGCGCCGAGCGCTTCGACCGCCAGACAAGCGACCAGCGATGAATCTACACCTCCCGAGAGTCCGATCACACCGCGCTGGAAACCAAACCGTGCCAGTTCTGTACGAATGAAATCCACAATCACACGACGTGCGAGGGCAAGGTTGAGTGAGGGTAATGCATTCATCATTGTTTTAGCGACGATCGAGTTCGAATTTAGCCACACGTCCCAATTCGTGACGAATCAGTTCGCGTTGTTCATCGCGCAAGAGCGGCAAGTCGAGACGCGCGCGGCGTAACGCATCGGTATCCACCTCGGTATACACGAGTGCTTCATCGAATTGAGGTGCCGTAGCCAAAAGTGTACCGTTGGGAGCGAGGACGTGACTGCCACCCCAGAACGTAATGCCATCTTCGATGCCCACTCGATTGCTAAAGATAACGAACGTTGTCAAGAGTGTGGCATAGGTCTGCAAAAAATTCTTGACCGTGGCGGCATTTGCCAGATCAGTGCCGGTCGTGAGGCCATAGCCGGGACTGGCAGACACGTCAATCAGAAAATCGGCGCCGTCTTGCCACAGGACGTACGGCGATGAAAGATGCCACGCATCCTCGCAAATCAACATACCCATTCGACCCCAGCGCGTATCGAAGGCGCGAAAGGTTTTCCCCGGCGCAAAAAAGCGGCCATCATCGAAGAGGCGATAGGTCGGCAGGTACACTTTGCGATGCAGATGCAGCAGGCGTCCCTGAGAGAGATAGGCGGCAGCGATGTAATAGTGCCAGCGCGCGTCCTGCTCGACAAAACTGATGACAATATCCAGATGTTGACTGGCGTGGAACAAGGGCGCCATTCGCGGATCCTCGGGCGCGGCGCGCGCGGCAACCGTGGGCACCAGGTCTTTGAGGTAATAGCCCGTGAGCGCGAGTTCGGGAAACACGATGAGATGCGCTTGGTCACGCTGGGCGCGGGCGAGATAGGCGAGGATCGTCTGGAGGTTGGCATCCACATCCCCCAGACGTGGGGCGAATTGAGCGAGTGCAAGTTTGAATTTCATCACTCTTCATTATACCGCAAGATGAAACAATTGCCAATTTGCCAAATTGCCAATAGTGAATATAATGGATTTGTTGTGTAATCGAATACTCACAACGCGACCTTTTCGCCCGCGCGGTGATGCGCGCGGAGCAATCCCATGGAAAGGAGACACCTCTTGTTGTACGAATTGATGTACATTGCGCGCCCCACGCTGGACGAGCCAGCGCTCGCGGCACTGAACGAGCGCGTGGACAAGTTGATTGCCAGCGCTGGGGGACGCGTCGTCAAACGTGAGGATTGGGGTAAACGCCGCCTGGCGTATCCCATCGCCAAATGCACCGAGGGTTTCTACTCGGTTCTCCACATTCACCTTCCCCCTACGGCTGTGCGTGGCCTGGAGCGCAACCTCAAATTAGCGGAGGACGTTTTGCGCTATCTGGTCACTCGAATTGATCCACGCCTTGCCCCTGATTCCGAATTCAAACAGGAGTAATCAACCAATGGAAGATACCCCAACCAGTGCCGGGACTGCGCCGGCAAAAGCCGCGCCCGAACCGCGCCCGAAAAACAACACGACGCCCCGTCGCACCAACGTACGTTTTCAAGCGCAACGTGTCCCGCGCCTTTGTCCTTTTTGTCAACAAAAAGTCCGAACGATTGATTATAAAGATGTGGACCTGTTGCGCCACTATCTTACCGATCATGGTAAGATTAAACCGCGGCGCCGCCTGGGCACTTGTGCCAGACATCAACGGATGCTAGCCCGCGCAATCAAGCGCGCGCGCCACGTGGCACTCTTGCCGTTCACGATGCAAACGTTGTGACGAGGACGGAATGCCTAAAGGCGAAAAACAGGCGCGTCAGGAAACGCGCAAACAACAAATTCGTCGCGCGCGCGAAAAGCGCCAGGAACGGATATTGTTTCTCACTCTCGGCGGGGTGGGACTGGTCGTATTGATCATTTTGGGCTTGGGTCTCTTGTCTGCCAATTATGGCGGACTGGATGTCTTTTGGGCAATCCAGACCAATCAACCGATCGCGCGGGTCAATGGTCAGCCGATCTCGATTCGCGAGTATCAAACGTACTTGCGTTATCGCGCCCTCTCGCTCAATACGCAATTGCAACAAACTCAACTCTCCCTCCAGCAAATCGGTAACGATCCGACGCTGGCTTTTCTCCGCTCAGCGTACGAGCAACAGATGCAACAACTCGCGTTTGAACTCATCACCTTGCCCAACGAGATACTCGAAACGATGATTGAAGACGAGTTGGTGCGTCAGGAAGCCGCTCGGCGTAACATCACCGTGTCGGCTGATGAAATTGAGGAGGAGATCGAAAAGTACGTTGGTTATTATCGTCCCACTCCAACTCCAACGGTGGGTCCATCGCCTACGCCGACCAGAACGCGTACCCCTACGCTTACACCGTCACCGACACCAACGCACACACCGATGCCTTCACCGACCGAGACGCTCGTTCCCACCACACCGACCGCTGCTCCGACGCTGGGTCCCACCGAGACCCCAATGCCTACGCCGACATTGATGACCTATCAGGTGTACGTGGAAGAAAGAAAGAAACTGTTTCAGGAGATTTCTCGGAATACGCAGACCAGCGAGCACGATATTCGTCGGATGATCGAAGTAGGACTTTTGCGACGCAAATTGCAGAACGTGCTGGCGGAGCAAGTGCCAACGACAGCAGAACATGTGAACGCGCGTCACATTCTTGTCAAGACCTATGAGGACGCATTGCAGGTACAAGAACGCTTGAATCGCGGCGAAGACTGGGTGAAACTGGCGCAGGAACTTTCGGAGGATTCCAGCACCAAAGAACAGGGCGGCGATCTGGGCTGGTTTCCGCGAGGTGTGATGGTCAAGGAATTTGAACAAGTCGCCTTTGCACTGCAGCCTAACCAGACGAGCGCGCCCATCACCACATCGTTTGGGGTGCACATCATTCAGGTCCTAGCACGTGATCCGCAGCGTGAACTTGATGAGACCGCGCGCGCGCGTGCCCAAAGCACCGCCTTGACCGATTGGTTGCAAAAAGCCACGGTGGATCCAAGCAATCGCATCGAGCGTATGTATCGCTCGGCGTATATCCCTGTAGAAGTCAAAAAGATTCTGGTACAGTTTGAAAGCAAGCCTGCGCCGCGCTAAGTAAACATGCAAAAGTTTTTTTCGCTTGGTTGGGGCGAAAGATTTTTCGCCCCAACAGGATAATTACTCAGCCGTCTATCCCTCGCGAAATAGCCCCATCCCCTAACCCCCTCCCCACGCCGCTCTGCGGCGTGGGGGAGGGGGAAACAAGGGAATAGGGGTGGTGGCGGGCGAAGCCGCCCGCCACCAGCCCGTCATCCCCCCTCGCGCGTCGCAAGGAGAGAAGGGGGCAGGGGGATGAGAGGGGATTGCTCAAGAGCGCGGCTGCGAAATTTATGGCTCAAGCGGATTTGCCCCCAACGGAAATGCACCCTGCAAACCTCCAGGGTGTGTGCAAAGTCGCTTGACCAAGCCGCGCCTCCGCTTGTCATTGCGAGGAGCGGTCTTTGTGACGGAGCAATCCCCTATTGCGGTGTGGAGATCGCTTCGCCGCTGCGCGGCTCGCAATGACAGAGGGGCTGACTTTGCACAAGCCCTGTGCAAACCTCACGGGTGTATTTCACATTCGGGGCAAATCTGTGCAAATGAATTTGCCGCAACGCAGAGCGATGTCCGCCTGCGCGGACAACATCTTTTGCCGACGCAGGTCGGCATGGCTGTGGCT
>DAOTYB010000047.1:0-29454 GCA_034435315.1 Anaerolineae bacterium | reverse complement strand
AGCCACAGCCATGCCGACCTGCGTCGGCAAAAGATGTTGTCCGCGCAGGCGGACATCGCTCTGCGTTGCGGCAAATTCATTTGCACAGATTTGCCCCGAATGTGAAATACACCCTGCTACCAAAAGGATTTGCAAAATTGCTGCTTTCAGTGTATCATTTTCCACGCCTCAGGAGATTACGACCTGGCTTGGACGCAAGAAGGACTGGGCTTGGACTTTGCGCGAGTACACTGAATCCAGTCCGAATCCAGATGTTTCGCACGGTTTCAAATTCGTGGGGTTAAGGACAGCCGCTCAGCCGTGAGTGAACCAGGTGCTCAGCGAAGAGAGTCGTAGAGTGCTTGCGGGGTCGCATTTGGTGGTTTTGCTCAGGATGCTCAAACCCGAGCGGTCACGGTTGAGGCGGGGAAAAATCCTTTCTACTAGGAGCAAGAAATGAGTAGTGTGGTAGCACCTGTCGAACAGGGTGTGACCGTCAAGACAGGCGGCAGAGCCAAGTTTATCATCGGCACACTCTTGATACTGGGCGCAATCGCGTACGTCACTTTTTCCTCTTTTCAGGCGAACGCGATTTATTATTTAACCCTCAAAGAGTTGGACGCGCAGCGAGGTTCGCTCATCAATCAGCCCGTCCGCCTCAACGCTCCCCTCGACAAATCCTCCATCCAATTCGATGACAAGACATTGCTTCTCCGATTCAATCTGAGAGAAGACCATCTGGTTTTGCCGGTAGTGTACAAAGGAGCCAAGCCGGATACATTTGAGCAAGGTGAAAGTGTTGTCGTCGAAGGCAAGTTAGGGCAAGATGGCACGTTCTATGCGCAGACCATTCTTGTCAAGTGTCCCTCCAAATACGAATCGGATGCGCCTTCCAGGTGATTAGATTTTCGATTGCACCTGTTGGCGCGCGTGTGACGCCGTGCTGAGTAATTATGCAAAAGTTTTTTCCGCCTGGGACGAAAGATTTTTCGCCCTCCGCCGTCCTATCCATCGCGAAATAGACCCACCCTCTAGCCCTCTCCCCACGCCGCAGAGCAGCGTGGGGAGGGGAAAACAAGAGAAAGGGTGTGTGGGGCGGGCAGCGCAGCCGCTCGCCCTACACACCTCCTCCCATCTCCCTCTGCTCTCCCCGCTTTGCGGAGAGAGCAGGGGGATGAGAGGGGTTGTTCCCAGAGAACGACGGTGAAATACAATGGCGGAAAAAGACTTTTGCACACCTCCCTGGCACCACGGGAGTTGGCGCGGTGACATATCGAGCCAACGGTGGCTGACAATCGAAAATCCGTCGGAGATATAGCAGAATGTCTGAACTCGTTATGGCGGAGTTGGGTTATGCTTCGCTGCTGATCAGTTTCTTTCTCACGCTGTATGCTGCGGGCGCGGCTTTCGTTGCCGCGCGACGTAACCGCTGGGACTATTACGCCAGTGCGTTTAATGCGATGCTCGTTGTAGCGATGCTCACCACGCTCGCGGTGGTGATTTTGGAATGGGCGCTGGTCACCCATCAATTTCGTTTTGAGTACGTCGCTCTGCATACCAATCGCGCGCAACCGCTGTTCTATAATCTTGCCGCGCTGTGGGGTGGCCAGGAGGGTTCGCTCTTGTTCTGGGAGTGGCTTTTGGCAATCTTCACAGCGATTGTTTTGCTGCAGAATCGAGAGCGCAATCAAGAGTTGATGCCTTATGTGCTGATGGGCCTGGCAGTGGCGCAAAGTTTCTTCCTTGCCCTGATGACGCTGGCGACTAACACCGCGCAAACCGGCTTTTTCATCCTGCTCCCGTGGACGCGTGAAGGGACCAACGCGCTGGTGGGTAATCCGTTTCGCTTGCTCGATTTTACGCCGCGCGATGGACTCGGTTTGAATCCGCTGTTACAGAATCCGGGCATGTTCTTTCATCCGGTCACGCAATATCTCGGTTATGTCGGATTCACCGTGCCGTTTGCGTTTGCAATGGCGGCACTATTCACGCGGCGTTTGAGTGACACGTGGATTCGCACCACGCGCCGCTGGACCCTGATGTCGTGGTTGTTCCTTTCGCTCGGTCTGTTGTTTGGAATGCAGTGGGCATATATGGAACTGGGCTGGGGTGGTTATTGGGCGTGGGACCCGGTCGAGAACGCTTCGTTGATGCCCTGGCTCACCGGCACGGCGTATCTCCACAGTGTGATGATTCAAGAGCGTCGCGGTATGCTCAAGGTGTGGAATCTCGTTCTGGTGATGCTAACGTTCGCGCTTTCGATTCTGGGTACGTTTATCACGCGGAGTGGGGTCATCGAGTCGGTGCACGCGTTCGGCGTATCCAGTTTGGGTCCCTGGTTCCTCGCGTTTCTTGGTGTAACAGTACTTGCCTTTTTGTATCTCCTCTTCAATCGGATGAATGAATTGAAGGAAGAGAACACACTGGATTCGTTGATCTCGCGCGAGGCATCGTTTTTGTTGAACAATTTGATTCTGGTGGGCGCGGCGTTTGCCACTTTGTGGGGGACGATCTTTCCGCTGGTGAGTGAAGCCGTCGTAGGTAGAAAAGTGACTGTTGGTGCACCTTTTTTCAATCAGGTGAACGGGCCCATCTTTTTCGCGCTGGTCGTGTTGATCGGCATTTGCCCTCTGATTGGTTGGCGGCGCGCATCGCCGGAAAATCTCTGGCGGAACTTTTTGCCTCCTCTGGGGTTTGCGCTTGGCGTGGCTGTGGTACTGGTCGCGGGGGGGATGCGTGAATGGTATGCAGTGTTGACTTTTAGCGCGGTAGCGTTTGTGCTGGTGACGATTGGGATGGAATTTTATCGCGGTGTCCGCGCGCGCGTCGTCACAAATGGGGAAAAGGTGCCGCGCGCGTTTGTGAATCTCGTTACCAGCAATCGGCGACGTTTTGGTGGGTACGTGGTGCATCTGGGTGTGATTCTGGCGGTGGTGGGCATTGCCGGTTCGTCGTTCCTCTCCAGTGAGACGCAAGTGAATTTAAAGCCGGGTGAGCGCGTGACGCTGGATCGCTATACTTTGCAGTACGACGGCTTGCAAATGTATCCGACGGAAAACCGTTATGTCATCGCGGCGCGTTTGACCGTATTCGAGAATGGTGCGCGCGTCGGTACGCTGGCGCCGGAAAAGAATCTGTACCAGAGCGCCAATCCCGATGCTTCGCAATGGACTACCGAGATAGCGGTGCGGACAACGCTGCGCGAGGATTTGTACGTCATTTTGGCAGCGTTCGATGCCAATGCCAACACGGCAACGCTCAAGGTCATCATCAATCCTTTGATTGTCTGGTTGTGGATTGGCTTTGTTACGCTGGTGGCGGGTACGCTGTTTGCCGCGCTACCGGATCCGCGCGAAGCGCGTGTGGCCGCGCGCGCGCGTGTTCAAGAGATACTCGCGCATGCCTAGTTCGGTTCTCAAGGGAGTGTGAATGATTGGAACGATTCTGATTGCTGTGATTGTCCTGATGGTTGTGGTGATTGTGGCGTATCCATTCTTTCGACCTGTGCACACTACACCGCCCCGTAGCGAGCCGGTGCTGGAAGAATTGCTCAGCCAGCGCGATGCCGTGTACACCGCGATCAAGGACCTGGAGAACGAGCACGCCACCGGCAAACTATCCGATGCGGATTATCGGTCGTTGCGCGTCAAATATGAAGCCAGAGCGGTCGCGCTCTTGCAAGAGTTGGATCGGGTAGTGATGACACTACCGCGCGCCGATACGGAGGATGCTATCGAGCGTGAGATTGCGCGCTGGCGCCGCGCGTCTGCGTCGGAAGGGGCGCTCCAGTGTCCGCAATGCGGCGCGACGCATACAGCGGCAGATGCGTTTTGCGCCAGATGCGGCTCGGCTTTGCGTAGCGTGCGCTGCCCCGCGTGTGGTAAGACAGCGGCGGCGCAAGACCGGTTTTGTAGTCGGTGTGGTAAGGAATTGCGAGGTGCATAATGTCGTCGGGAGTATATTGGAAATGGTTGGAGGACGCGCGCATTGTGCCTCTGGCGCGCGCAGTGGGGATAATAGCAGTGGCAAGTGTCGCGGTGGCGTTATGGATGGCACTGTTTTACGCGCCCCGCGAGCGAATGATGGGCGATGTCCAGCGCATTTTCTATTTTCACGTCCCGAGCGCGTGGGTGGGTTTCTTTGCCTTTTTCGTCGTGTTCGTGGCAAGCATTTTGTTTTTGGCAAAGCGCGAACGGCGCTGGGACGCGCTGGCGCTCTCGGCGGCAGAAATCGGTGTGGTCTTTACCACGCTTGTTTTGCTGACGGGACCCATCTGGGCAAGGAGTGTGTGGGGCGTGTTCTGGGTATGGGATGCGCGTTTGACCACCACGTTGATTATGTGGCTGATGTACATTGGCTATTTGATGTTGCGCGTGACGGCTGAAACGGAACGGCGCGCGCGCTTTGCCTCCGTACTCGCTATCATCGGCTTTTTGAATGTGCCGCTCATTTTTATCTCGGTGCAGATCTGGCGGACGATGCATCCTTCGCTCATCGTCTTTGAGTCGGGCGGCTTGGCGCCGCCAATGACGCAAACGCTGATGGTAGGTGTAGCCGCGTTTACCCTGGTGTTTGTGTATTTGCTGATTCAACGCGTGCGTCTGGAGCAAGCGCGCGATCAAATCAACGCTTTGCGCGAAGCGATGGGGTGAAACGATGGAGTACGTAGCAATCGCTTATGGGTTGATCGCACTGGTGCTCATCGGCTACACGGTGCATTTGCACCAGCGACTGCGCGCCGCACAGCGCGAGCGCGCCGCGCTGCAAGCCCGCCAAGAGTGACTGTGCGAGTGGTAAAGTCGAAGAATGCGACGCGTCTGAAAAAATTGCTCTGTAAGCACTCTGCTCACGATTGAGCAGTTACCGCAAGGATAGAAAAGACCTCCCGTGCTGTGTACGGGAGGTCTTTGTGTACACGCGCCTGGAGGGATTCGAACCCCCAACACTCAGTTCCGAAGACTGATGCTCTATCCGGTTGAGCTACAGGCGCAATGGCAATGACAAATGAGCCAATGACAAATGAGCGAATGACGAATGACCAAAGACGAAGGACGAAAAAGATATTTGGCTCATTGGTTCATTGGCACATTGGCTCATTGCTCCAAGGGTGGCCAACGGGTCTCGAACCCGCAACCTTCTGATCCACAGTCAGACGCTCTGCCATTGAGCTATGGCCACCATCACGTCCGCTATTGTAGCACGAATGGCACGACAAGTCAAAATAGTACTATCTCCTCACGCGCGCGTCGCTTGGTCCAGCGTAACTGTACGCACCATCAACCAACTTGCCAGAATGAACAACGCGCCTACCAGAAATACACCGCGCAAGCCGAGCACAGGAAGAGTCATCAACGCTGTACCCGCAAAAGGTGCAAAGATGCCGCGCACGCCAACCAAAAACGCATGGAGCGCTGTGTAGGCACCAATGTCTTCTTTGCGCGCGAACTGCATCACGGCGTTCATCCAGCCAATATCCGTGCCAGCCACAGTGATGCCGAGAAAAATCTGCGCCAGTGCCAACAGCCAGAGGTCCTGGGCAAAGAAGAACGCCAGTGGCACGACGAGCGTCAGTATAAAATTGATTTGCACTGTCCACAGACCCCCGCGCCGATCAATGCTGCGTCCCCAAACGATGTAGAACAACATCCACGCAATCGAGTTGACCATTCCCAGCCAGCCTACTTGTGCATTGCTCAGGTTGAGTTCATCCACGAGCAAGAGTGGAATGAGAGGGGAGATCATCAGAATTCCGATACCATACAGAGAGAAGGCAAGGCTATAGGCGCGATAGGACGCATCGCGCTGCAGAATGCGGAATGGTTGTAGCCAATCCTGTGCGCGCGGGGTGAATTCTTCGGTGTATTTGACCTGACCGAAAGTGAGTCCAGAGAGTACACCGAACAGTGCGGCGATTGGAAACAAGAGTTGATAGCCCCAGAGGTCGAGCCATTGTCCAAAGAGTGGTGTCATCAACGTGGCGCAAGCGGTGAAACCCACGCGGACGTATGCCATTGCGCGCCCACGAATCGCGACGGGATAAATCTGGCTGATGACTTGTACATAGCCCGTGATACAAAACGACACGATTAACCAGTGAGCCACGACAATCAGGATGAAGGGTTCAGGCGTAGTGACGAATGGCATCAACACGAATAAACCACGCCCGATACTCCACGCCGTCATCATCAACGGCAATGTACGCCGACCTTGCAAATAGCGGGAGGAGGCTAACGCGATGAGATTGCCAATCGCAGGGATTGCCACGATGAGTGAGAGTTGAAAGGGCGTTGCACCCAGGCGTCGCGCGATCACAGGTACAAACGTGAGTACACCCGCGAGAAAGATACCGTAAAAGATCGCCGCGTTGAAATCGAGGAGAAAATTGCGCCGCACAAGTGCAGGAAGACTCGACCAATCACGACGAAGCGAAGTGAGGATGGGAATCATTGTATCATTGAGTTATCGCAATCGGAGTGGGTTTGTTTAGGTGTTCCATCAGGACGTACATTCCGCCTGCTACGACGGAATGTCCTCCCAGTAACACAGGTATCGCGGCAGACCGCGCGGCGGCAGTCAACTCGCGCACAAAGGGATCGGTAATCTTTTCGGCTTGCAACAAATCGGAATGAAAACGATCGGCGGCACTCGGGCTCGTTCGACGATGGGCGAACAGGACACGCGTATCGAGGATGGCAGCGTCTGCCAGATGCGCGAGGGTAGTGAAGAAGGCAGGCGCGCCGACCGTGTCGAGATAATAGCCCAGCAGAGAACGCACCTCGCCGCGTTCGATGCGGCCGCTCGCGCGCATGCCGCGTTCTTCGCTAAAGATACGCCACTGGCAATAGGTCTGGCGTTCGAGCGCCAGAGCGAGTGCTGCCGAGACGCGACCGGCAATGAGGGCAGTGGCGGCTCGGTTACGCAGGGCATCCAGGAGGCGCGCGAGTCGCGTGGTATCCAGCGGTACAGTATCGAGGAACGCGCGCAAATGTTTGCCGATAGCCGGATGCAGGGCCGTGGTCAACAAATCGGTGGGCGTGTCAATGTCGAGTTGAGTTGCGGCGTTCCGCGCGAGGGCCACGCCGCGCAAGCCGGCGTGTTCGATAAGGCGATAGGCAAGATCATTATCCACCGTTGGTGGTTCGATTTTTTCTAACGCCTCGCCCGGCGACCAGGCGGCAAAATCGCACGAATAAACATTGTTGGCAACAACGGTATAAGGTTCAGCCAGCACCTGCTGCAGCATCACGCGCCAATCCTCGGCACGCATCAGGATACCACTGCCACCGCCGATGTAGAGAGGTGTCGTGGCGCGATGTTTGCGAATGAGGTGCGTGAGGCATTTGCCCCAGTGGAACTCTTCATCGGGCGAATCTTGTTCCACGGTGATTCCCAGCGCGCGCAGCGTTGCGGCGAACGCCGTGCTGCGTGTTGCAACGATAATGTTGCCGATTTCGGGGAGCGTCTGGATTTTTTCGAGGGTATCGCGCGCGGCGGCACATTGTGCCTCGGCGACGAGTTGCTCGACAGGCGATTCGGCAGTGCCTTTGACGAATAGAAACAGTGTGGCAGTGGAGGACACGGAAAGATTCTCCTGAAATTTGTCCACGAAGGTCACGAAGGAACACGAAGAAAAAAACCTCCGTGACGCTTTGTGTCCTTCATAGATATTTTCATCCGAACGTTGGTGAACGCAAATTGATCGGGAATGGCATTGAAAAGGGGTTAGAGGATTTGCCCCTAACCCCTGATTCTATCGTGTAACGGTTGGGTTTACGTTTCTGGCGCGATCAACCCATAGTTTCCGTCGTTGCGTCGGTACAACACGTTGATGGTGCCATGCTCTCGGTTGGCGAAGACGAAAAAGTTGTGCCCGAGTAACTCCATTTGTTCGATGGCTTCTTCTTCGGTCATCGGCGTGATGCGGAAACGTTTGACTCGAACGATACGGGGGGCTTCGGGTGGCGTGGGTTCCAGCGGGGGCTTGTCGCCAGGCGTACGATTGTGGTAGCGTTTACCCTTGTAGCGTTCGATTTGCTTGTAGAGTTTATCGGTGACCGTGTCCACCGCAACGGTGAAATCGGCGGCACGTTCCTCGCCGCGCAAGATCGTGCCGTTGGTGCGGAGCGTGACCTGAACCACCTGACTTTGGTTCGCGTTGCGCGTGTTTTCGAGGGTGAGTTCAACACGCGCTTCGGTGAGGGCAGGCAGGTACCGATCCAGTTTGCCGATTTTCTTCTCCACGTACTCCCTGAGCCAATCGGACACTTCGACGTTCTTGCCGCTGATGATCAGTTGCATGGCTTCCTCCGTAACTGGTAATTTGGGGATGCGACGACTCGTTTTCAGGAACAGGCTATCGCTTCACCTCCTTTACGTTTGAATCGTGTGGATTCAGCGCGCGCGGGCGACTGCCAGGCCCCACACCGCCTGGGCGCCTTGCGCGTACAGCGCAGTACCGCACGCGTCCATTGTGGCACCTGTGGTGCACACGTCATCAATCAGCAACACGCGCGCGCCACGTACACGCGCGCTGGCAACAAAGGCATCGCGCACATTGGCGCGGCGTTCTTCTGCCGTCAACTCGGTTTGCGAGCGCGTGGCGCGTATACGCCTCAAGGCGTCGTTCCAGACCGGTATGTGCAGCCGTGCTCCCAGGGTATTGGCGAGCAGTGCGGCTTGATTGTAGCCACGCGCGCGCTCGCGTTCCCAGTGCAGGGGAACGGCTATAATTGTATCCACACTGAGCGGAAAGGTCAAGAGGTAGTCGGAGAGCATAGTGCCGAAATAATCCGCCAGTTCAACGCGGTGGAGGTATTTGAAGGCGTGAATTGCCTGCCGCAACGCCCCATCGAAAAAGGCGACCGCGCGCATCCCGTTGATGACGATGGGGGATTGCGCACAGTAACGACAGGACGCGCGACCATTCAACGGTCTGCCGCAGCGTTCACAAAAGGGTGGGAGGATTTTCTCGAATTGCGCCGCGCAAGACGCACACAACCATGTGCCACTGTGTCGGCAGACCACACAGCGTGGGGGAAACAGCAGATCGAGAAGTGCGTTTCGCAGTGCCGCACCGTTGCGGACGAGCCGCGCGAGCATTGGGGACCCTCCCTCCTGCTTACTGACTTGTGACGAGTTCGATGTCGTCGCCGAGGGACGTGTGGGTTTGTTCGATAACGCCGGCGGGTAGTTCCAGCACATCCCGCGCGCGCGCGACCCACGGGCTGGCGCGCCAGGGGGGCATTGCGGGAATCAGGTGGATGACGCGCCCGCGATCGTCCAGAAAGAGAACGTCAATGGCGAAGGTCATTCCAAAAGTGTGAATGGCTTTTTCACCGCGTAATAACAAGCCTTCGCCGGGTTGCAGGGGCGCGTGGCCTAACAAGCCGCGCAAGCGCGACCACCACGTGGCGGCGACAGCCCCATTGGTCACCAGAGGGATGTTGCGGGTGCGATTGTAGGCGCGCAACTTAGCGGATGCCAAAGCCGCCACTACCCATCAAGGTGAGCATCGCAGGTCCCAGCAGGATGATCAAGATGGTCGGAAAAACGAGAAAGACGAGCGGAATGACCATTTTGACCGGCGCCTGGTTGGCCAGTTCTTCGGCGCGTTGACGTCGCTTGATGCGCATCTGTTCGGATTGGATACGCAGGACTTTGGCGATGCTGACACCCAGTTGGTCGGCTTGAATGACGGCGGCGATAAAGTTGCTCAGGTCGGGTACATCGCAGCGATGTGCCATATCGCGCAGGGCTTCGCGCCGTAACTTGCCGAGCCGGATTTCGGCGCTGGCGCGCGCAAAGGTGCGACTCAGTTCATTGTCCCATTTTTCGATGACCTTTGCCATCGCCGCGTCGAAACCCAGACCGGCTTCAACGCTGATGCAGAGCATATCGAGGGCATCCGGCAGGGCTTTTTGAATTTCGTGCTGGCGCGAGCGAATTTTGCTCCGCAACCATAACACGGGCAAGTAGAACCCTACCACCCCACCGATCGCCCAATAGAGAAGATTTTGTGGTACGGGTGTGTTGAGCACAATGGTCAAGGCAAAAGCCAGGCTCAGCGTGATTATCGTTGTAACGCCGCGCACGCCCATAAAATCGGCCGGCGTCCAGTTGTTGGGATTGCCCGCCAGTTCCAATTGGCGTTTCGTTGCTTCGATATTGTGTTGCGGGGTGAGCCGATTCATAATGCCTGCCATTTGCCGCACAAGTGGCGCGACGACGCGTTCACTGAATGGCATGGACATTTCCATTTCGGTCAGTGTGCGTGGCCGCGTGCCGTACGTTTGCAGGCGTTGTTGTTCCGGGCTGGGGGGGGAGGGCAGACTGAGCCCGGTAAAGATCAGGATGATACTCAAGCCCCAGAAGAGTGCAAGCAGCAGTTCCATAGGCACTAGACCTCGATATTGGTGATGCGGCCGATGATGATATAGCCGCTCACAATCATCAAACCAGCGGTAATCAGCATAACGATGCCGCACGGTTCAGTGAACATTTGCCCAATGTAGGTCGGATTGATCATAAACAACACGACACCCAGAATGAACGGGAGGAGCGAGACGACATATCCCGAAAAGCGTTGTTGCGCCGTCAGCGCGCGGATTTGTCCTTTGATGCGCACACGCTCGCGAATCGTGTGGGCTATTGTGTCGAGGATTTCTGCGAGGTTGCCTCCAACTTCGTGTTGAATGTTGATGGCGGTGATGACCAGATCGAGATCGTCGCTCTGGATGCGCTCGAGCATATGCGCCAGGGCTTCTTCGATCGTCAGTCCCAGACCAATCTCGCGGACGACGCGCGCGAATTCGGTGGACATTGGCGGAGGGAGTTCGCGCGAGACGGTTTCGAGCGATTGCAGCAGACTGTATCCTGAACGCAGCGAGTTGGAGAGCAGAATCAAGGTATCGCCCAGTTGGTTGTTAAAAGCGTTGAGTCGGCGTGCTTGCATCTGGCGCACCCACAGGCGCGGCGCGTAAAAGCCCAGCACGCCTCCCAGCAAGCCAAGAATCAAAGAGCCGCGTCCCAGGACGAACATCAAGCCAAAACCAAAGATCACCGCCAGAATATTCAGCGCGATGTATTCGCTCGGGGTTAGTTTGATGTCGGCGCGTCCCAATTCCGTGGCGATCTTCTTGGCGGTGTCACTGCCGAGCAAGCCTCCCAGACCGCGCAGCCGTTCGGGTTTTTCGGCAGGGGCGGTTTCGGTCTGCGCGACCATACGCGCGGCATAACGATCGAGGCGTGATTCGATGTCTTCGGTGGAAGCGGTAATCACGCGTTGCAAACCCAGAAAGAACACAAAGACGGATAAAAACGCAATGAGACTGAGGATCAGCGGGGCAGAGGGATCCATAAGCGTCTCCTTGAGTGTTCCAGCGCAATGGCGTGGCACCGTTACACAAAAAAGCGCGTGTCCACGCCAAAAATTTGTGGCGGCAGGAAGATGTTGGCGGCTTCGATGCGCTCCATAAATTTGGGGCGAATGCCGGTCGGTTTGAGTTTGCCAAGAATCTGACCGTCCTTCATCCCGGCGTATTCGAACTTGAAGATTTCCTGCGTGACGATGACATCCCCTTCCATGCCTTGCACTTCGGTCACTTCGACGACCTTGCGCGTGCCATCGCGCATCCGCGCAATCTGGATGATGAGGTCAATCGCGCCGGCGATTTGTTCCCGAATCGCGCGCAAGGGCAAGTCCATTCCGGCCATCAAGACCATCGTTTCCAGACGATGAATGGCATCGCGCGGGCTGTTGGCGTGGATGGTGGTCATCGAGCCTTCGTGCCCGGTGTTCATCGCTTGCAACATATCCAGCGCCTCGCCGCCGCGACACTCGCCGACGATGATACGGTCGGGACGCATTCGTAGCGCGTTGATCACCAGGTCGCGCATCGTCACCTCGCCGCGTCCTTCGATATTCGGTGGGCGGGATTCCAGACTGATGACGTGCTCCTGACGCAGTTGCAATTCGGCGGCGTTTTCAATCGTGATGATGCGTTCACCTTCGGGAATAAAGCCTGAGAGAATGTTCAGGGTGGTGGTTTTACCAGAACCCGTGCCACCGGAAATCACAATGTTCAGTTTGGCTTCCACACACGCTTTGCAGAACTGGATGAACTCGGGGGTGAAGGTGCCGCGTTTAATCAGGTCGTCAATCGTAAAGGGTTTTTTCGCGAATTTACGAATGGTGATGGTAGGTCCGATGATGGAGAGTGGCGGGATGATGATATTGACGCGCGAGCCGTCGGGCAGACGCGCGTCCACGTACGGTTGACTTTCGTCCACGCGACGTCCCAGCGGCGACACAATGCGGTCAATGATTCGCATCACGTGGGCATCGCTTTCAAAGCGGACGGACACGCGTTCGATCTTGCCATGCCGTTCGATATAGATGTTGCGCGGTCCGTTGACCATGATTTCATCAATCGTTGGGTCTTCGAGTAATTTTTCGAGGGGACCCAACCCCAACACCTCGGCAACGACTTCTTCAAAGAGACGGATGCGTTCGGTGCGCGACAGGACGACTTCTTCTTGTGCGAGGAACGCGTCGAACATCTCCTGAATCTTGAGACGCACCTGATCCTGTTTCGAGAGATCGAGTTTGGGATCCAGTTCGGCAACAATTTTTTGTTGCAGGCGCGCTTTGAGGTCGGCGTAGGTGTCGTGAGGAGGTGGTGGCGCCTGGCGTCGCCGCAGTTCATCCGTGGTGGGTGTAGGTGGTGTGGGAGTGGACGATGTCGGTGTGGTGGGTGGCGGTTGAGTTCCAATACGCTTGAGCAGAGACATAGGTACTCACTTTCCTATTTACGTTTGGCTGGGGCTTTTTCTGCTCCCACTGCTTCGGGTTGCATGCGTTTAACAATCAGACGCGCAAGATTCTGGATGGCTTGTGAAATGGGCAGGTTACGTTGTAGCATTACAAACGGTGTGCCCCGATTCATTGCCAGCGTCGCTGTGCGTTCATCTTTGGGGAGTGTCAGCGTGATCGGATGTTTGATGCTGGCTTCGATGTCTTTGGCGTTGATACCACTGCGTCCATCTTCTTTGTTCAAAACGAGTAGGGTTTTATCGGCGGGATAACCTAATTGATCCGTCAGTTCGAAAAAGAGTTTGGCATTTTTGATGGAAGGAATATCCGCCGTGGCGATGAGCAGGATAATGTCGGCGTGGTCGAGAAAGAACACGGTCGTTTCCTGAAAGGATTTCCATAGGTCAATGACGATGAAATCGTAGGATTTATCGAGTAGTTCCAGGATGCGTTTGAGATGTTCTGCCTTGACCAGTTCGGCGAGTTCGGGGCGCGGTGGTGCAAGCAGCACTTTGATTGCGCTACTATGCGCCGCCATCGTGCCGTCGAGGACTTCTTCGTCTATAGTGGTATCGCCACTGACCAGTTCAGCAATGGTGCGACTGGTCGGCAGGTTAAGGAGCACTCCAACGTCACCAAATTCCAGATTGGCGTCCACGAGCGCGACGCGCGCTTTGGATTCCTCGCGCAAGGCAACGGCGAGGTTGACGGCGATAGTACTTGCGCCGCATCCTCCTTTGCTACCCATCACGGCGATAATCTTGCCGACGCGCGGCGGAGGTGGCGGTGGTGTCACGGGCGTGGCGGTGGGGGGTGGCGGCGCGACTACGCGGCGCGTCGCCGCGAACTGATGGACGCGATGAATGCTGGTGACGAGTTCTTCGCCGGAGAACGGCTTGATGAGAAACTCGCGCGCGCCCGCTAGCATCGAGCGGCGCAGATAATCCGCTTCGCCCTGCACCGACATCATCACCACCTGGACGTGAGGCGCTTGCGCGGAGATGGCTTCGCTCGCGGCGATGCCGTCCATCTCCGGCATATTAATGTCCATCAGGACCACATCGGGTTGCAGTTTGAGCGCGAGATCAACGCCTTCACGTCCGTTGGCGGCGGTGCCGACAATCTCTATGTCATTTTCAAAGTAGAGCAGTTTCTTGACATTTTCGCGCGTTTCGGCAATGTCGTCCACAATGAGCACGCGGATTTTTCCGCTGGGCGGGGTGATAGACATCTTGTGACTAACGTCCTGTGGCAGTCAGGGAGGGTATCAAGTTAAACTTGAAACGCCTGTTAAGATACTGGAGTGTTACCGGCTCGGTATCTACAATCGCGTGATCGCCGGCACGGCGGAGCACCAGATCAATTTGTCCTTGTTCGCGCGCGGCTTTGAGAGCAAGGGCATCCTGCCGATCTAGCGCAAAGGTGATGATGCCGCCAGGCGCGCCTCCTTCGGGTCTACTGCTCCAGACACCCACCTGAAGAATCAGAACGTCTTGAAGCATCATCTGGGTAACCGGCAAGCCTTCCAGACCGGTGGGAGTTCTGGGAGGAGTGGGCGAAGGGGGCAGGCCGGCAGGAGAGAGAGTTAGCAGAATGTCCACATAGTCACCGGCTTGAAGCGCGTTGCCCACGCTGGTAATTTCGTTGACGGCGAATGCCATCGCCACTTTTCCTTCAGGGATTACGAATGCCGCGTTGGAACGCGTGCCAATCTCGCCAGCCAGTTTCTTGTCAATCACCATTGGCGCCAGAATAATTTGCCCAGGATAAATTGCCTGAAGGGTAAGTTTGTCAACGACATCGTCAATTTTAGAAAAGAACGCTTCCGGTGGCAAGGCGGCTTCGGGCCATTCTTTTATGCCCACAGCATCGCTGGTGATGACGGAACGCTCTGGAATTCGCTGAAGTGCCACAACGACCGGTCGGGTCGGGATCACACGGCCCTGTTCCGCTGCGCTACTCAGGACCAGAAAAGAACCTACAGCGGTAATTGCTCCTAAGAGTAAACCAAGAAGGACAAGAATTCTTCCACCACGTCGCATAACTCTCCTTTCTCGATGGCGAGGATACTGTGTCACACTTGCAAGATTATTCTACTCTCTATTGGCGAAATTGGCAAGCGGAGGAAAGATTTCTGCTTGACAGGGTAGCCATTTTGGGATACACTCAAACCGTCAGCCAGATGGATTACGGGAGTTGCGCGAACCTTGTTCGTCCCAGGGGTTCGCGACATTCGCCAGGGAGCGAGCGATGAAAGCGTCGAATTGTTCTGCCTTCATTTGCGGATTGGGACTGTTGGTTTTAGTTTTTGCCGGTGTAGCGTTTTCCGATGTGTCTGCTCAAGAGACAATGACCACAGTGGACACACGTGGTGTGTTCGTGCAGCGTACGCCTCCATCTACGCCAACGGAGGGAGCAACACCGAACTTGACCGCCACGCTCTATTTTACACAGACCCAGACAGCCGTCGCGCAGACCGCTACGGCTGCGGCAACGCAAACCGCAGCGCGCCAGACGGCGATTGTCCAGACCGCCACGGCGGCGGCAACGCAAACCGCCATTGCTGTGGCCACACAAACGGCGGTGCGCCAGACCGTGCTTGCCCAGACTGCCACTGCAGCGGCGCTGCAAACCGCGCTTGCTGCTGCGCAAACGGCAGCCGCACAAACGGCCACTGCGCTTGCACGCATTCCTACCGCGACGCCAATACAACCCACAGCGACTCCGTTGTACACGATTACGCCATTGCTCTCTGGGGGAACGGGCGTGACTGCTACACCGACAGTTACCCCCATTGTTCCAGGCGCGTTGCCCACGACCGGATCACCGTTGACGTGGCTCGTGCTGGGGGGCGTGTTGGTGCTCATCGCCGTGGGGGCGCGGTATCTGCGTGCATCCGCAGGGCATTAACATTGAATCGGGTGATTAAACAATGTGGCGGGTATGTCCGATGGCATACCCGCCACTTGTTTTGTGTGGCGAGTTGTCCACTCGCCTCACTGTCCTTTGAGAATCAAGGGCAGGAATAGACGGCCTGAGGATGGTGGAGGTGTTGGGTTTAACGGATGACCACTCCCAACAGGACCATAGATGTTGTTACTCTCGTTGTTGTTTTTTTCCATCACCAGGCCATACGTATGACTACAATCCAGACCGTTGGGATCCCAACACGTATCCACCTGCGCGTAATACGTGTGTACGCCCGTCGTGGTCACGTAACACTGGAAGGTCAAATCTACGGATTGTCCTGCCCCTAGGTTATACAAAGCGATGTACTGCACGCCTTCTTTTTGAACACCGCTGATGTCCATACAATTCCCGGGCGGATAGGCTTGACTGGGTGGTAGACTCGGATCAATGTAAACATCTACCCAGACATAGTAACTGATGCCGGAAAGAGCGCGTGGAATCAGCAGTCGCGGCAGGGTGCCGGCCCTGGGGCGTGTCGGCGCACTCGCGAGTGTGGAGGGACGGACAAGAGCGCCCGCGCGGGGATTATTAAAGTGTTGTGTTCCAATATTCGACACCCGCACCTGAATCGTTTGTGTGACTGGTCCAGAATTAGCATTGGGAGTCCCAATACCTGCTACAATCAAATCAATGTTCGTTGGTTGAGGTGGGGGATAATAGTTGACCTGAAAAGCATTCAGAATCGGTGTGTAACTTGTATTCTCGGTGGTATAGATCGCACGATACTGAATCAAACTGGCAGTGCGATCAGCAGTGGTAATCTGGAAGGTGGTGGTTATACCGCTGGTGGGTGTGCCAGTAATCAGATTGCCCAGCGTTGTCCAGGGTTTGTTGAGCAAAGTTGCCAGATCGTCTGCCACGCGATACTGCATCGTCAGGGTCATCCCCGTCGTTTGCGTCAATGTAGCATTGACCTGCAAATCAATAATGGCGCGGTTCGTCGCACGATTGATAACGCGCGATTCGTATTTGCCGGTCGGGGCAAAGGTAGAGCCGATACCCGAAGTCGAACCATGAAAGACGGTGGCTTTGGGTTCGACGCCTGAGCCTGAAGGTCCATAGCCACCAATCACGTAGATTTCACCAATGCTGCTGATGACCGAGGCGTGGTATTTGCGTCCTTCGCCAAGTGGATTGGTGGTGATCCACGGAAACGCTAGTTGTCCGACGTACCCCGGCCGTGAGTCAATCAAGCCGGAGCGAACCGTATTCGTGATGGACGCAGCGCCAACACCACCCTGATCTCCGCCAATCGCGTACAGGACGCCGGCGGCTTGCACTGCCGTGTGTCCATAGAGGGGTGCCGGTAACGCGGAAGCCAGATTGGTAGTGAAGGGATTAGCAAGAGAGCCGTTGGCTTGGAATTGGGTATAGTCCACTTGCGCTTTACCGACGGCGTCGCCTTTGTTCTCCAGTCCACCGATGAGGTAGAGCCAATCGCCATTTTCTTCGCTATTCCATATAGCAGTAGCGAACGCGCCGCGCGTGATGGGAGAGGGTGTATCTTCGATCCACGCCCCCAGTGCGCCGTTCGATTGAATGGGCGCGCGGTAAATTGTCCCAATGGGGGTTTTGGTTTCATTGGCGCCGGCGACAACGTAGAGATAGCCCTTGCGTACAAACGCTTGATGCCAGTAGCGTGGATCGCCGGGGGGAGGGCTGGGGGGCATTTCGGCACGATTCCACGCGCCTGCTGGCAGTGTGCCGTTGGCATTGATGGCTTTGTAGAGAATCGTCGAGGTGACTGCTAGCTCGGTGGTCAAGCCACCTAGCACATACAGATAGCCACCGCTTGCAGTCGGCGAAATGACTGCCTGGGTAGAGGCAAGTGGGATGTCCAGTGGCGAGTGACTGGCGGTGAGCCAGCCGGACGCGGCAATCGCACCGGTCATCGTTAAAGTAGCAGTGAAAATTTCGGTGCGTGGATTGCCGAGGTTATCTACGCCACCGATGGCATAGATGGTCTCGCGCCCATTGGCATCACGATACAGCGCAGCAGCCAGTTCCGCGCGCGCCGCCGGCAGGGCATAGGGATCCAACACCCAGGGTGCTGTGAGACCGATGGGAATCAGTTGCACTTCTCCATCACCGATGTTGCGGATGGCAGTGTAGTAGAATGTGCCCTGAGCAAAATCGTTGACCGTTGTTTCGGTGATGGAGCATTTGAGATTATCGCACACTTCGCCTGCAGCGGAGAGGGTGTGAGGTTGGCACCATAGACCAATCAGCGCAATAACAAGTAAGGCACTCGTGCAGAGCAGAAAACGTTTTTGATTATCCATCGGCTTGGTATTATGGCTGCCGGGGCATTGCAGGCAGGTACAAGCGCACACTCGTTTTTGTAACAAGACCTGTCAAGTTGTCACAAACATGACAGGTCTTGCCGTTCTTGCGCAAATTCAATGCGGCAATGCCCCATGGCACTCTAGGGGAGGGACGCCCACACAGATTCGACTGGTTCCCTAGTTACCGCACGTCGGTGTAGTGCCGGCTTTAAGGAACAGGTCGGTGCGATAGGTACCGCTGGCTGTGCCCACGGTGACGGTGGGATTGGAGGCAAGTGGAGGTCCGCCCAGACCATCGGTAAAGACGTTGTAGGTGATGCCATTGATGGTCACGCTCGCAGAGACGATCGTGTAGGTGCCCTCCACCAGGTCACTACCGGTCAAGACAAACTCGCCATTAGCTGATGTGGTCACGGTGCGCGTGGTACCGTTGGGATAGCGCACAGTGACGAATGCCCCTTGCGCGAAGGCTTCGGTCGTGATGACCCGACAGGTTTCTGAACCAATCTGCTGGACGCGTTGCGAGATATGTTGATAGATGCTTGCCATCGTTGCCGCATCGGGGGCATGGAAATAGTATGGCCTGTTTGGATCGGTAGTTGGCGTCGCAAGCGACTGCAAGAATGGCAGCATCGCCGCATTATCGTTCCCGATTGCGATACTGAAGAGAAGCGTGTCCGGTTGGTAATCCACAGGGTTGTAATCACCTTTGGCGATATTGGCTTCGTTCAGCGCATCCTGTTCCGCCGGTTGGTTGCACGCGGGTGCTGGGCTAGTTATGCCGCCGTAACCCGTTATCTTTCCGCTCAGTTGTACGTTTGCCATACCGTCGGATGCAAAGATAATGACCGCCACAGCGTTTGGATCTCGTCCTGCGCCAAGGACTGTTTCACGGCCCACTTTCAATCCAGCGGCGATCGGCGTGTAGCCGCTGGCGGTCAGGCTGTTGATTTTACTGACGATACCTCCTGTGCCGGTGATGTTGGTTGTCAAGCCCAGTTGCACTTGAGCGGTATAGTACTGGGTGGTTGAACCAGAGCGCTCACAACTGTACGAATACCGCGTACCCGATGTTACACGTGGAAAATTGACCAGCGCGGCTTTGTCCCCCAGATCAGGACGCAGATTGTTGTTGAACGCGATGAGGGCTTGTTTGGCGGCGTACAACTTGGTTTTGGTAGGATCGGATGTGGAACGACTGTTCCAATCATCGTTCATACTACCCGATGTATCAATGACGTTGACCACATTCACAGGTACGCGCGTGTACGTCGGTGTGCTTTGCGTCAGCGTCAACCTTTGCAATTTGATGGAGCCGACGAGCGCGCGCTGGGGATTGATGGGCGGACGGACTTTGACGCTGGCAATACCAAAGTTAGCGCACCCACCTTCGGCCGATGGATCTACCCATTTCTGGAATTTCCCTTCGATGAACTTGTCGCTTGGACTAGGATTTTGGGTGGCGCATGTACCGTACGATTGTCCTGCGCCGTTACCAAAGTAAAAGCAAGTGATGCGGAATTTGGCGAATCCGATGATGCGGTAACTGGCGTTGTTTCCTGTGCCCGTGAATCGGTCGTATACTGGCACAACAACGGCAGAGGGCTTGGTACCGTCAATGCGGTCGCGAAGGGCTTGGCGGACTGCATCGCTAGCCGAGATGCCAGTATTACCAGGAATGGTCTCGCTGACTGCCCAGGTGCCACTGATACCACTTTCGGCGTTGTTCATATTATTTGCCAGAACGGCCGCACTGGAGGTTTGTCCGCGCCAGAAAAGCCACCCAAAGTTGCCCGCGCGCGGATAAGGATCCACGTTGCTGTCTCTTTGCCAGATTTTGTACGTGTAGGTCGGATTGTCATCTTCATAGTGAACTTGCATCACACCACTTTGTTGATCAATTGGAAAGTTGCCGCTACTGACAGCGATGGGAAACAGTCCGCTGCCGGTGCAAGCACCCTTGATCGCGTATCCGGCCGATGCACCACTCGTGGGCATTTCCCTGACCCCGACGATGTTGGCAAAATAGGTGTTAAAGGTTTTGTTGCCTTCCACCTGAACACCTATCACGGGGAGTTGGACACCGTTGTAGTTAATCGTCGAGGGTACCCAGCCAGCGCCGTACGAGAGGATGGTATTGTCGCGCACGACGATGTTGTTGCGATTGGCGTCTTGGACGACATAGTAGGCGCGCACCGCGGCGGGATTGATACCGTTCGCACTCACATAGCGATTGATGGCGGCGTTGATTTCGCCGCTGGTTTTACCTTGTGCCAGAGCAAGTGCGCCAGCCTGCGCGCCTGCATCCATCGCGTTTTGGATTTGACGGCGCTGCACGTAGGCGTTACCGGCATCCACCACTAACGCCAAGAGCGCGACAAGTGCGACCAGTGCAAAGGCAATAATCACAATGGATTGTCCCCTGTGGGAGTTGAGTTGGTGTTTCATTTGGCTACCTCCTGGATGGCAGTCATTCGATTGTCATTACCGATTGAGCGTAGATTTGTAGCGTGCCTAAACGGATGGCTGTGTTCCCCAGGATAGGGATACTCACCGTAGGCAGCGGTACGTTGTAGGTGGCAGAGACAGATACCTGTGCACCGATAACCCAGTGTGCGCGATTGCTTGGTTCGACGAGAACGTTGATTTCTCCAATGTTGAGCGAGAAACTTTTTTCTTTGACGTAGGTCTGAACGCCGAGGATGCTGGTAATCCTGTCGCCGTTGTTGAGGCGCGGTGTGTCACAGTTGAGCGAAGGGCAGCGGACGATGACGCCCGCGCCTTCACGCACAGCCAGATTGAGTGTCACATACGAATAGAAAAGAACGGCAAATGCCATTAGCCCGATCAAAAGACCCAGAAAGATGGGAAAGGCAAAGGCAAATTCGATCAACGACTGGCCCTTGTCTGTGGGCTTGAAACCAGAGGGGCGCTTCATAATCTTATCGAATTGGTAGCGAGTAGGTGTAATCCAATTGGTAGTAAGGCGGCAAGCCCATTCGCCATCCGCTACTCCAATCCACATTCCCGAGTACGGCAAAGAACCAATTCGTCCACTGCGCTGGTGACGCACCTGAGCCGGGCATCGGTGGGGTGCCGGGCCGTGCCCGCGGTATAGGCAATGACATATTACTGGTAAAAGTGCGGACGTAATAACTCACACTGACAGTAATCGGACAGCCGGCTTCTTTGCGCGTGGGACAACTCGTTGTTACCGGGCCCAGAATCGGACGGCGTACGGTCAGGGTGTTGGTCAAGACGATTTGTCCGGCACGCAACGGATCGCCAACGACCACGACAACTTCATCGTTCACGCGTTTGACGTATTCGCGCCAGAGGGTACTCCCGCCACCAAAGGGCTGATTGTCTTTTGCGCCAATGCATTGAGGGTTGGGCGTCGCGCCGCATGTTGTATCTGCCAGTTCAGGGTACATCGAAGCGAATACGGTGCCTTCGCGGGTCGCGTTCACCAGGGAAAGATAAGATGCAAAGATGACTCCGAATTCAATCAACGCGAAAATAATCAGCAGCAAAAATGGAATTGCTACTGAGATTTCCAGGAGACTTTGACCTGTGTTTTCACACCGCTGATTCGTACCCTTTTGACACTCTAAAGACATACCACCAAGCATACGTGATACGGCACAAGGGGGGCAAGTCTTATGCGCTTACCCCCCTTTTTGTTTAGTGAAATATGATGAAAAAATTAGCGTACGATAATCGGAAGGGATATGAGCGTGGACCCTATCTGGGATAGGGCCCAGAGTGACAGGTTGCGGATTATGTGCCGCCCATGCCACTGGTGATCCTGGAGAAGATATTGGCGATCTGCGGACCCAACAGGGTCAAAATCGCGATGACGACGATAGCCACCAGGACCAAAATCAACGCATACTCAACCAAGCCCTGACCTTCTTCGCGCGGGAGATACATTCTTTTTCACCTCCTTTCTCTAGAGTTTATTGGTCTTGCTTTGCCCCCATTATACCTTCATATGCCAGAAATTGCAATAGGAGAGCGGTACTGTGTTTTGGGAGAGGGTATTTGTCTTCTCCTGTTGATGCCTGGCGGGGCGTACAGACACACCGATTATACCACGTTTTTGAGTTAAAATGGATAAACAAGCGTTACGGTTTGATAACGATTGCATAACAAGGTGGTTACGCCAGTGGTAGTTCTACCCACACTTTGGTACCGCGCCCTGTACTGCTCTGGAAACGTATCTTGCCACGGAGCATTTGCAGTCGTTTTTCCAGATTGACCAGGCCCGAACTACCGCGCTGTCGCATAGTCGTGAGAACGGCTTCCACGTCAAAACCACTCCCATCGTCCTCGACGACGACCACGACGGGATCGTTCTGTAAATCGAGTGTGACCTGTACGCGCGCGGCGTGGGCATGCCGCGCGACGTTATTCAATAGTTCTTGCACGGTGCGAAAGATCGCCACCTCCAGATGGGACGGCAGGGCGGTTTCGCCCTGTGTGGTGAGGTGAGTGGCAATGCGATGCTTGGTTTCGAACGTCTGGACATAACGCTTGAGCGTGGGAAGCAAACCCAGATCGTCCAGCATCATCGGGCGCAAATCGAAGATGAAATCGCGAATACGTTGAAAGGTGGCGTTGGCGGCGCTTTTGAGATTGGCAAGTTCGGCGCGCGCTCTGGCAGGATCCGCATCAAAGAGCCGTTCGACGATTTCGGCTTGCAGAATCAAGTTGGTCAAGGATTGGGCAGGGCCATCGTGCATCTGGCGAGAAAGGTGTTGGCGTTCCAGTTCTTGCGCTTGAATGATCTGGATGATGGAGGACTGGTCGGTCTCGCGCGTCTCGCTGCGCCCCAGGGATACGGCAGATGAGGCTTCTACGAGTTGGTGCGCGAACATTTTGACGCGCTCGAGTTGGGCGCGATAGCGCTGGATCATCCGTTGTTTGTTCTGAAGTTGCTCGAGTTGACTGCGCATCATAAACGCGCGCAGTTGGACATCTTGCGCGCTGAGATAGGCACTCTTGATGTCTTCACGCGAATAGGCTTCGAGATTCGCGTCCAACTGGCGCAAGCGCACGGTGATTTCGTTCTGCCGCTGTTGCAGTTTGTCAATCTCGCCGGTCGTCTGGCGGATGAGCACATCAATCTCGCGCGCTTCGCTTTCCAGTTGCGCGCGTTCTTTGTCAATCTCTTCGGTGAGGGACGTGGGATCGGGAAGAGGTGTCGGCATAGGTTCAACCTCGCAACGCACACAGCGCTCTGTCCTACGGTGTATCGTGCAAGCGAATCCACCCGCGTTTGAGCGCGTACACCGCCGCTTGTGTGCGATCATTCACGGCGAGTTTGCGTAGAATGGACGTCATATGATTCTTGACGGTCTGGCAACTGATACCCAGTTGACGCGCGATTTCCTTGTTGCTTTTGCCATGCGTGATGTGGGTCAAGATTTCCATTTCGCGCGCCGAAAGAGGATGGAACACGAGTTCGGCATCATCGGTGACAGCCAGCGGTGTTTGAGTGAATTGATGGATGAGCCAGTTTGCTACCTGGGGCTTGGCAAGCACCGCATCGTTGAGGACGTATTTGCCTTCACGGACCTGATGAATCGCGCGAATCAATTCTTTGGGGTCAACATCTTTGGGAAAATAGGCAGAGCCACCTGCCCGAATCGCGTGGAGCATTTGCTCATCATCGTGATAGGCGGTCAGGATAATCACAGCAATATCCTCGTTCGACGCGGTCAATTCGCGCGTCACCTGCAAGCCGTTGAGGTTCGGCAGGTTGACGTCCATCAAGATGACCTGTGGCTTGAGTTTACGCGCTTTGTCGAGGGCTTCTTGACCGTTTGTGGCTTCACCAACAATTTCAAGGTCGGGTTCCAATTCCAGAACACGATGCAGACCGGCGCGAAAGAGAGGATGATCGTCCACAATCATTACCCGAATTCGATGCGCTGCTGCACGTGCATTTTTCTTTTTTGCGCTCGAGACAGTTTTCATACCATCCTCCACCTACGACCGTCGCGTCGCACCCGAATACTCTTCGCCTGTGCTCAAGTATAACAGAAAATCACCGAGACTGCAAGGTGGGAGGTGATCACTTTCCCCCACTTGCCACAAATTCTATTTTGACTACAATGACACGCGTGCAATTTCCGCGACGCAGTGGCATTCTCCTGCACCCTACTTCACTCCCCGGTCGCTCTGGCATTGGCGATTGGGGTGACGCGGCGTATCGCTTTGTAGATTTTCTGGCGCGCGCGCGCCAAACGTACTGGCAGGTGCTTCCGCTCAGTCCAACCGCGTTTGGCGATTCGCCATATCAATCGCCAGCGACGTTTGCGGGCAATCCGCTCCTCATCAGTCCCGAAAAACTTGTTCAAGCGGGACATCTCGCGCGCGACGAGGTATTGAGCGTTCCCGATTTTCCACCTGACCGCGTGGACTATGGGCGCGTGACCGCGTTCAAAAACAATCTGCTGGATCGCGCGTACGCAAATTTTCGCGCGCACGCGCCACGCGAACAGCGCGACGCGTTTGCGCACTTTTGTCGTACCCACGCCGCGTGGCTCGATGAGGTCGCGCTCTTTCTCGCGCTCAAGGACGCGCACGCGGGGCGCGCCTGGTACGAATGGGAACCCGAACTCGTGGCGCGCCAGCCGAAGGCACTCGCACGCGCGCGCGCGGCGCTCGCTGAAAAAATCGAAAACCAAAAGTATCGCCAGTGGCAATTCTTTGAGCAATACCTCGCGCTCAAACGTTACGCCAACGCGCGTGGCATTCGCATCATCGGTGATGTGCCGATTTACGTTGCGCTCGATAGTGTGGATGTGTGGGCGCACCCGGAACAATTTTTGCTCGATGCAAACTTGCGTCCTCTCGCCGTGGCGGGGGTGCCGCCCGATTATTTCAGTCCCACCGGGCAACTGTGGGGCAATCCGCTCTATCGCTGGCACGTGATGGCGCGCGATGCGTACGCGTGGTGGCGCGCGCGTTTCCAGATGGCGTTCACGCTGGCGGATGTGGTGCGCGTGGATCACTTTCGCGGTTTTTACAACTTTTGGCAGGTGCCCGCTGGCGAGCCAACCGCGGTTAACGGTCGCTGGGTCAAGGGACCGGGCAAAGCGTTTTTTCGCGTCATCACCCGCGCGCTGGGCGAGGTCGCCATCATTGCCGAGGATTTGGGCGAGTTCGATGAGGCGTCGCGCGCCGGCGTGGACGCCTTGCGCGCCGAGTTTGGTTTTCCGGGGATGAAGGTGTTACAATTCGCCTTCGGTGGCGATGCGACGAATCCGTTTTTGCCGCACAACTATACGCGCGATTTCGTTGCCTACACCGGCACACACGACAACGATACCACTGTGGGCTGGTACACCGTCACCTCGTCGGAAGCGGAACGCGCGCACGCGCGCTGCTACTTGAATTGCGATGCTTCCAACATCGCCTGGGATTTTCTGCGCGCGGTGTGGAGTTCGGTGGCGCACACTGCCATCGCGCCGATGCAAGATGTATTGGCGCTGGGGCACGACGCGCGAATGAATCACCCGGGCACCTTTAGCGCGCGCAACTGGGCATGGCGAATGTTGCCCGAGGCGTTAACCGACGATCTTGCTGCGCGCCTCGCCGACTTGACGACGCTCTACGGGCGCGCCTGAACACTGAACACTGAACACTGCATACTGCGTATTGCGTATTGCATAAATGGAGGAACAATGCTTTACGGCACAAGTGGCAAAATCCTGCGCGTTGATCTGACGCATCGGACGACGCGCGTCGAAACGTTTGACGAAGCGTTTTACCGTCTCTATCCGGGCGGCAAAGCGCTGGCGGCATACATTTTGCTGCGCGAGTTACCGCGCGGCACCGAGCCGTTCGACCCGGCGAATCTTTTGATTTTCGCGAACGGTGTGTTGACCGGCGCGCCCTTTTCGACGGCGACGCGCTTTAGCGCGGTGGCGCGCTCGCCGCTCACGTACGCCTATGGCGAATCGGAAGCGGCAGGCTATTGGGGTCCCGAACTGAAAAACGCCGGCTGGGAAGCGATCGTTATCACAGGTCGCGCCGAAGCGCCGGTGTACCTGTGGATTCACAACGAGCACGTCGAGATTCGCGACGCGCGTCATCTGTGGGGACGCGAGCCGTACGAGGTGCAAGAGACGATTCGCGCGGAACTGGGCGACAAACTGATTCGCGTGTTGCAAATCGGTCTGGGCGGCGAAAATCGGGTGCGCTTTGCCGGGATGACGAATGAACTGCGGCACTTTGCCGCGCGCGCCGGCATCGGCGCGGTGATGGGGTCGAAGCATTTGCGCGCAATCGCTGTGCGCGGCACCGGACGCTACGCCGATTGGGCGTACGATGCGAAAGGTGTTGCCGCGCTGGGACCTGTGCTAGCGAAACGCGTCAAAGAGCATCCCCAATCGTGGGACTTGCAAAACAAAGGCACGCCTGGCTTGGTCGAAGGTTTGAACGCGGCGGGCATTTTGCCCACGCGCAACTTTCGTCAGGGTGCGTTTGAAAGCGTGGACAAGATCAAGTGGGAAGCGTACGAAAAGGAATTGCTCACCGCGCGTCGCACGTGCTACGCGTGTGCAGTGCGTTGCAAGCGTGAAGTCAAGGTAGAAGATCGCTATCAGGTCAGCGATGCGTACGGCGGACCCGAATACGAATCGCTGGATGGGTTTAGCGCGAATTGTGGCGTGGACGATTTGCAAGCCGCCGCCAAAGCCAACGAGTTGTGCAATCGCTACGTTCTCGACACCATCTCGTGCAGTTCCACGATTGCGTTTGCGATGGAATGCTTTGAGCACGGCTTGATCGGTTTGAAAGAGACCGGCGGCATCGAGTTGCGTTTTGGCAATGCCGAGGCGATGCTCAAGATGATTGAACTCATTGCGCGACGCGAGGGCATCGGCAATTTGCTGGCGGAGGGTGTCAAGCGCGCGGCAGAGGTGATTGGTGGCGATGCGCGCTATTTCGCGATGCACGTCAAAGGTCAAGAGTTGCCGATGCACGACCCGCGCGGCAAAGTCGGTGTGGGGCTGGGGTACGCGGTCAACGAAGCCGGCGCCGATCATCTCACGTCGGTGCACGATCCGATGATTGCGAATCCCGATTCAGTGGGCTTTAAGGGTGCCGCGCCGCTCGGCATCGAACCGGTCCCACCGCGTGAACTGAGCGCGCGCAAAGCGCGCAACTATTACCTCGTCGAAAACTGGGTGAGTGCGGAAAAGGTGACTGGGATGTGCTTTTTTGGTCCTGCACCACGTTCGTTCATCCAGATAGATGAACTAGTGAACGCGTTGCGCGCGGCGACGGGCTGGGACATTACACTGCAAGAGGTATTACGCATCGGTGAACGTGCGACGAATCTGGCGCGCGCGTTCAACGTGCGCGAGGGATTTTCGCGCAAGGACGATGTGCTGCCCGAACGTTTGCACCAGCCGCTCGAAAATGGCGCGCTCGCTGGCGTAGCCATCCCCAAAGCCGAGTTCGAGGAAATGCTGACGCACCTGTACAAATTCAAGGGTTGGGATCCGCAAACGACCATGCCCACGCGCGAAAAATTGCGCGAACTGGGAATCGAGTGGGTGGCGGATCTGCTGGAGCACAAGTAGATGCACCTGCACCTCGCGGGACATCTGGCGTGGTACGATACGCAAAAACGTTCGCGTTTGATCATTCAACTGGCAGAGCCGGTCGGGTTGAGTGATCTGTTGCGCGATCTGGGGATTCCCATCGCCGAGATTGCTGTGGCGACGGTGAATGGCGTGGTGGTGGAACTGGAAACCGCGCGCGTGTCGAACACGGATCGTGTCGAGTTGTTTCCACCGGTCGGAGGAGGCTAGTTCATCGTCTTGCAAAATTTCCTTGTGCGGTTTCTCGTCTTCCTCTGTGGTTTTGCGACGATGGGCGTCGAGATGGCGGCGTCGCGTCTCTTGCGTCCCTTCTTCGGCGATTCGATTCTGGTCTGGGCGAACATCATCGGCTTGATTCTGATTTACCTCACGCTGGGCTACGCTGCGGGAGGGCGCTGGGCAGATCGCGACCCGCGCGCGGTCACGCTCTATCGTCTCGTCGCGGTAGCCGGGTTCACGCTTGGCATTCTGCCGTACCTCGCGCGTCCCTTCTTGCACCTTGCCATTCCCGCACTACAACGCTTTGACGCCGGGTTGGGATTCACCTCGTTCGTCGGAACCCTCGTCCTCTTCAGCGCGCCGGTCACTTTGCTCGGCTGCGTGTCGCCGTTCGCGATTCGTCTGTGCACGCGCGCGGTAGCATCGGCAGGCGCGACGGCGGGCACACTGTACGCGCTCTCGACGTTCGGTAGCATTCTCGGTGTGTTCGTCACCGTGTTTGTGCTGTTCGAGTGGCTCGGCACGCGCGCGACCTTTGTGGCGTTTTCGCTCGCGCTGCTTGTCAGTGCCGTTGCGGGCATTGTGCGCGAGTGGGGCATCACGCGCGCGCTCAAGTACCTCGTGCTCCTCGCGATCATCCTTCTCCTCGCCGCGCTCGATTCGAGTGGTGTGATCAAAACCACGCCGGGCTTGGTTGCGGAAATCGAATCGCCCTACCACTACATTCAAGTTGTTGACGATGCCGGCGGTTGGCGCTTGCTCACGGTCAACGAAGGTGAAGCGTATCAATCGGCGTATCATCCCGAGCGCGTGTTGACGAACAGCATCTGGGATTTGTTTTTGCTCGCGCCGTACTTTGCTACGTCGGAGCCGCCGCGCAGTTTACTCGTGATTGGTCTCGCGGCGGGAACGACGGCGCGCCAGTACACGCTCCTCTATGGCGCGATTCCGATAGACGGTGTGGAACTCGATCCTGCGATTATCGCGGTGGGACAAGAATATTTTGCGATGACGCAGCCGAATCTGCGCGCTATCGCAGACGACGGGCGTAACTTTGTGCAGACGCGCGCCGCGCAGTACGATGTGATTGTGATTGACGCGTATCGTCAGCCGTACATTCCGTTTCATCTGACGACGGTGGAATTTTTCCGCGCGACGCGCGCGCGTCTCACCGCGCGTGGCGTCGTTGCGGTGAACGCGGCGCACACGCCGACGGACTATCGGCTGGTGGACGCGCTGGCGGCGACGCTGCGCGCGGTGTTCCCTGGTGTTTATCTCATTCCACATCCCAACAACGCCAACACGCTCATCGTCGCTACACTTGAACCGACGCACCTCGACGACGTACGCGCGCGCCTTGCGCGCGTGACCGAACCGCACGTGCAGGCTGTGGCGGAGCAGGCGTTGCCGACGATTCGCGTCGCGACCGCCACCGCACCGATCTTTACGGATGATCGCGCGCCGGTGGAGCATTTGATTCACGACATTATTTTGCGCTACGCGCTGGGTCGGTGAATGTTCAATTGAGTAGAGGCGAGGCTTGACCCCACACATTCCCCCCGCCCCCTTC
>DAOTYB010000046.1:0-3292 GCA_034435315.1 Anaerolineae bacterium | reverse complement strand
CTTGTATGCGTAAGCTTCTCACCATTTTGAACGCCATTCTGCGTCATCGCACCCACTGGAATCCTACCAGTACTTCTTGACAAACAACACAGTTACTTCGTGGACAAACGTATTTCACAAAACGTAGAACAGGATTGAATCCTGTGCTACGCGCTAATGTTGTATTTTTGGAGCGCGTGTGAGAAAAAAGATTCTGGACGAGGTACGCGCCGCGCGTCGCAACATCGCGCGCGCGCCAGCCGACAAAACGCTGGAGCAGACGGTGCCAGTAGCGGTTTTCCACGCCGAAGTCGCCGCGTGGGCAAAGCGCATTGGTGTCGCACCCAGAGAAATTCGCCTGCGCCCGCTCAAACGCAAATGGGCAAGTTGCTCCAGTCGCGGGCGCATCACCTTTGACACCGCACTGCTCCAGCAACCGGCGCGCCAACGCGCCGCGGTCATTGTCCACGAGTTGTTGCACTTGCGCGTGCCGAATCACGGCAAGTTGTTCAAGGCGTTGTATCGCGCGTTGCTGGCTGAGGTAGATGAGGCATAACTACTCCTGTCATTCCTCTTGAATTGGACATATCCTCTCATCAATGCTATTATTGCGTTCGCCTATTTCTCAATCACGGAGTCGTTTGTGCCTGCTCCCATCATAACACCAGACTGGGTTCAAGACGCCATTTTTTACCAGATCTTTCCTGACCGTTTTGCCAAAAGTCCACGCATCGAGAAACCGCACAACCTGGAAGCGTGGGATACACCACCCACAACGTTCGGCTTCAAAGGAGGTGACCTGCTCGGCATCGTCGAGCATCTTGATTATCTGACCGATCTCGGCATCACCGCGCTTTACCTCAACCCCATCTTTCAATCCACGGCGAACCATCGTTATCATACCCACGATTACTTTCAAGTGGACCCGATTCTCGGCGGCAACGCCGCGTTCAAAACCTTATTGGAGGCAGCGCACGCGCGCGGCATTCGCATCATTCTCGATGGCGTGTTCAACCATGCGAGTCGTGGTTTCTATCAGTTCAACCATACGCTCGAAAACGGCCAAGCCTCCCCGTATCTCGACTGGTTTCACTTTCATCGTTTTCCGGTGCGCGCCTACGATGCACATCCTGACTATGATGCCTGGTGGAACATTGCCGCGCTACCCAAATTCAATCACCAGAATCCGCAGGTGCGCGAATTTCTGTTGCGCGTGGCTGAACACTGGATTCAGCAAGGGATTGACGGCTGGCGGCTCGATGTGCCCGGGGAAATTGACGATGATGAATTCTGGCGGACTTTTCGACAGCGTGTCAAGAATGCCAACCCCGACGCGTACATCGTCGGCGAGGTGTGGCAGCGCGCCGATCGCTGGCTGCGCGGCGATCAATTCGACGCTGTGATGAACTATCAATTCACGCGCGCGTGTCTCGCTTTTCTCGTCGAAGACCCGCAGCGCGATCTCCTCCACGAACACTCGTACGGGTCCGTCCAGCCGATCAACGCCGAAGAGTTTGCGCGTCGCCTGACCGATATGCTGACGTGGTATCCCCGCGCCATCACCTATGCGCAACTCAATCTGCTGAACAGCCACGATACCGCGCGCTTGATCACCATCGCGCGCGGCGACCCGACCGCGCTGCAACTCGCGCTCCTCGTGATGTTCACCTACGTTGGCGCACCCATGCTCTACTATGGCGACGAAATCGCACTCGAAGGACGCACCGATCCCGATTGTCGGCGCGCGATGATCTGGGAGCCGAGCACGCGCGGGAGGCAGATGCTGGCTTTTGTCAAACGTTTGACCGCGCTCCGACACAAGTACGTGGCTTTGCGTCGCGGCGCGCTGACGACGCTGCTCGCGAATGGCAAAACGTATGCGTTTGCGCGCCATTGTCCCGATGCGCCCACGCTCATCATCGCGCTGAACGCCGAGCGCCAACCGGTCACTCTCGATTTACGTGTGGAGACTGTACTCCCCAACGACACCCATCTGGTGGAAGAATGGACACGCGAGGAGATTATCGTGCGCGACGGTTATGCGCGCGAAATTACACTCGCCCCGCGCGCGGCAAGTGTGTGGGTCGCGCACACAGAGTCAGGCGCGCGCCGTGGTCTGATCCCTGGGGAGTAACCACGCGAGCACGGCAGCCAGCACCGGCAATCCCGCGTTGATATGCATCGTTTGCAACAACCCCAGATGATCCGCCATCACTCCACTGATCGCTACCCCAATCGCACCCGCGATGAACGTGAATCCCAAAACGATTCCCGACATCAAGCCCAGGCCGCGCGGCACCAATGATTGCGCCATTACCAGTGTCACAGGTGTTGAAGCGCCCATCGTCAAGCCCAGGAGCACACCAAACAGATACACCGATACGCCACTTGTGTTTAGCAACAACCACAACGCCGGTCCAGAGAACACTGTCGTTGCAATCAACACACGGCGCCGTCCCACTTTATCGGACAAAGTACCGCCCACGAGTCCCCCAATCGCCAACGGCATCAAAATCGTGAACAAGACGTTGCCCGCCTCGGCGTTGGAATAACCAAAGGCGCGAAACACATGAGGCACATACGTCGAAACGGCAGAATGCAACCACGCGCGCAGGAACATGACCATCAGCAAGACCACGATGACACTGAGCGCGGCGCGCTGGCGCGGCGATGAAGGCGATGCCGCGCGATCTTGCTCTGTGGGTGGACGTCGTGCCAACGCCCAGTACACAATGGCGGCTTGCAACAACCCTAACGTTGCCAGGGCCTCGGGCATATGGTCGCCTGTGAGGGAAAAAATCGCCGTGTTCAAAAGCGGCCCAAACGCATAGCCGGTGTTACCTCCCAGCATAAACACCGATGCCGCTGCTCCGCGCCGCGCGCTTGGCGCAAGCGCTGCCAGCGCGGCGCCTTGCGGATGAAACGCGGCGGACCCCAGCCCGGCAATGACAGCGAGTAGCACCAGGAGCGCGAAATTATCCACAAAACGCATCACACCGACCGTTGTGGCAATCGCCGCGACACCCAGCACAGCCATTGGTCGCGCGCCGCGCCGGTCGCCCAGCCAGCCAAACAGCGGCTGGCTTACCGACGCGGCGATACTGTACGTCATCGAAGCAAAGCCCACCTGAGCGTACGATAGACCCAGTTGCGGCGTTAGCGCGAGCAAAATCAGCGGCAACATCCCCGAGTACATATCCACACTGAAATGCCCAAACGTCGCCGCCAGCAGATAACGATTCCAGAGAAATGACATACTTTTTTCCTTGAGTACGGTATCACAAAATGTAATTACTCAGCCGCACCATCTAGT
>DAOTYB010000045.1:0-9600 GCA_034435315.1 Anaerolineae bacterium | reverse complement strand
CTTGTATGCGTAAGCTTCTCACCATTTTGAACGCCATTCTGCGTCATCGCACCCACTGGAATCCTACCAGTACTTCTTGACAAACAACACAGTTACTTCGTGGACAAACGTATTTTCAGGAAAGACCGTGAATGGGGCGAGAGGGAGTCGAACCCACACGGAGGATTACTCCAGCGGATTTTAAGTCCGCCGCGGCTGCCATTTCGCCATCGCCCCGCGGGTTGTGGTCAGGCACAATTTTATCTATGGTGAGATGAATTGTCAAAAATGACGCAGGACGAAGACATTCGTCATTCGTCCTTGGTCCTTCGTCTTTCGTCTTTCGTCCTTCGTCTTTCGTCCTCCCTCAATCCCCAAAGCAAATCCCCAGATCGCGCGCGGTCATAATCGTATCACAATCGAGTGGCACGGCGCGCATTCGCCCCGCCACTTCGGCGAGTGGCACATAGTTCACGTTCGGCGGATCGAGCGCGACCATAATGCCGGATTGTCCTTCTGCCAGAGCGCGCACTGCTGCTGCACCAAAGCGCAGTGCAATCAAACGATCCTGCGCGGTGGGGGAACCGCCGCGCAAGAGGTGCCCCAGCACCACCACACGCGTCTCTTTGCCGGTGAGGGCTTGCAGATCCGTCGCGATCTTTTCACCGATGCCGCCCAAACGTTCGGCGCGACCGGGTGTTTTTTCTTTGACGACCAACTCCCCGCCGATGGATCTGGCGCCCTCGGCCACAACGATGATCGTGAAATTCGCGCCACGTTCTTCGCGTTCTCGGATTTTGGCGACAACCTTGTGCAAATCGTACGGAATTTCCGGAATCAGAATCACATCGGCGGAGCCAGCCACGCCCGCGTGTAGCGCGATCCAACCCGCATAGCGTCCCATCACTTCGACCACCATCACGCGCCCGTGTGAGGCGGCTGTCGTATGCAAACGATCCAGACACTCGGTTGCAAATGCCACCGCGGTATCGAAACCAAAGGTCACTACCGTGCGATCCAGATCGTTGTCAATCGTCTTGGGAACACCAATGACGCGCAGACCTTTTTGCGCGAGGACGTTGGCAATCGCGAGGGAACCATCGCCGCCCACGGTAATCAGCGCGTCAATGTGATGGAGCATAAAACGACGCACCAATTCATCGGTGCGATCAACATACTGCACGTTTCCGTCCTTGTCGGTGATGGGATACTCGAGCGGGCTGTTGCGGTTCGTCGTGCCGATGATGGTGCCCCCCAGGTGCGTGATGCCACGGACTCGTTCGCGCGTCAAGCGAATCAAGCCACCATCTACATACTGTTCTGGTAACAGCAAACCGTTGTAGCCATCGCGAATGCCATAACATTCCCAGCCGCGACTCAGCGCCGAAAGAACGACGGCGCGAATCACCGCGTTCAAGCCCGGCGCATCGCCGCCACCTGTGCTGATGGCGATACGTTTAATCGGCATAGCAGGCATCTCTTCCTCCAGCGCATCAAATATAGCACGACGGTCGAAAAAAGAAAATAGCGAGGGCGTTCAAATGAACGTCCTCGCTGACATTTTTTATGGTTTTGGTGTAGTGGCTGGTGTGGGTAACAGCGTAGGCACAAAACCCGGCACCGGCGTGGCTGCCGCTGGCGTTGGCGTCACTTCTGGCGTGGGTGTCAGTGTGGGCGTAGGTGTTGGTTCGAACGGCGGTTTGTCGAGCAGATTCTTGAGCGAATAGCCCAGCACTGTCTCAACCAAAAGTACCCGCGAGGTATCTCCCGTGTAGGCAGCGTAGTACAGCGAGCCATCTGGCGTCGTGTTACCCAGCAAGAGCGCGTAGGTCGTCCCGTTCTTGAGCACCATACGCGCCTCGATGCTCGCCGGCGCGAGACCGTAGGGTGCTAGATCGGTGACCGGTTGAATCACGCGACGGAGCAATAGATCCGACAGCGCGCGCGCCACGCGATCGGCTTCGTACCTGTCCGCCGGTTTATCCTCTGGCTCTTTGACCTGCCAGCCCGACTCGGTGCGCTCCAACACCACGCGACGCGGCTCGCGCAAATCACTCACAATAATGGTTTGCACATCTTCCACCGAAAAACGAAAGATGTACGAGAACGGTGTAGCCGTTGGCGTACCTTGACGCGCGCTCAATTGTTCCGACGTGAGTGGTGCCTCGACCAAAAACACGTACGCCAGCAGTGCGGCAGCAATAGCCACAAGAATCAAGGTGTTGCGCGGCTTCACCCTATCGCCTCCTCCACCAAACGAGTAATCCAATGATGAGAATCACCATTGGGACGAGCAGGAAACTCGACCAGAAAACAAAAGCCGTCTGTTCTGCGGTCAGCACAACAAAACGCGTATCTCTGGGCTTGGCAGGAATGGTGATGAGGGTCTCTTGCCCGGCAAGCCAGTGCAAGATGTTGCCAAAGAGCAAACCATTCCCCGATTGAATGCGCTGTTGTTGACCACCGACAGTGATGCGCGCGTTCAGTGTTCCATTCGTCACAAAAGTCGAGTTGCCGATGACGACGAGGCGCGCCGGTTTTTCGCCACGATCTTCTATCGCATATGCCAGGGTGAGCGGACCTTTGTGGTCTGCGTCATCGCGCCGGGCGTTCTGCGCTCTGACCGAGGCGTGATCCGTTTCGCCCCACGAAACATCACTCGTCGTGAACAACGCCATAGGACTGCGCGATGACGCGGGACTGACTAACGCTTCGATCGAACGCGCGCCGGGGAAAAAGGTGCTCTGCCCGGTCAAGTCTTTGGTGATGGTATGCGAGCGGTAGGTGTTGATGACCGGCACCTGCGCTTGCCCAAAGAAACCCTGGCGCGGATCGAACACCACATCGTTACGCAAAGCCACGCCCCACTCTTTGAGCAACTCGTCCAGACCGCTTTCGATGAGCGGGTCAATCATAATCAACACACGCCCACCCTGCGCCAGATACTTGCGGACAATGTCCACTTCAGCAGGCTCAAACGGCTGGCGCGGTCCAGTAATGATGAGCGCGCTGATGTCGGAGGGCAATGTGTCGGTCACCGTTTTCAGATCCAGCATTTGGACGCGATAATTTTCCGCTTCCATCGCGGTCTTCATCAGACTATAGCCCTCGCTGCCACTATCATCAGGACTGTGTTCACCGTGACCGGTCGTAAAGTAAATCGTGGGTTGTTGATCCTGCGAGACCTTGAAGATGGCGTTGGTCAGACTTTGCTCATCGCTGCCAAACACATTCTCGCGACGCTTGCCGCGCTCAAAGACAATCGTACCATCGAATTGCACCTTGTAGTCCATCGCCACCTGGGGCTCTGCGTACGGATCCACAAAGCGATACGTCAACTTGTCGGTCACGCGCGAATACTCGCGCAAGCGATCGCTGACCTCTTGTTGGGCTTGAAGATTATCCATCGAGTAAAAAGCAATCGCCTGAACCGGCTCTTTGAGTTCGCGAAGAATCTGGAGCGTTTTTTCGGACAGAGTGAAAGCCTTGTTCGCTGTAAAATCGTGGCGGATGTGATAGCGTTGTCCCAAAAAATTTAGCGCCGCGATGATGGCGATAAACGCGATGCTCATCACCAGTGCATTCGAGCCATAGCGCGCCGTGCGACTCGTGACCGCCTCGCGCACCAGAGCAAATCTGGCGTAAAGGAAGAGCAAGAAAAACACAACTCCCAAAGCCACCAACACGAGCAAGCGCTCGGTTGGTTGATTTTTAAGGAGATACAAGATACCCGCCGCGACCCAGAGCGCGAACGCGAGTGCGGCAAAGTAATCTGCCCATTGATATAACTTGTCGCGCATTATCGCCACCTCCTCGTTTGTAGAACCTGAGTTGCCAGAAACAAAAAGATTGCAATGATACTCAGAGAGTACACAATATCGGTAGTGTCCAGAACCCCACGGAACAGATCGTCAAAGTGACGCGGTAGTGCCAGATAGGCAAGCGCGTCCGAGAGCGCACCCCTTCCAAAGACTCCCGTCGCTGCATCGGCAATCCACATCAAGAGCAGGATGACCAGACTAACAAAGAACGCGATGATTTGATTCTGGGTCACCGCCGATCCAAACACACCGACCGCCAGATAGGCAGCCCCCAGCAACACAAAGCCCAGATAGCCGGTCAGGATGGGACCGTAATCCGGTGGACCAAACACCTGGAGAATCAACACATAGTAGAGTGTGGGTGCGAGGAGCATCACCACGAAGAGAATGAAACTGCCGAGAAACTTGCCCAGCACTACTTGCCAGTCGTGAATGGGCGCCGTGAGGAGCAATTCGATCGTCCCCATCCGTTGTTCTTCCGCGAGCAAACGCATCGTCAAAGCGGGCGCCACAATCAACAACACAAAAATCATATTGTTGAACAGGTAACGCAACGATGCCTCGCGACTGTTGATCAAGATCAACGCAAAGAGATAGCCCATCGCGATGAGAAACAGCGCGCTCACCACATACGCGACGGGAGAGACAAAATAGGCTTTGAGTTCACGCCACGTGATTGCCCAGATATTTCTCATGACGATGCCTCCTCAGAGGTAGTGAGTTTGAGGAACACTTCTTCGAGCGAGAGACTGAGCGGGCGCAATTCTAACAAGCCCCAGCCACGTTGCACTACCCGCGTCGCAATGTCGGCGCGGCAGTCTGTTCCCAGCGTGGTCTCGATTTCGTACACACCCTCGGCTTTGGTGCGGACGCCCAACACGCCTTGCACTTTTTCGAGTTCGGCGGGAATTTCGGGCGCCGGGTGTGCCACTTGCAGGTATATGTGTTCTGCGCCGCGCACGCGCGCGCTCAGTCGTTCGGGCGTGTCCTCAGCGACAATCACACCATCGTTGATGATGAGAACGCGTGAACACGTCTGGCTCACTTCGGGGAGAATGTGGGTACTCAAGATGATGGTGTGGTCGCCGGCGAGTGACTTGATCAAATTGCGAATCTCGATGATTTGCTTGGGGTCGAGTCCAATCGTCGGCTCGTCCAGAATCAGCACATCGGGATTGTGAACGAGGGCTTGCGCGATCCCCACGCGCTGGCGATACCCTTTGGACAGTTTACCAATCAGCGAGTCGGCGTACTCGCCGATGCTGGTCATCTCCATCACGCGTTCGATCGCGGCGTCGCGCTCTGTCACACCGCGCAGGCGCGCGCAAAAATCCAAATAGTCCCACGCAGTCATTTCGGGATAGAGTGGGACAGTTTCTGGCAGATAGCCGATGCGCTTGCGTACCTCGATGGAATCGTAGAATACATCATAGCCCGCGACGCGTGCGGTGCCAGCGGAGGGAGGCATATAGCCGGTGAGGATACGCATTGTCGTTGTCTTGCCCGCCCCGTTAGGACCCAAAAAGCCCAGGATTTCTCCTTTGTGCACATTGAACGATACCTGACGCAGGGCTGGGGTGGTACCATACCACCTGGCAAGATCTTGTACCTCGATCATCGGCGAGCCATTTGTCGTTGCATCTGGCATAACCAACTCCTTGAAATTTTAGATTGCAGATTGCAAGTGTGAACTAGTGATTGATTCTAGTGTAGGCGGTTGAAATTTAGATGAGATTTAGATGAGAATGTTTAAAGTTTTTCCAATCGCGTGATTGCGCGTTCAATGCGGCGCAAGGTTTTTTCACGTCCCAAAATGCGCATACTGCTTATCAGTGGTAGCGAGACTGTTTTGCCGGTGATGGCAACACGCAGCGTGCCAAAAAATTGCAGATTTTTCATTCCTAATTTTTCTGCTTCGGCGCGCAGTGCGGCTTCGATGCTCTCTTCGTCCTCCAGCGTCGCGTATTTTTCGAGGAGGCTTTGCGCGGCGCGTAGCGCGGCGCGCGCGGCAGCCGCATCCATCCCTTTGCCGACCAAAAGTCGCGCGTCGTATTCCACATCCTCAACGAGCAGGTAATCTATCAGTGCCGCGATTTCGTCCAGACGTTTGATGCGCGGCTTGACGAGTGGCGCCACCGTGCGCAAAAGTGTGTCGTCTGCCTGAGGCACAAAGGGGCGCGCGCGTGTAACCAGATCATCATCCGTCAGTTCACGGATATAGTGACCATTCAGCCAATCGAGCTTCGCATGATCAAAGATGGCAGGCGCGCGTTCAATCTTGTCGAGCGTGAACAGTTCGATGAGTTGTTGCCGCGAGAAAATCTCGGTGTGATCATCGTACGACCAGCCCAGGCGCGCAAGAAAATTTAACAACGCTTCGGGTAAATAACCTTGCGCATGAAATTGCATCACACTCTTCGCGCCGTGCCGCTTGCTCAATTTTTTCCTGTCCGGTCCCAGCACGTTGGGCAAGTGAGCGTGCGGGGGAATCTCCCAGCCAAACGCCTGATACAGCAAGACATGTTTGGGGAAAGAGGGAATCCAATCCTCGCCGCGCATCACGTGGGAGATTTTCATCAAGTGGTCGTCTACCACCACAGCCAGGTGATAGGTAGGAAAGCCGTCCGACTTGAGCAACACCTGATCGTCCACGTTCTTGTTTTCGATGGTCAGGTCGCCGTGAATGAAATCGTGCAACGTGGTTTTGCCTTCGTGCGGCACTGCCAGGCGGATGACTTTGGGTACGCCGGCGCGCTCGTACTCGGCACGCTCGGCTTCGGAAAGGTAGCGGCAGTGGTAATCGTAGCGCGTTTGTTCGCCGCGCGCTTTTTGTTCCGCGCGCATCCGTTCAAGTCGTTCCTCAGTGCAATAGCAATAGTAGGCATTTCCTTGTGCAATCAAACGTTCCGCGTGCTCCTTGTAGATGGGCAAGCGTTTGGATTGCTCGTATGGTCCGTAGGGACCACCGATGTCGGGACCTTCGTCCCAATCCAAACCCAGAAGACGCAAGGAGTCAAGAATCAACTGCAACCCATTCTCGACTTCACGCGCCTGGTCCGTGTCTTCGATGCGGAGGATGAATTTGCCACCGGTGTGGCGTGCCCACAAATAGCAAAACAGCGCGGTGCGAATATTGCCAATGTGCGGCGCACCGGTCGGACTGGGTGCAAAGCGTACGCGAACCTCGGTCATTCAAACTCCAAACGTGCCAAATGTGCCAAATATGCCAAATGTGCCAAACGTGCCAAACCATTTGTTCATTTGTCATTTGTCATTCGTCATTCGTCATTTGTTCATTTGGCTCATTGGTTCATTGGCTCATTGGCTCATTGACTTCCCAACTCGATAAACATCAGTTTACCGGCTTCGACGGTAATGCGCGTGGCGTACGGCTGGTTTTGTACGCGCACGATGTAATCGCCGGGCACAAGGTCGGGAAAGGCAAAGTTTTCGCCAAACTCGTCATCAGAGTTGACTGGCGGTGCCGCATCGCGGCTGTATGTTTCGGTGCTGTACAGGAGTGTCTCTGGATCGGCGCGATACAGATTGATGATCGCACCGCGTTGCAGATTGCCATTCCCATCGCTCAAACGTCCTGCGAGTACTCCGCGCCCGTTGAGTGGCGCCAACCACAAAATCGGATTGCGCGTGTGCGCGTAATCGTTCATCCCCACGCGCACTTCAAAGTGCAGATGCGGACCCAGCGCGATGCCGGTCATTCCAATCTCGCCGAGGACATCGCCGGTCTTGACGCGGTCGCCCACATTCACGTTGATTTTGCTCAAGTGTCCGTAGAGCGCGAACACGCGTTGCCCGTTGTATTGACGATCCAGTTGGAGCACGATGAGATTGCCGTAAAAGTTAATGTCGCGTCCACACGCGCGCTTGCCGTCATCGCCGCACAGACGTTGTTGCGTGTCGTTGCCGGCGGTAACAATGACACCATCGCCAACGGCGAGCACCGGCGTGCCGGTAGGATTCACAAACTCGACGCCGTGATGCACATCATAATCGCCGCGCGAGGTGGTACCGTACAAGTACGTTAGCGCGGGATGTTGCGTGGGCGCGCTGGGTGGTATCGGGCGCGCGAGCCAAAAGCGTGGTGTGATAGGTTTGGGTGTAGCGCGCAGTACAATCGGTGTGCGCGTGGCGCCGATGGGTGTCACCGTAGCCACGCTGGGCGATGGTGTGAGCGTGCGCGTGGGAGTAGGCGCAAGCGTGATGGTTGCCAGCACACGCACGGTCGGTGTGAGTGAAGGTGTTTGTGTGGGCGCCAACGCACCCACGACGATGGGATAAACAGCGAGCGTTGTAATGAACAAACCAGCGATACAGCCACCAATGATCGCGCCTATACCCAACGCCAGCAATACTTGCACGAGCGTTCGATTACCTGTAATCACAAGCGCGCATTATAGCACAAGGAGAAAGAAAAAACAAAAGCGCGTGCAAAGCGTCGCCACCAGAGTTTCATAAAAAAACGCGCGGTAACTGCGAGTTACCGCGCGTCTTGTTTTCGTTGGGGCGTGTTATGCCGCCTTGCGTGCCGCCGCCAGTTGCACGCGCGCAAAGTGCAGACGCTCGATAGCGATCGCGGCAATCTGTTTCATCAAGAGATAGCCCATTCGGCAATCTACTTCGCACAGCGCGCGCAGTGCTCTGGCATCCACACGCAGGACACGGCTTGGCTTTGCCACGCGCGCGGTAGCAGTGAAGGTGTACGGCTCGATCATTGCCGAAATAGCAAAGGGTTCGCCAGGGTTGATTTCGCCAACCAGGAGTTGATCTTTCGGATCGCCACTGGCAGTATAGTACAAATCCACACTGCCCTCTTCCAACAAATAGAGTGCCTCGACCGGTTGACCTTCCAGGAACAACTCTTTGCCCGCTTCCACCTCCATTTCTTCGGCAATCATAGCAATGGCTTTTTGTTGTTCTTCGTTGAGACAACAAAAGAATGGATAACGTCGTAACACTTCGGGTGAAATCATTGAGGCTCCTTCCTTAACCACTCGCCCAATTGTTGGATGACACGTTCGACTGCCTGCGGCACAGCACGCGCGACCGCCGGCGATAGTGTTTCGGAGAAATCGTACACGTTTTGTGCTTCGATGGCAACGATGATAATCTCAGCCGGTAGCGCCGCGCCCATCGCCCGACCCACACGCAGCGCTGTGGAAAGCGTGGTCTCGTGCGCGGAGGCAAGATGGCTCGCGGCTCGTGAGGGCAAATCCTCCAGACGAAAACACGTGACGGTGCCTTGCGGTTGTTGCGCCGTGTTGATAGCATCAATGATGAGCGCGCGGTCATAGCCGATGAGTCGCTCCATCAACGACAAACCACCGCCGGCGTGACAATCAATCTCGATGCTGGGTTCGGTGACGCGTTCGCGCACTTGCTCTGCCACACGCCACCCTACTCCATCATCGCCCAGCAATGGATTGCCCAGTCCAAGAACGAGACATTTCATTGAAAGGTTACAGGCTGCTGGTTTCAAGTTTCAGGTTTCAGGTTTTCTATCTGCTAACTTGAAACCTGAAACTATCCAACCTGAAACTCTACTCACAGAACTGCTTGAGCACCTCCACCACATTCCCGCGCGCATCCCGCACCGTCACCTCGAGCGGCATCTGCCCCGGCAACGAATGCGTCGCACATCCAAAGCACGGATCGTACGCACGGAACGCCATCTCCACGCGATTCAATATCCCTTCACTCACCACGACCCCTTGCTTGATGAAACTCTGCGCTGCCTTTTTGATGCTCATCGCGATCGGCGCATAGTTGTTCGTCGTCCCCA
>DAOTYB010000044.1:0-20016 GCA_034435315.1 Anaerolineae bacterium | reverse complement strand
TTATTTCAGTCGGTAATTACTCAGCCGTGTCATCCATTGCGAAAAGCCCCACCCCCTCGCCCCCTCCCCACGCCGCAGAGCGGCGTGGGGAGGGGGCGAGGGGGTGGGGCTTTTCGCAATGGATGACACGGCTGAGTAATTACCGACTGAAATAAAAAACGTGATGCGGATGGTGTCTGCCACATCTCACGCATCACGTTACGCGTCTCACGTTTCACAACGCCTCAACCACTGCTGCGATCCCCTGCCCTCCACCGATGCACATCGAAGCGATGCCATAGCGTTTGCTGCGACGACGCAATTCGTACAGCAAACGCAGCGTAAGCCACGCGCCGGTCGCGCCTAGGGGATGACCAATCGCGATGGCGCCACCATTCACGTTGAATTTGTCCATCGGAATCTGCAATTCTTTGACACACGCGAGCACCTGCGCGGCAAACGCCTCGTTGATTTCGATGAGGTCCATTTCATCGAGCGTGAGTCCCGCGCGTTCCAGCGCGCTGCGTATCGCCGGCACTGGACCGATGCCCATAATGCGCGGGTCAACACCAGCCACACCCCACGACACCAGACGACCCAGCGGTTTCAAACCGCGCGCGCGTGCCTGTGCCATCGTCGTGAGGACGACTGCCGCCGCGCCATCCACAATGCCCGAGGCGTTGCCTGCGGTGACGGTGCCATCTTTTTTGAAGCGCGCCGGCAGTCTGGCGAGTCCTTCCAGCGTCGTATCGGGACGCATATGCTCGTCTCTGGCAAACGGCGTGATGTTGCCTTTGCGATCCTTCACCATCACCGGCACGATTTCCTGTTGTGGCCAGCCGGCGTCCCAGGCTTGTTTCGCCAGTTGTTGATCGCGCAACGCAAACCGATCCTGTTCCTCGCGCGTAATGTGATACTGCTCGGCGAGATTCTCGGCAGTGAGCGCCATCGGCAGACCGGTGTACGAATCAATCAACGCCGTCCAGAGCATATCCTCAAACGACGTGTTCGCGCTAAAGCCCAGTCCCCAGCGCGCGCCGCGCACGACATGCGGCGCCTGACTCATTGATTCTGCGCCTCCCGCGAGCACGAATTGCGCTTCGCCGGTCAACAACAAACGCGCCCCCATCACAATCGCTTCTTGCCCCGAACCGCACAAACGATTGACGATTACCGCCGGTTTGTCCAGCGGCACGCCGGCGCGCAAGCCAATGTGACGTGCCAGATAGATTGCATCCGCACTGGTTTGAATCACATTGCCAAAGACGATGTGGTCAATCCATGTCGGGTCCACCTGTGCGCGCGCAAGCGCGCCTTGCGCCGCCACGACTCCCAGATCGGTCGCGCTCATCTCTTTCAAACTGCCACCGAACGCGCCGAACCCTGTGCGCACCCCTTCGAGCAGAACGATCTCCGTTGTCATCGCGTTCCTCCTTCTGACGTATATACCCAGCATGGGCACAACTTTCATTTCGAGGCAGTAATTTTACTTCCTCTCCACACTGGAGTGGCGTGGGGAGAGTCAATGAGGGAATGGGGGTGACAGCAGACGGCTACGCCGCCCGCCACCACCCCCATCCTTACTCCTTGCTCTTCCCGTTTTGCGGGGAGAACAGGAGGGCAGAAGGATGAATGGCACTTGTCGTCGCGCGAGGATGCACGATGCCGCCGTTCACGCCGGGTGAACGACGACCAAACCGCCAAGGATTACAAAAGTTACCGATGCCTAGACTGCCAGGGCTTTTTCGCGTAATGGTTCGATGACACTCTTCATCAATCGTGATGCATTGAGAATCTCGATACCAATCAGATCGCCATTGGCGTCCAATTCCACATTCACGCCAGGAGAAATCTCCACAACCTGTTCCTCTTTCCCCCGCCGCGCGAAATACAAAATATCAAATTCGCGATCATAGTAAACCTGGAGGTTCATCCGGAATCCACCTCTCGCTTTCTATTCGACGGTTCTTTTGCCCTTCCTTCAATGGATGAAGCGTGATCAAAACGATCTCATTGCTTTCAACTGTGTAGGTCAACGCCATATCGCGCTCTTTGCCTTGAAACTTGATCCGCTTTACAGCAACAAACCAACCTGTGATACCGTTGCGATAGTATCCGTCTGCCCAACGCAGAACCATCTCTGCAAAATCACCTGGGATGTCTCGCAATCTTTGGCGTTCTGCAAAATGTTGCGAAATGCGGATCCTCATAGGCGAACCCTGGCGTTGATTTATCTAGACGATGAGGCACTACCCCTGAGGCAACAATCATCGCCAGGGGATTATCCGCGATACGCCCACGCCGTAAAGCGGCGCTCGAGCACCGCAAAGATCGCGTACAGTCCAATCCCCATCGCCGCGACGACGAACAAGCCGGCAAAGACCAGCGGCACTTCAAAACGCGCGCTCGCGTTCACCATCAAATAACCGATGCCCGCGTTCGAGGCGCCCAGTTCCGCAATCACCGCGCCGACGAACGCTAGCGTTGCCGCTACTTTGAGACTGCCGAAAAAGTAGGGCAACGAGCGCGGAAAACCAACTTTGGTAAAAATCTCGACGCGCGACGCGCCAAGCGAACGCAACACATCCTGCAATTCCGGTTCCAGCGTCGCCAGGCCCGTCGCCACGTTCACCATAATCGGAAAGAACGAGATGAGAAACGCGGTCAGAATCGCGGGGATTGTACCGATACCAAACCAGATGACCAACACCGGGACCAACGCGGCTTTGGGAATCGAGTTAAAGCCGATCAGCAACGGATAGAGCGCGTTGTAAATCAACTTGAAATAACCGACCAACAAGCCCAGGAGCAATCCGCCCACGATTGCCATACCAAACCCCACCAGAGTCGTGAACAAAGTTTGCCACGCATTGGGCCAGATGGCGTGTTGCCACTTGAACAAAGTGACAAAGATGACCGTAGGGCGCGGGAGAATAAACTCGTCAATCTGGAAAACCAGCCCTGCCACTTCCCACAAAAGAAAGACCGCCAGAATGACCAGAACTGGCGAGGAATTATCGAACGCCTTTTTCATGCCAGCCCCTCCGTAATCTTGCGACGAATTTCATGCACATACTCGATGAAATCGGCGCGGAAGGTATCTTCCAGCGTGCGCGGGCGCGGCAAATGAATCGGCGTGCGCGAGACCAGACGCCCGGGGCGCCGACTCATCACATAGACCGTGTTCGCCAGATAGACCGCTTCGCGCAAATCGTGCGTAACCAGAATCACGGTGCATTGACGTTTTTGCCAGAGCGTCTGCAACACGCCCCACAATTCCTCGCGCGTAAACGCGTCGAGCGCGCCGAACGGTTCATCGAGCAACAGGATTTGCGGTTCGTGAATCAAGGCGCGACACAACGACGCGCGCTGCTGCATTCCGCCCGATAACTGCCACGGGTGACGATCGGCAAAGCCGTCCAGGCCCACCGTGTTCAACAAATTGTGCGCCGCTTCCACATACGTCGAAAAATTCTGTCGAAAGAGACGCTTGTGCGGTTCGACAATTTCGAGGGGCAGTAAAATATTCTCCAGCGTCGTGCGCCACGGCAAAAGCGTGGGGTTCTGAAACGCCATTCCAACGATTTTGAGCGGACCCGTCACACGTTCATTGGCGACCGTGACCGTTCCCTGCGTGGCTTTTAATAGCCCCGCTACCAATTTCAAGATCGTCGTCTTGCCACACCCACTGGGACCAGCAATCGCTACAAACTCTCCCTGCTCAATCTGCAGACTCACATTTTCGATCGCGCGGGTCACATTGGCTTCATTCACATACTCGAGTGTCACATCATTCAGTTCGACAAAGGCCATAGATGCTTCCTCCAAAGCGGAGCGGGGAAGGCGCACGTTCCGCCTTCCCCGGGGCGCGCTCACCGACTCGGTGGCATTCGATCCGCTTGAGGCGGTAGATACTTGTCGGTGTATAGTTTGGCAGGATCGGGCTTGGTGGGCAGTTCAAAGCCCGCCGCAACGGCATCAATCGCTTTGCTCAAGCGCTCGGGAACGACCGCACCAAAGCCATTGCGTCTGACATCCGGCGTCAGCATATTGTTTTCGATGGCGAGGAGCAGACGCTGCTTTTCCACTTCTCTGTCCAGCAAAGGTTCACGTTTAAGCAAAATGGCGATGGCTTCGTCCGGATTTGCCAGCGTGTCTTTCCAGCCTTTCACCAGCGCACGCAAAAAGGCGCGCACCACGTCGGGATTCTTTTCAATCCAGGCGGGCGGCGCCATCACACCATTACCGTACAAGTCCAGGCCATAGTCACTATAGCGGAAAGCGATAATGTCGGTGGCGGGCACTTTGGCAGCCGTGAGATTGAGGAACGCGGTAAAGTAAAAGCCGGTAATGGCATCCACATCGCCCTTGATCAACGTCGGTTCGCGCAAGGGAGCATCCATCGAGACCCACGTCACTTTGGTTGCATCAATGCCGGCGGCTTTGGCAAAGACGGGGAAGAGTCGGCGCGGCGCGTCACCGGCAGGCGCGCCCAGTTTCTTGCCTTCCAAATCCTTCGGCTTTTCGATGCCGCGACCCTTGAGCGTCAAAATGGAAAATGGCGCGCGATCCAACACAATCGCGACGACTTGCAACGCCTTGTCCGGGTTCTTGACGTTGAATTCCATCAGCGTGTTGATGTCGGCATAACCCATCTGATACGCGCCACCGGCAATCTTGGTCACCGCATCGGCAGAGCCCAGCCCGCGATCCATCACGACCGAGAGACCTTCTTCGGCAAAATAGCCCTTGTCGAGCGCAACGAGGAAGGGAGCCTGGGGACCTTGAATGGCAAAGTCAAGCGTAAAACGGATGTGCGTGGGTTTGACCGGCGCAGGTGTTGGCGCAGGCACCGTCACAACTTTTTCGACGACCTTGGTCTGTTCAACGACTTTTTCGACGACCTTGGTCTGCGGCACGACAACGGTCCTTTCGACGATCTGGGGTGTGGGCGCCGCGCACGCCGCAAGCACTACACCCAACACAACGAGCAGCCAAACGATCTTTCGCATGTTCTCCTCCTAGAGATCTGGAATTGGGATTGGGAACGGCACGTTCGATTTTTCTTCGCGTCGCTGTTGACCACCCCCTTTGGAATGGATTCACGCCTGGCTCGCGCGTTCAAACTATCCTCACCAAGTATAACACACTTTAGGCAATCAACCAAATCACCCACCCATCGGCTCGATACTCGCGCGTTCGACGCGCGCTTCGTCGAGTAGTTGTTGCACGCGCGCCGCGTCTTGCCATTCAAAGCGCAACGCGATGCCGCAATCGCTAGAAAATTCGCGCGGGGTGGGAATTAATTTCACGACCAACCCCGCGCGTTGTAAAACTTTTTCTGCGCGCAGCGCCGCAGAATTTGTGTGAAACAAAACGACGCCACAATTCATACTTGAACGATTCTCCTCACCGCGTCGAGTGCCGCGCGAATCTCCTCCAGCGTCGTGAACACGCTCGAAGCGAAACGCACTGTCCCTTCGGGGAACGTGCCGATTGTGCGATGCGCCGACGGCGCGCAATGCAAACCGACGCGGCACAGTACGCCGAATTCTTCATCCAATCGTAAACCGATTTCCGACACGCGCCGATTCGCCACCGTGAACGATACGGTCGCGGTCTGCAACTCGGCGTCGCGCGTGCCATACACGGTGACGCCGGGAATTTCACTCAAACCTTCGATGAGCGCGCGCGTCAACGCGACCTCGTGCGCGCGAATCGTCTCGATGCCGCGTTCCAGTACAAAGCGGACACCCGCGCCCAAGCCGGCGATGCCCACGCCGTTCGGCGTGCCACATTCGAACTTGTCCGGCAAATCGTCCGGCTGCTCCTCAAACTCGGAACGACTGCCGGTGCCACCGCGCATCAACGGCTCGATCATCGCCGCGTCCACACGCTCGCCAAGCACGAGTCCGCCGGTGCCGGGCGGTCCGTACAGCCCCTTGTGTCCGGTGAATGCGAGCAAATCAATCTCCATCGCTTCGATGTCAATCGGCACAACGCCCGCCGTTTGCGCCGCGTCCACGAGCACCCACGCACCCGCCGCGCGCGCCCGTCGCGCGATCTCGGCAATTGGCAGAATCGTGCCAATGACGTTGCTCGCGTGATTGACGACGACGAGGCGCGCACCCAGTCGTAGCGCGTCGCGCAGCGCGCTCAAGTCGAGCGAGCCATCGCGCGCACACGGCACGACCGCGACGCGCACGCCCTCGCGTTCCAGCGCGCGCAACGGACGCATCACCGCGTTGTGTTCGATGCCGGTTGTGATGACGCGATCGCCCGCGCGCAAGATGCCGCGCAGCGCGAGGTTGAGCGCGTGCGTCGCGTTGAGCGTAAAAATGACGCGCAACGGATCGCGTGCGCCGAACAGTTCGGCGATGGCTTCGCGCGCGTCGTACACGATGCGTCCCGCCTCGACGGACAAGCGATGCCCCGAACGGCCGGGGTTGCCCCCGGCGCGCTCGAGAAAATCGTTCATCGCGCGGATGACTTGAGGCGGTTTGGGAAACGATGTTGCCGCGTTGTCGAGGTAAATCATTTTATTCCTCTACGGTAGAACGACGATGCCGTTGCCGGCGACGACCTCGCCGATGTGCCACGCGGCTTGTCCCACATCGGCGCAGCGCGTCAGCAAATCGTCCAGTCGTTCGGCTGGCACAGCCATCAGCAAGCCCCCGCTGGTTTCCGGCGTGAAGAGCAAAAGTTGCATCTCGACGGGAATTTCGGGCGCGAATGTGATGCCGCAACCAAAGTGTTCTTGATTGCGATTCGCGCCGCCGGGAAAAAGCCACTCGCGCGCGTACCGCTGCGCGCCTTCCAGAAAGGGCAGGCGGCTAAAGTAAAAACGCAACTCCACCTGACTCAGCGCTGCCATCTCGCTACTGTGACCGAGCAAGCCAAAGCCGGTGATGTCGGTCGCCGCATGCACGCCGACGTGTTGCATCACGCGCGCGGCGCGCTGATTGAGCCGCGCCATCGTCTCCGCGGCGCGTTCCAGATGCGCGATTTCGCCGACGCCGCCCTTGAACGCGGTCGTGATGATGCCTACGCCGAGCGGCTTGGTCAGCACGAGCGCGTCGCCCGGCTGCGCGCCGGCTTTGGTGCGCACATCGCGCGGATGCACTACACCGAGGACAGACAAACCGTACTTGGGTTCAGGGTCGTCTACTGTGTGACCGCCGGCAAGGACGCCGCCGGCTTCGCGCACCTTGTCCGCGCCGCCCAGCAAGATTCGGCTGATGACGTGGGGATTCATATCGGCGGGGAACGCGCAGACATTCAGCGCGAGCAACACCTCACCGCCCATCGCGTACACATCGCTCAGCGCGTTCGCTGCGGCGATCGCGCCGAACTGGTACGGATCGTCCACAATCGGCGTGAAAAAATCTATCGTGTGGATGATGGCAATCTCATCCGTCACGCGATAGACCGCCGCGTCATCCGCTCTGGTGAGACCGACGAGCAGGTCGGGATAATCCTCCGCGCGAAACAAATCGCGCAGAGGCGCGAGCATTTGCGCCAGCGCCGCTGGCGCGCGCTTGGCTGCTCAGCCCGCCGCCGAGGTCAGCGCGGTCAAACGAATTTCTTCGCGTGTCATTGTCATCCGCGTAGGGGCGCAATTAAATTGCGCCCCTATTCTTTTGTAATCGTCAAGATGAACTGATCTTCTTTTGCTTCGACGCTGACGCGACAGCCAACACTTTGCGCCATTCGCGTGACGTTGTCGCGCGAGGTGCCGGTGTCCACGACCACTTGAATCGGAAAGACACCCTGGTTGATGGCGTGGCGCGCCAGGATGACCGGTTGCGGGCAAGACAGCCCGCGCGCATCTACCGTTTTGATTTCGCTCATTGTTCGATTCTCCTTGTGGGACAAATTTCAAATTTGTCCCTACGATGCCGCCGGTTCGCGGAACGCGAGTCCAATCGCGATGCACACGACCAGGCCGACGATGACTGCGGCGGGACCAAACGGACTGGGACCTGCGGCAGAACTCGCGAGGTTAAAGTTGTGCGCGAATCCTGCGCCAACGATCATCCCCAGCGCAAAGGTCGCCGCGTCCGCATCTCCCTCGCCGGACAGGATGAATTGCCTGCCCGGACAACCGCCAGCGAGCGTGAACGCGAGTCCCGCGAGAGCCATTCCACCAAAATTCCACAGCGCGTCGGTGTGCGCGACCGGTTGCTTTTCAAAGCCGGGGTTGAACTGACCGAGCGCGAGATTCGTGATGAACGCGGCGATGATGAGCGCGATGGCGCCGTTGATGAGATGCGGATCGCGCATCAAAATCACATCGCGAATTCCGCCGACGGTGCAAAAGCGGCTGCGCTGCGCGAGGACGCCAATCACCACACCAATCACCAGCGAAATGATGAGCGGCGCGCGTTGACTGCCGGGTCCAGTCGTCGAGAAGAAAATGGGCCCTGTGGGATTGCCGTTTGCGTCTCTACCGAATTGCGGCGCGAGAAAGACAAGCGCGAGCAGCGCGAGCATCAGCACGGGCATCACCCAACCGAGCGCGGCGGGCGCGGCGCGATTGCGTCCGAGCGAAAAGCCCATCCGCAGAAACACAACGCCCAGCGCAATGCCGGCAATCAAGCCGATGATGCCGGCAATCGCGTTCCAATCGCCGCCGGCGAGACGTAGGTAGGCGCGCCACGGACAGCCGAGAAAGACGAGCGCGCCAATGACCGAGAACATTCCCAGCAAAAATCGCACGAGCGGTGCAGAACCGGTGCGCGGCTTGAACTCGCGGAACGCGAGCGCGGCAAGCAGCGCGCCCAGCACCAAGCCGATGATTTCCGGGCGAATGTACTGCACGGCTGCCGCGCGGTGCAGCCCGAGCGCGCCGGCAATGTCGCGGCTAAAGCACACGACGCACATGCCCATATTGCCGGGATTGCCCAGTTTCACGAGAATGGGCGCGAGGATGCCGATGACAAGACCGGTGACAATCGGACCCCAGCGCGAAGAAAAAAAGCGAGTGAGTGAAGACATTTTGGGCTCCTTGATCGTTTAGATTTTTTTGCCGCTGGCGCGCGCAAACGACCACGGAGCCCGGGGAGAATCAGAGCGACGGAGGACGAACGACGAAGGACGGACGACGAACGACAAAGGACGTATGCCTTCGTCCTTTGTCTTTCGTCATTCGTCTCCCGAGGGCAACGCGGTCGAACGACGCGCCGATAGCGGCGCGACAAACCGATGGATGCGTCACGCGCATCTCATTGGTCTCGATTCATAATCACGTTCGACGATAGAATCGGAACACCGCGTCACCTCCTTTCTACAATGAACCAATGTGCCAATGCACCAATGAGCCAAACGCTGCGCTCAATGAGCCAATGTGCCAATGCACCAATGAGCCAAATGACTGTTGGGCAAATGTTTGGTTCATGGGCTCATTGGACAATTGGCTCATTGCCTTTGGCTCATTGATTCCGCGCGTAGCGCTTCTTTCCCTCCTCGTACGCATCGCCGCCGTACATATCGTTGACGACGATGACGGGGAAATCTTCCACTTCAAGTTCCTGTAGCGCTTCCGCGCCCAGATCTTCGTACGCGATCACTTGCGCTTTTTTGATACGCTGCGCGATGAGCGCGGCAGCGCCGCCGGTCGCGGCAAAGTACACCGCTTTGTACTTTTTCATCGCGTCCAGAACCGGCTGCGCGCGCAAGCCCTTGCCAATCATCCCTTTCAAGCCGATTTCCAACAAGCGCGGCGTGTACGCGTCCATTCGACCGCTGGTGGTGGGTCCCGCCGAGCCAATCACCTGGCCGGGCTTGGTGGGTGAAGGTCCCATATAGTAAACGATCTGCCCGCGCAAATCCACCGGCAGTTTTTCGCCGCGCTCCAATGCCTCGACCATTCGCTTGTGCGCCGCATCGCGCGCGACGTAGATGGTGCCGGTAATTTCGACGGTATCGCCGGCGTGGAGTTGTTCAATCACAGCGTCAGTTAGTGGGGTAGTGATTTTCATCGTCAAACCTCCGGGAGACGGTGGTTAGTGGTCAGTGGTCAGTGGTCAGTGGTCAGTGGTCAGTGGTTAGTGGTCAGTGGTCAGTGGTCAGTGGTTAGTGGTTAGTGGTTAGTGGTTAGTGGTTAGTGGTTAGTGAGCAGTGGTCGGTGGTTAGTGGTCGGTGGACTGCACTCTGCCTCCTGCCTACTGCCAACTGCCTACCGCCCGCTGCACCCTGCCTACTGCCAACTGCCTACCGCCCGCTGCACCCTGCCTACTGCCAACTGCCTACCGCCCACTGCACCCTGCCTACTGCCAACTGCCTACCGCCCACTGCACACCGCACTAGAGCACTGCTTCCTTGTATCGCGCCGAGTGACATTGCACATTCACACCGACGGGTAAACTGGCAATGTGCGCTGGCGCGGTCAAAACGTGTACGGCAAGCGCGGTCGTGCGCCCGCCCAAGCCCATCGGACCGATACCGAGATTGTTGATGCGTTCGAGGAGTTCCTTTTCGAGCGCGGCAGTCTCCGCATCGGGATTGGGCTGACCGAGTGGACGCAACAGTGATTTCTTGGCAAGCCACATCGCCTGGTCAGCGCTGCCACCAATGCCGACGCCGACAATCGTTGGGGGGCACGGATTGGAGCCAGCTTTGTCAATCGTGTTGACGATGAAATCAATCACCCCTTTGCGGCCGGCGGAGGGGGTGAGCATTGCGAGCGCGCTCATATTCTCGCAGCCGCCGCCTTTGGGCATCACAGTAATCTTGATTTTGTCGCCGGGCACAATGTCGGTGTGGATCATCGCGGGGGTGTTGTCTTTGGTGTTCTTGCGTTCGGAGAAAGGTTGCGCGACCATAGACTTGCGGAGGTACCCTTCGGTGTAGCCCTTGCGTACGCCAGCATGAATCGCATCGTACAAATCGCCGCCGACGATGTGAACGTCCTGGCCCAGTTCAACGACGACGACAGCGACGCCGGTGTCCTGACACAGCGGAAAGACGCCTTGCCTGGCAATCTCGACATTCTTGAGCAGTTGATCGAGCACATCACGACCCGCAGGCGATTCTTCAGTCTCTCTCGCGCGCTTGAGCGCGGCAACCACGTCATCGCCAAGATAGTGATTCGCTTCAATCGCAAGCCGCGCGACCGTCTCGGTAATCTGACTGGCTTGAATCTCTCGCATGTTTCCCTCCTGAGAATCAATGAACCAATGTGCCAAACGCTTCGCTCAATGAGCCAATGTGCCAATGCACCAATGAGCCAAATGGACTAATGACGAAGGACGAATGACGAATGACAAAATGGTTTGGCACATTTGGTATATCTGGCTTGTTTGGCACATTTGTTTTGGCTCATTGGCACATTGGTTCATTGGCTCATTGAATTTAACCGTTGCACCAGTGGACGCGTGTCCACCATATTTTTTTCCAGCGCCAGCGCGTGGGGTTCTAATCCAAACGCCAGTCCCATCAATTGCGTGATGTACAGAATCGGGATGGGCTGGTCGAGTTTCAACGCGGCTTGACGCGCATCCAGATTGACATGGCAGAGCGGACACACGGTAACGACGAGGTCGGCGCCCACCGCGCGCGCGTTATCGAGGATGCGACGCGTGAGATTCAACACGATTTCGGTGCGCGTGAGCGATAAACTGCCGCCGCAACAATCCGTCTTGAACGACCAATCGAGTGGGCGCGCGCCCAGTTTCTCGACGATACGTTCCATCTGCATTGGGTTTTCCGGATGCTCGGCGCCGGTCACCCTGGGGGGACGCGTCAGCAAACAGCCATAGTAGGCAACCACTTTGAGATCGCGCAGTGGTTTTTTGACGTTTTGCGCGATGGTGTCCAGCCCGACGCGTTCTTCCAACACATCGAGCAGGGATTTGACCGCGACGCGATCCTGATAGGCATAGCCAATGTGCGCATCCACACGCTTTTTGAGTTCAGGGTCGTGCGCCACATCGTGCTGGGCGGCTTTGAGACGCGAGTAACACGACGCGCACGGCGCCAGTACCTCACGGAAACCACTCTGCTCCACCAGCGCCAGCGTACTCATCGGCATCGTCGTTGCCAGAAAATGATCGGTGCTATGCGCGGGTGAACTGCCGCAACAAATCCACCCGTTCGGCTCGTGCAACTCGACCCCCACTTTTTTGAACACCGCGCGCGTCGAATGATCCAGTTCCGAGGAGAGGGAATGCAACGAACAGCCGGGATAGTAAGCAATCGTATTGGCTTTTTGTGGCACGGGGCGCACCGAGCGCGGAGGACGAACAAAGGCGGGCAGCAATTTAATCTTCCGTTTGAGGATCATCTGCACGCCCATATCCATATCTTTAAAGGGCTGACGCGTCCGCAGATTCATTTCGGCGATCAAGCCCGGTTCGTACGCGCGTCCAAACCAGCGTGCGTACCGCAGGAACACCTGACGAAAGAGTGCCACATCGGGCACTTTGGATTGGATACCGCGCCGTTTGGCTTCCATCGCCAGAAAATCGTTGATGCGCGGCAGGTCAATCGTGTGCGGACAACGCGTCACGCACGTATGACAACTGGCGCACAGCCAGATGGTCTTGCTATTGAGCACGCGTTCGTCTTCGCCCAACTGCAGGGCGCGCAACACTTGATTCGGCGTCAAGTCGAATTCGTCTGCAAGCGGACAGCCGCTGGTACACTTGACGCACTGGTAACACAAATATACATTTTCGCCGAGTTCGCGCGTGATCGCCTCAGCCAAGCGTTCTTTGATTTCAACAGGCATAGCACTCCTTATTCAATGAGCCAATTGTCCAATGAGCCAATGAGCCAAAGGCTGCGCCCAATGAGCCAATTGCCCAATGTGCCAATGAGCCAAAGCCATTTGTTCATTTGTCATTTGTTCATTTGTAATTTGTTCATTTGTCATTCGTCGTTCGTCATTCGTCCATTTGGCTCATTGGTTCATTGGCTCATTGGTTCATTTATACGGTTGGGCGCGGCAAGAGTCCGGCGCGTTCGACGATCGGACGCACGGCTTCTTCCCACTCGATTGCCATAATGTGCACGCCGGCAACGCCGGGAATTTCGCGCATCTGCTGAATCAGTTCGACACAAATCTTGATGCCTTCCTCGCGCATTGCCTCGGCTTTGGCTTTTTTATCTTCGATGCCTTTGCCCGCCGCTTCCATCCGTTCGACGATTTCGTCCGGCACGTCCATCCCCGGCACCTGGTCGCGCATATATTTTGCGGCGGCGGCTGTCTTGATGGGACCCACGCCGGCGAGGATGTACACTTTTTCGTGGATACCCAGATCCACCACGCGCTTCATAAACTCTTTAAAGCGCGGAACGTTGTAGATGAGTTGCGTTTGAATAAAGTCGGCGCCCGCCTGTACTTTTTTGGCAAGCCGATAGGGACGAAATTCAAACGGATCGGCAAACGGGTTCTCTGCCGCGCCGATGAAAAAGCGCGGGTTGACACCTTTGATCTCTTCACCACACTGAAAGTGCGGCCCATCGCGCAAGCCCTTGACCATTTGAAGCAAGGACATCGAATCCATATCGTACACGTTCTTCGCCATCGGATGATTGCCGAATTGCTGATGATCGCCGGAAAGGCAGAGCAAATTGCGAATGCCGAGCGCGTACGCGCCGAGCATATCGGCTTGCATCGCCAGGCGATTGCGATCACGGCAGGTCATTTGCATAATCGGTTCAACACCGCTTTGCACACACAACGCGGCGGCGGCGATGGAGGACATTCGCACGATGGCGGTCTGGTTATCGGTGATATTGACGCCATCTACAATGCCTTTGAGCAAACTGGCTTTTTTGCGAATGACTTCTGCATCGGCGTTCTTCGGTGGTCCTAGTTCGCCGGTTGCCGCGAATTTTCCAGCCCGCAAAATCTTTTCGAGTGTGCTGCCCGATTTATAGCCATTGTTGGTGTCTGCCATATCAACCTCCTCGGTGGTCAGGATCAGTGATTAGTGGTCAGTGGTCAGTGGTTAGTGGTTAGTGTCGAACTGAACACTGAACACTGCCCACTGAATACTGATAAAACCGCCTACTCCTTCGCCAGCATCAAATCCTCGCGCGCGATGCGACGCGGACCGCCGTCGCGACTGGTTTGCCAGTTCTTGGCGGGTTGAATCTCCAGCAACTTGTCCAGTTCGCCGCGCGCCATCAACTTTTTGACAATCATATCCCACGCGCAATCCACGGTACGATCTTTGCCGCTGATTTCGCACTTGCCCTCCGCCGAGCCACCGCAGGGACCGTTCAGCAAACTCTTGGAGCAGCGCGCAATCGGACAGATACCGCCGGTGAGATCGAGAATGCAGTTGCCACACGCGGCGCAACGTTCCTCCCACACGCCTTGTTCCAGCGGCAATCCCAGAAAGGTGGTGTTCAAGCCGGGGAGCACGCGCACGTTCGGAAAATGCTCCGCAATGGCTTGTACGCCAATCCCACACCCCAGCGACAAGACCACATCGTAATCGCCAATGCGCTCTTTCAGCGTGTCAAGATATTCCCACTCGCACTGCCGCTGCACCATCGCTTCGTCAATCTGTCTTTCCTTGCCTTCGATTTTGGAAGCCATTCGCAGCGACGACGCGAGAATACCCACTTCTTTTTCGCCACCGGCAAAGCACACCGTCACGCAGGTGCCACAACCGACGATGAGCACTTTGTTGGCGTTGGCGATTTTGGCTTTGATTTCTTCAAGCGGTTTTTGTTCTGCAACAATCATTGTATCCTCCGTCTTGCGTTTCGCGGAACACCCTTACGCAGTACGCAAACGTATGACGTATTGCGTATTGCGTATGCGTATTTCACTTTTTTACGGGATTCGGTCCCAGCTTCCGTACCCGTTCGATCATCTGCGTGACCGCTTCGGCAAAAGCCGCGCCCATCGCCGACGACATATTGAACATCTCGATTCGCGCGCCGCCCAGACCGATTTGGTCAAGCAACTGTTTCAGATATTTCACGCGGCGTTTGGCATTCGTATTACCTTCCAGGTAATGACACGTGCCTTCCAGTCAGCCAGCGACCATAATGCCATCTGCGCCGTTCTCGAACGCCTTGAGCACGTACAGCACATCGAGTTTGCCGGTGCACGGCAAGAGGACGATGCGGACATTCGGCGGGTACTGGATGCGCGACGCGCCCGCCAGATCAGCCGCCGCGTACGCGCAATAATTGCAACAAAACGCAATCAATTGGGGTTCAAAACCGTTGGATGAACTCATCGTACCTCCACCGCTGAAAGCGGGATTAGATCGGGTTGGGTGAATAGCGCTTGCACTTTGGCAAGCACCTGATCATCGCGATAGTGCAACAACTGAATCGCTTTGGCGGGACATTCTGCCGCGCACGTGCCACACCCCTGACACGCCGCCGCTTCGATGTACGCCGCGCCATAAATGCCACCAATCGCCAACTTGGTCGCATCAATGCGCGGGACGTGATACGGGCAAATGCGTACGCACGTCAAACACCCCGTGCACTTGGACGCGTCCACCTGCGCGACGACGCCGCCCGCGTGCAACTTGTCTTTCGCCAGAATCGTCGCGGCGCGCGCGGCGGCGGCTTGCGCCTGGGCAACGGCTTCGCGCGGGAACTTGGGATAGTGCGCCGCGCCCGCCACAAAAATCCCTTCGGTCGCAAAATCCACCGGGCGCAACTTGACGTGCGCTTCGAGAAACCACCCATCCATATCCACCGGCACTTTGAGAATACCGGCTAACTCGCGCGCGTCCGCGCGTGGCACCAGCGGCGCCGCTACCACAATCACATCGGGCTGCAAGACCAGTTCCTCGCGCAAAACTGGCTCCCAAACCCGCACCGACAACGACGCCTCGTCCTTCGTCCTTCGTCCTTCGTCTTTTATCTCCACCACCGGCGGTCGCGCCTCATCATAGCGCACAATCACCACGCCTGCCGCGCGCGCCGCGTTGTACACGCGCTCGCGGAAACCGTACGTGCGAATGTCTTTGGTGAGGATAGTGACCTGCGCGCGTGGATTCAACTTTTTCAGACGCAACGCGTTTTCCAGCGATTCGGTGCAGCACAAACGCCCGCAATATTTTTCGGCGGGACCCACGCATTGGATAAACACCACCGAATTGGGCATTGCCGATTGCCGATTGCCGCTATCTGCAATCAGTCGCGCAAACTCGCTCTGCGTCATCACGCGCGCATCGCGCCCCAGCCCATACATCTCACCGCGCCATTCTTGCGCGCCGGTCGCGATGAGAATGACGCCGTGCTTGATGGTCTGCTCTTGACCACTGGCATGGCGCACGCGACTGGCAAAATTCCCCACAAAGCCGCTCGTCTCCACCAGGCGCGTCTCGCGATGCACGTGAATCAGCGGATGCGCGTTCACGCGCGCGATCAAATCGCGCAGATGCGCGCCCCAGTCTTCTTCTGTGTGAGCATAGTAGGCACTGAGCGCGGCGAGTCCACCGCCCAGGCGCGCGCTCTGCTCAATGAGATGCACCGGAAAGCCCTGTTGCGCCAGATTCAGCGCGGCGGTCAAGCCAGCCAGACCACCGCCAATCACCAGCGCGCTACGCTCCAGCGGCAATTCGACCTTGTACAACGGTTCGAGTCGCGACACGCGCGCCACCGACATCCGCACCAGATCTTTGGCTTTTTGCGTCGCGATCTCGCGATTGTGCGAGTGCACCCACGAACATTGATTGCGAATGTTCGCCATCTCGAACAGGTACGGATTCAGTCCCGCCATCCGAATCGAATCCTGGAAGAGCGGCTCGTGCGTGCGCGGTGTGCAACTCGCGACGACCACACGATTAAGATTGTGCTCTTTGACTTTTTCCGTGATGCGCGCAATCGAATCCTGTGAACAGGTGTACAGATTGTTTTCGGCATAGACGACGTTGGGCAATGTTTTGGCGTACTCGGTCACTGCCGGCACGTCCAGATAGCCGCCGATGTTCGAACCGCAATGGCAGACGAACACTCCCACGCGCGGTGGCTCGCCGCGCACATCGCGTTCGGGCGGATACTCTTTGTGACGCGCCAGCGCGCCGCGCACCTGCGCGAGGAGCGCCTCGGCGCCTGCCGCCGCGCCACTCGCATCCACCACACTCTCGGGAATGTCCTTCGGTTCGACAAAGGGACCGGCAGCGAAAATGCCGGGGCGCGAGGTTTCGAGCGGACGGAACGGAATCGTCTTGCAAAAACCAAAGTCGTCGAGTTGCACCCCCAGTTTCGCCCCCAACGCGCGCACACTCTGCGATATTTCCATCCCGACGGAGAGCACCACGAGGTCGAATTCTTCCTCGACTAAGGACGACGAGCCATTCGTCTTTCCGTCTTCCGCCTGATACCGCACGATGAGATTGCGATTCGTCGGATTTTCTTTCAGCGAGGACACGCGGCAACGCGTGTACTTGACACCATACCGATCCTGCGCGCGGCGATAGTACTCTTCGTACCCCTTGCTGAACGCGCGCGCGTCCATCATAAAAATATGAATCTCGGTGCCGGGCAAATGCTCTTTGGCGATCATCGCTTCTTTGGCGGCATACATACAACAGACCGCGCTGCAATAATCGTGCTTTTGATCGCGCGAGCCGATGCACTGCAAGAACGCGATTTTCTTTGCCGGCTTGTCGTCCGAAGGACGGAGCACGTGCCCGTGCGTTGGACCCGATGCGGAGAGCAGTCGCTCGAATTGCAAACTGGTGACGACGTTGGGGAAGCGTCCAAAGCCAAACTCTTCCGAAAGTTCGGCGCGATACACTTCATAGCCGGGCGCCAGAATCACCGCGCCCACCTGCACCTCTTCGATGCGCTCGACCTGATCATGCACGATCGCTTTGGGACCACACACATAGTAGCAACTGAGGCACTCGGAGCAGATGCCGCAGGCAAGACAGCGCGCCGCTTCGGCTTTGGCCTCCTCCTCGGTATAACCGCGCGCCACTTCATCGAACGTGCGCACGCGCGCGTGCGGATCGAGTGCTGCCATCTTGACGCGCGGTTGAATCGTGATTTCGCCTTTCTCGATGCGTTGATTGATTTCCGCACGCGTGAGTTTGACTACCGGCAATTCGAGCGCGCGCGGCGGACGTTCGAGCGGTTGACCTTGCAGATACAAATGAATGGATTCGGCGGCGCGATGCCCCGCCGCGACCGCTTCGATGACGAACGCCGTGCCGGTCGCCACATCGCCAGCGGCGAAAACGCCGGGACGCGTTGCGGCGAGCGTGTTGGGATTCACCGCGACGGTTCCGCGTCGCGTGGTGCCCACGCCGGTATCGGGAGGAATGAACGCGAGACCAGCCGCCTGACCAATCGAAAAGACCACCACATCGCAAGGGATGACATGCTCACTCCCCTCGAACGTTTCGAGATTCAGGCGTCCCTCGCTATCAAACTCCATAAACTTGACGTTGACGCACTCGACGCCGGCGACGCGTCCGTTGCCATCGTCCAGAATGCGCGTGAACGAGCGCGCGGGAAAAATCTCCACGCCTTCTTCTTCGGCTTCTTCGATTTCCCAGGGGTGCGCGGGCATTTTCTCGCGCGTCTCCAGACACGCGACTTTGACTTTCTTCGCGCCCAGGCGTACCGCTGTGCGCGCCACATCCATCGCCACGTTGCCGCCGCCCAGCACAAGCACGGTACGGCCGCGCACGTCCGGCGGGTTGCCCAGGCGCGTATCGCGCAAAAAGATGGTGTTCACCATCACGCCGTCGAGGTCAACGCCGGGGATACGCAACTTTTTGCCCTCGTGCGCGCCGACCGCAATCAGCACAGCGTTAAAGCCCTGATTGAACAGATCATCGAGGTTGGTGATGGGTGTATTCAAACGCAATTCCACACCCAGATCAATAATATCCTGCACCTCGCGATCCACAATCCACGACGGCAACCGATACTCGGGCACCCCAACGCGCAACATTCCGCCCGCCACCGGCAACGCCTCGAACACGGTCACGCCATAGCCCTGCCTGACCAGATCCATCGCGGCGGTCAAACCGCACGGACCCGCGCCGATGATGGCAACGCGCTCGGGGCGCGTGCGTGGCACCGGTTCCACCGGTTGACGCGGCTGGGCATATACCTGATCCACGACGAACCGCTTGAGGTCTTTGATCGCAATCGGCTCGTCCACTAGACCCCGATTACACGCGGTCTCGCAGCGATGATTGCAGATGCGCCCACAAATGCCGGGGAAAGGATTTTCTTCCTTGATGACGCGCAGCGCGTCCGCGTAACGTCCCTCGTGCACCAGCGCGACGTATCCTTGGGCGCGCGTGTTGACGGGGCAGGCATCGCGGCAGGGGGAAATACCGCGCTTTTCGATGGCGTACGCGGTTGGAATCGCCTGCGGATAGAGCCGATAGACCGCGCGGCGTTTGGACAAGCCCTCGTTGAACGTATCGGGCAGAATAATCGGGCAAACTTTTTCGCAATCGCCGCAGCCGACGCATTTGGTCAGGTCAACATAGCGCGGTTTGCGTTTCAAGGTCGCGGTGAAATTGCCCGCTGGCCCCTTGACATCGAGGACTTCGGTATCCACGAGAATCTCGATGTTGAGGTGTCGCCCCGCCTCGACGAGTTTGGGCGAGATGGTGCACATCGCGCAATCGTTCGTCGGAAAGGTCTTGTCGAGTTGCGCCATATGCCCACCGATTGCGGACTTGGTTTCGACCAGATAGACCTTGAACCCTGCTTCTGCCAGATCAAGCGATGCTTGAATACCGGCGATACCACCACCCACGACCATCACCGCGCCGACCGGGGATTGGGTGGGGTGATCGGACGATTGGATGCCGGGGTGATTCAATGATGGGATAAATGGGTAATTGCGTTGTTGCGTATGACCGCCATCAGCCATATGTGCTCTCTCCGTTTCCTGTATGATACGTACAGTCTATACCTTCAACGGTCGCAAACTCGCATTTTCCAATTGGCGTTGCACCGTTTTCTGTTAGGGCTTTGTCAAAGTCCTGCCACCTTGTCATTTCGAGCGGAGCGAGAAATCTCCCAACTTCGATTTACGAGATTTCTCGTCGCAAAATACGCTCCTCCAAATGACAGAACGCG
>DAOTYB010000043.1:0-13966 GCA_034435315.1 Anaerolineae bacterium | reverse complement strand
AACTAAAAAAGAACGAACAAGCAATCCTATATCTAGAGAAAGCCATATCATATGTTTCGATTGATACGAAATTAGTTGACGCTTTTGAGCGACTGGCAGAGACATACAGAGATTTGAACAGACATACAGATGCATGGACTATTGTAAGGAAGATGCGAGATTACTGCACAGAAATCGGAGATCGTTATGGATTGCTGTTAGCTTTGGATAGACTGGAATGCTTTCACACGGATGATGGGGATTTTCGTCAGGCGGATGCTATAAGAAAGCAAAGGCTCGAAATCCTTGCTTCGTTACAATTCAAACTGCCATATATGGAGATGCTCATTCATGGTGGATTGGGTTTCTTCCGTGCCCTGTTCTCAGGACGTTACCATGAGACTGAGCAAGAGGTAACGAAAGCGGTGCCGATTGCCAGAGAATTGAATGTAACCAATCTGGTGTACATCTTGAAGGACTTAGGATACGTTTTGGGACTGCAAGGTAAATATGTCGAGGCCGAGGATGCATTTAACGAGTCTCTATCCATTTCAGCAAAATTTGACCCTATCTTGTATGAAATGGATCAAGCAGGCACTGACGGATTTTGGGGGTATATTCTCGAAAGACAAAGTCGTTACGAGGAATCAGAAAAGAAACTTCTCCACAGCCTGAAAACAAAGAAGAGAGTGGGAGACGTGGTTGGGATTCCCGAGTTACACATCTGGCTGGGAGAATTGCTTGAGATACGTTCCCTTCTTGACTCTTCGGAGAACAAACTTGAACTGGCAGGCTCACACTATATCGAAGCCGTTTCGTTGGCGCGCTCCCTTCAAACTCGGCACTATTTCAGGATTTGGGCTCTCACAGGCCTCATCCGCGTCAAACACGCACAGGGCGACTATGCCGCCATCCTGCCGCTGCTGGCGGAGGCGGAGGAACTGGCCCAGCAGTACGAATACAACGACCACCTGGCGTCGCTGCGGCTGACGCAGGGGCATATCGCCTGGGAAGGTGTGGGACAAGTTTCCAACTTGTCCTACGGCTTTGACGCCGCGCTGCGCTACTACCAGCACGCGCTCATCTACGCCCTGCGCTACAATCGCTTTTTGCTGGACGAAGTGCTGAGCGGCCGTCCACAGGGCACCCCACTGCGCCCCATCATCCCCGAATGTCTAAAGCGTGGCGACGAAGGACGGCGGATGCTCATCGCGTTGCGCGACTGGTGGCAGACAGGTATCAACGATGTGGGCGCGCCGCGCCCCGGTACGGGCGTTTCATCAAACGCCCCCACTATTTCGCCCATCCCCGAAGGTATCCGTCTTTTGGAAGCGGAGCGCATCGCCCGCGAGCGCGAGCCAGGGGATGGGTCGCCACAGAAGAGCGTGGTGGAGCAGATTGAAAACGCGTTCGTATTCGGAGGCGGATATTGAACACTGAATACTGAACACTGAACACTGACACTGAACGCCGAACACGACCACCGCATCCCGCTAATCCTTCTTGACCTGAGCCAACGAGCAGGCTACAATGCTTGTGGAGGTGTACGATGTATCAAACGCTAACCGTTTCCGAGCGACTCTATCAGCAATTAGAGACAACGGCGCGCAATAGCGGATTCGATAACCTGGAAGAGTTTATTCAAAAACTCATCGAGGTCTGGCAAGCACATATCGAGGAACTTGACCGCCGTCAGGAGACCGTGCGCCGTATTGACGCGCTGCGTGAACGTCTATTGAGAACTTATGGTGAAATGGAAGATAGCGTGGAGCTGATTCGCGCAGACCGCGAGCGATGAATATGGACAAAATCGTCGTTGACAGCAGTGTAGTCATCAAATGGTTTGTGACCGAGCCATTATCCGATGCGTCGCGGCGAGTATTGGATGGCTATCAATCGGGAGAGTTCACTCTGATTGCGCCTGATGTACTCGCCGCTGAGATAGGTAACATCGTCTGGAAAAAATATCGCTTTCAAGGATTGGCAAAGGCGGACGCCGAGCAAATCATTACTGCATTTCGAGAGTTGAACATTGAATTGACACCTACTATCGAGTTACTGGCGGAGGCATTGCGGATTGCAATGATCCACGAACGCACTGTGTACGACGCGCTGTACATTGCTTTGAGTGAGCGCGAGAATTGTGTGTACATCACCGCAGATGAAAGGTTAGTCAATGCACTGAGCAAATCGTTCCCAAAAACAGCGTGGGTTGCTAATTGGTCATTATGAATTCGACTGCGCCAGACTTTGACAACCGCGCGTGGGATGACAAATCGGTCGTGCTGAAAAGAGTCGGTTTCGGGTGAGTGGCGCGGTTGCAGTATGCGCGGCGATTGGTAACTAAGGACAGCGGGTGCTCATCGCGCTGCGCGATTGGTGGCGGACAGGCACGAACGACGTCGGCGCGCTGCGCCCCGATACAATTTCGCCCATTCCTGAGGGCATCACGCTGCTGGAAGCGGAGGTTATAATGTTCAAATGTCACGTCTGTGGTTCAACGGAAGGACGCAAGGAACGGGTCAACGAAGTATTTCGGATTGACGGACAACTAGTGCTGGTAGAAAATATCCCGGCGGTAGTCTGTCATCGTTGCGGAGAGACCATTTTTAGTCGAGAGACAGCGGAATCGGTGCGACAACTGGTACGCGGACAAGGCAAGCCCATCAAATCAGTGCGGCTGGATGTCTTTGCGTACACCTGACCACTGCCCACTGAACATTATCCACTGAATACTGAACACTGAACACTGAGGTTTTCCTATGACCCAACTTGGCCAATCCATCACCCGCCTTGACGCGCGCGCCAAAGTGACCGGCGCCGCACTCTTCCCCGGCGATGTCAACATCCCCGGGCAACTCTGGATGAAAGTACTGTTCGCGCGCCGACCCCACGCGCGCATCAAACGGCTCGACATCTCCAAAGCGCAAGCCGCGCCCGGCGTTGTGTACGTCTTTACCGCGCGCGATGTGCCGGTGAACGAATTTGGACTCGGCTCCAAAGACGCGCCGGTGCTCAACAACGACGAGATTCGCTGGGTCGGCGAAAAAGTCGCGCTCGTCGTCGCCGAAACCGAACGGCAAGCCGAACACGCGCGCGATCTCATCGAGGTCGAGTACGAAGACCTGCCGCCCATCACCGATCCGCGCGAGGCGATGAAACCGGGCGCGTATCAAGTGCATCCGGCGTATCCCGGCAACATCATCAAACACATTCCGATTCGCAAAGGCGACATTGCGCAAGGATTCGCGCAAGCCGATGTCATCGTCGAGAGCGAGTATCACACGCCGTATCAAGAGCATGCCTACCTGCAACCCGAAGCCGGCGTCGCCTACATTGACGAGGCCGGGCGCGTGACGGTCGTCGTAGGTGGACAGTGGACACACGAAGACCAGGAGCAAATCGCGCACGCGCTCAATCTGCCGCTCGAGCAGGTGCGCGTGATCTATCCGAACGTCGGTGGCGCGTTTGGTGGGCGCGAGGATATGAGCGTGCAAATCATTCTCGCGCTTGCGGCGTACAAATTGCGCCGCCCGGTCAAAATCATCTGGTCGCGCGAGGAAAGCATCATCGGTCATCACAAACGCCATCCGATGTGGATCAAACACAAACTCGGTGCGACGCGCGAGGGCAAACTGGTTGCCGCGCAAATCGAACTCATCTCCGATGCGGGACCGTATATGTACACCTCGCCCAAAGTGCTGGGCAACGCGGCGTTCGGCGCGACCGGTCCGTACGAAATTCCGAATGTGCACGTGGACGCGTACACCGTCACGACGCACAACATCGTTACGGGCGCGTTTCGCGGCTTTGGCGCGCCGCAAGCCCACTTTGCCGCCGAAACGCAAATCAACAAACTCGCCGAGAAACTGGGAATGGATCCGGTCGAATTGCGTTTGAAAAATGTTTTGCGCGAAGGTTCGCTGCTTTCCACACAAACGCCGTTGCCGGGCGGGCCGGTGAGTCTGCCGCAGGTCGTGCAACGATGTGCTGAGGAATTTGGTTGGCGAGCGCGGCGACAAGGAGAGCGGGAGACAAGGAGACAAGGCGGTGCGCAACACGCAACACGCATCACGGGTGTTGGCTTTGCCTGCGCGCTCAAAAACATCGGCTTTTCGTTTGGCTATCAGGAGAACGCGACGGCGACGGTCGAGTTGTATGGCGGCGCGGAAATCGAAAAAGTGATTGTGCATCACGCGGCGGCAGAAGTCGGACAGGGGACGCACACCGCGCTCGCGCAAATTGCGGCGGCGGCACTCGGCGTGCCAATCGAAAAAATCGAAATGATCGTGTCCGACACCGCGCAGACCGAAAATGCCGGGAGCGTGTCCGCGTCGCGAATGACGTACATCGGCGGCAATGCGGTCAAGGGCGCGTGCGAACTCGCGTTGAAAAAATGGCAGGACGAAGAACGCCCGGCGATTGCGACGTACAAATACCTCGCGCCCAAAACGACGAACTATGATCCCGAAACCGGCAAAGCCAAGCCGAACCTGGCGTACGGTTACGTGGCGCAAGCGGTCGAAGTCGAAGTGGATACCGAAACCGGTTTTGTGCGCGTCGTGCGTGTAACCTGCGTGGACGATGTGGGCAAGGCGGTCAATCCGCAAATGATCGAAGGACAGATTGAGGGTGGCGTGGTACAAGCGCAGGGCTGGACGATTCAGGAGAATTTTCAAACGAAGGATGGACACGTACTCACACCGAATCTTAGCACGTACCTGATTCCCGGCATTCTTGATGTGCCGGAAAAAGTGGATTCGGTGATACTCGAATATCCAGACAGCGATGGACCTTGGGGCGTGCGCGGAATGGCAGAGATGCCGTTCATTCCCGTCGCGCCGGCGATTATCGCCGCGGTGCACGACGCAACCGGTGTCTGGTTCGATGAATTTCCACTGACGCCGTGGCGCGTGCTAGATGCGCTCAGGCGCAAATGAGCCAAACGCTTCGCTCAATGAGCCAATGTGCCAATGAACCAATGAGCCAAATGGACGAATGACGAATGACGAATGACAAACGACAAATGAACAAATGCCTTTGGCTCATTGGCACATTGGATAATTGGCTCATTGATTTTGGCTCATTGACTTTGAGGTAGGGAATGGTTATCACCCGCGAACTGACCCTCCGCTCGCGCGGCGGCTATGACGTGCAAGACATTACCGACGCGGTCGCGCGCGCAGTCAGAGAATCGAAACTTGTAGCGGGCATTGTCACGATCTTTTGCCCCGGCTCGACCGGCGGCATCACGACCATCGAATTTGAAGAGGGTGTGATTCACGACTTGCGCGTCGTCCTCGATGAAATCACGCCACCGCATCGCGCGTATCGGCATCACTTGCGCTGGCACGATGACAACGGCCATTCGCATCTCCGCGCCGCGCTGATAGGACCATCGCTCACGGTACCATTCGTGAATGGCGAGTTGACGCTCGGCACGTGGCAACAAATCGTCTTTTGCGATTTCGATACCGCGCCGCGCACGCGCACGCTTGTCGTGCAAATTCTAGGCGAACCGAAAACCTAGCCCAGCGTCGTGATAGGACGCGCTTGTAAAATCGCCCAGCGATTGTGCGCGAGGGTCCACTCGACATCCATCGGCATTCCAGCGAGTTGTTCGATGTGCACGCCGAGCCGCGTCAGTTCAACGATGCGCGCGTCGTCCAGCGCGGGCGCGCGTTGCTGCGCCAACGGCACGCTTTGCTCCACGATGCCTTCTTCCCCGCACACACGCATCCGCGTCTTTTCGACAATGTCGCGCTCGATGATGCGCCCCGAGGCTTTTTCGACGACGAACGTATCGGGTGTGACGAGACCACTCACCAGCGCATCGCCCAAACCCCACGTGGCGTTGATAACGACGCAATCGCGCGCGCCGGTGACAGGATGCGCGGTGAACAACACCCCGGCGACATCGGCGGGAATCATCTCTTGAACGAGCACCGCAATTGCCAGCGCGCGCGGTGCGATGCGCTGCTGCGCGCGATAACGGAGCGCGCGCGCGTTCCATAGCGACGCCCAACAACGTTTCACTGCCTCGTGCACCGCTGCCGTACCACGCACGTTCAAAAATGTTTCGTACTGACCCGCGAAGGATCGCTCGCCAAGGTCTTCTGCGGTTGCCGACGAACGCACCGCCACCGCCACATCGTGACCGAGCGCGCGATACGCATCATCAATCGCCTGGACAAGTGAGGGCGGCAGCGGCGCGCGCGCGAACAGATCACTCACCATTTGCGCGACCGATTCGAAGGTCATCGGTCGGCTGGCATCGAGTTGTGCGAGCGCGGCGGTAAGATGTGTCGTCAAATCGTTTGCAACGATGAACTGATGATACGCGGTGGTCGTCACGTGGAAACCGTTGGGCACCGGCAGGTGAGCGCGCGCCAGACGCGCCAGCGCGGCTCCCTTGCCACCGACCACATCGGATGTAGCGTTGATGTCCGCGAGAGCAAGCAAGTCCGTCATTGCCTTCATCGTGTCGAATTGACAAAAAGCGCGATTCGCATACAATCACATCTGGAACGCCGAGCTGGCGGAATTGGCAGACGCGCACGTTTCAGGGGCGTGTGGACGAGAGTCCATCAGGGTTCAAGTCCCTGGCTCGGCATCCAACCCCGGAGCAAAGCGGCTCTGGGGTTTGATTTTGCGCAATTCCGTTTTCCGTGTTATACTGTCCGCCGCACACCGAACACTGAACACTGAATACTGGACACTGAATACTGAACACTGACTACTGGTGATTTCCAATGAATCTCGTCAATGCTATTGCCAAACGTGAACCGAATCCGAATATCCCCCAGTTGCGTCCGGGGGACCGCGTCAAAGTGCACACGCGCATTATCGAGGGCGATCGCGAGCGCATTCAAGTTTTTCAAGGTACGGTGATGCGCTTGCGCAAAAGCAAAGGACCGGGCACAACCTTTACCGTTCGACGCATCGCGTCGCACGGGATTGGTGTCGAGCGAACATTTTTCGTGAACTCGCCACGCATCGAAAAAATCGAAGTGATGGGACATACTCACGTACGGCGTGCCCAGTTGTACTATTTGCGCGGCCGACACGGCAAAGCCGCACGCCTGCGCGAGAAACGCCTCGCTGCACCAGAACAAGCACCCGAAGCCGAAGCGCCCGCTACCGAGTAAGATACAAAAAACACTGCCGCCGATGAAACGGCAGTGTTTTTTTGGGGGGTAATCGTATGCGCTACCGACTCACGAACTGGACGATGGTCACCCCATCGCCCCCTTCGTGCGCCTCGGCTTGGCGCATCGCAGCAACCAGCGGATGCGCGCGCAAGTGCGCGCGCGCGAGTTTGCGCAATGTTCCTGTCCCTTTGCCATGCACCACGCGCACGTACGGCAATCCCGCCCGATAGGCGCGATCGAGATATTTTTCGAGCGCCTCCAGCGCCTCCTCCGCGCGCATCCCGCGCAAACTGATTTCCATCCCCGGCGATTCCACTGGAGGCAGGGTCACCTGTTCCGATTCCACGCGCGGCGTTGGTGTGATGACACGTTCGCCCAACTCGGCGCGTTTGACGCGCACGCGAAAATTCCCCACATGCACTTCGGCGTCTTCCTCTTCCAGTGCCAGCACCTCGCCGATTTGCCCCAGGCGCGCAAGCCACACGCGATCCCCCACACGAATTTCACCGGGTTCGAGGATGACACGCGGCGGTGGTGCGACGTGCGGTGTGGGCGCGGGCAATTGCTCCGCCAGCGCATCCAGTTGTGCTTGCACGTGTTCGATCTTTTCGCGCGTGAGCGGCATCGCACGCCATTCCTGTCGCAGACGATTCAGTTCCTCGCGCGCCAGTTGAATTTCCGCTTGCGCCTCCGCGTGCGCGCGCTGGAGAATTTCCGCGCGCGCGGCTTGAATCTCGGCAAGTTGCCGACGCGCCTCCGCCGCGCGCTGTTCGGCGTCGCGGCGCGCCAGTTCCGCGTGCGCGCGCTCCGAAGCAATCTCCTGTTGCGTACGTTTGATCTCCGCCAGCATCGTCTCCAGTTCGACATCGCTGCGCGTCAGCGCGCGCCGCGCCTCTGCGAGAATCTCCGCGTCCAGCCCAAGGCGTTCCGCAATCGCCAGCGCGTTCGATTGCCCGGGCAAGCCAATCGTCAGGCGATACGTCGGCGCGAGCGTCTCTACATCAAACTCCACCGACGCGTTCTGCACGCCCGGCGTGTTGTGCGCGAACGCTTTGAGTTCGGCATAGTGCGTGGCAACCAGCGCGGGGATGCGACGCTTGAGTAGATGCAGCAGAATCGCGCGCGCCAGCGCGGCACCTTCCACCGGATCCGTGCCAGCCCCCAACTCATCGAGGAGGACGAGCGAGCGCGCATCGGCTTGCTGCAAAATCTCGATGATGTTTTTCAAGTGCGCCGAAAAAGTCGAGAGTGATTGTTCGATGGATTGTTCATCGCCAATGTCCGCGTAGATGCCGGAGAAAATCGGCAGGCGCGAGCCGACGCGCGCGGGAATGTGCAAGCCACTTTGCGCCATCAGCGCAAGCAAGCCGACCGTTTTCAACGTGACGGTCTTGCCGCCGGTGTTGGGACCCGTGATGACCAGAATCGAAAACTCACCGCCCAGATGAAGCGAAATCGGCACGACCGTTTGCGGATCGAGGAGCGGATGTCGCGCGTCGAGGAGTTGGAGATCAGCGATTGGAGATTGGAGATTGGAGATTGGAGATTGATCATCTCTAATCTCCAATCTCTCATCTCTCATCTCAGGCTGAACACCATCAATCTCTTCGGCATACTTTGCCTTTGCAAAGGCAAGGTCAATTTCAGCAAGGATCGCGACATTGGTGTCAATCTTATCGGCGTTCGCGGCGACGCGCGCGGCGAGTTCCCGTAAGATGCGTTCGACCTCGCGCGCCTCGGCGCGTTCTAACTCGCGCACACGATTGCCCATCTCGACAACAGCGAGCGGTTCGATAAACAGAGTCGCGCCACTCGCGCTCGTGTCGTGCACGATGCCGGGAATTCTCCCTTTGGCTTCCGCGCGCAGCGGAATGACGTAACGACCATCGCGTTCGGTGATGATAGGTTCCTGAATGAATTTGGTGTTGGAGGGGGATTGGAGAATGCGTTGCAGTTTTTCGAGCAGACGCGCGCGCTGCGTTTCGAGTTCGCGGCGCAGGCGTGCCAGTTCGTCCGAAGCCACGTCCGCGACTTCGGCGCGGTCGTTGATAGCGCGTTCGATTGCCTCGACAAGCGCGGGTAGTTCGACGAGTCCCGCCGCGCGTTCGGCAAGACGCGGGCACTGGGTCAGCCGAGTGAGAGAACGACGTAGCGCGCGCGTAACGAGCAGTGTTTGTCGCACATCGAGCAAATCGCTGGGGGTGAGGAGCGCACCGCGACGAGCGTGTTGCGTGAGGGGGCGCACATCGCGCGCGCCTTGCACACCTGCGCTGATGTTTTGGTCGAGAAGCAGACGCGCCTCACTCGTTTCGGCTTGGCCGCGCGCGATCTCGTCGGCATCGGTGGAGGGAGTGAGCGCGTGTGCCAGTGCCGCGCTGGCAGCAAAAGCAGTATGCGCGGCGACGCGCGCGCGAATTTTATCGAATTCCAGAAGGCGCAGGTATTTGGGATTCATTCACGGATGCTATTGCGGAGCATCGGCACAAAGGACAAGTCTGGATCAGGGCACCAAGATCGCGGGCAGAATGCCTCCCGGTAGCCAGGGGATGATCGTTCCAATAATCGGCTCCTGGAGCGATTCGAGTAGCGGCACCAGGAGAGACACGCGCAAGCCTTGTGCGATGGTAAGACGGAGAGCATCGTAGTAGGGCCAGGATTCACCCACAGCAAAGTTGATGATACGTAGCAACAGGCCCAGGAACACCATCGTTGTGATGATAGCAAGAATACTGCCACCGAATTGATTCAACAGAGGAAAGATCTTTATCTTTTCACCTGGATAAGCATCGGCAGCCAGCCAACTGAGGAGAAACGATACGACCGTCACGATGATGAGAAACGCTACCACGTTCACAATGCGACTGGGATGCGTTTGAAACGTCAGCGTGCGAATCCACTCTCCTACCACAAGATGGTACTGTGTACCCAGAACGATGGCGATGTACAGCGCGGCTAACCAGATGACCTGACGAAGTATCCCCTGCACGTATCCGATGACCAGCGCGAAAGCAAGGACCAGGAGGATGGTCAAATCAACCCAACCAAGACCTAATAGCCCCATTCTGTCTCCTTACGAAAGGCTGTTTTACATTCCCCAGCCAAACCATTTTGAAAAGAGCATCAAACTCAACAGGATAATGAGAAGGATGACAGCAACATAAGCACGTCTGAGTTTCATCGTTTGCCTCCTACCCGATACGCGATTACACCCACGTCACGTTCGCGCACTTGCACAGACACGCCGTCGAACGATGCTACTTGGGCATCGCTTTGATGCGTATATACGCGCCGCGCGGTGTGCCATCCGGTTTAGTGATAGCCCACCAATACTCTTCGGTTTGCTCCGTCCAATCGGGATTTGCCACATAAATCACGAACATTGCACCGATCCATGGCGACCAGTTTTGTTTTGCCCACTGGAACGCGCGCACGATGTACTGTCCGTGAGTGGACTCGTCCACCGCGAACCACGCGTACTCTTTGTGAATCGGATCCATCGTCCAGCCGAATTCCAGAATCACGACTTGTTTGTTCGCGTCGCCGCGCGCGACCATAATCTTGCGCATATCTTCGACGTGACGAAAGCAGTACACACGTCCGGTGACCGGCTCGTTGTTGTTGTAGGCTGGATTTTTGACGACCTCGTCCGGACTCATTTCGGGTGGGGCTTTATAGCCGGGAGCATGCAAACCGAGTGCATCGAAATAGCCGGTCGAGTTGTTCTTCATCGCGTCGTACATCTTGCTCAGAAACATCTCGTCGGGCATCGCCTCATCGTTGTAAGCCGAGGTGGGCGTCAGACCGGCACTTACGACGATGGCGTTGGGATCAATAGATTTGATTTTAGCGTACGATGCTTTGAGTAGCGCAGCATACTCGACCGGATTCGGTGGACGCCCGCACCACTCGCGCGCGAGGTTCGGTTCGTTCCAAATGGCATAGGCGCGGATGCGACCCTTGTATCGTTTGACAAGCGCGTCGAGAAAATCGAGCCAGTCCTGCATATTGCGCGCGGGACCCATTTGCTTTTTCGCGGGATTGAAACAACCGGGAGCAGCCCAATCGGGCGCGTTGTCCACGCGCGCCAGAATATCAATACCAAACTGATTCGCGAGGAGCACAGCCCGGTCCGCGTTTTCCCAGTTGAACGTACCTTTTTTGGCGCCTTCAATATCACGCCACGCAAAGGTCTGTTTGACCCACGTCAAGCCCGCCTCGCGCATCAGCGTGAGGTCACGATGGGCGGTTTCGGCGCGCCACCACAAGAACGCTTGCGCGCCATACTCGGGCGATTGCATACGCATCGGTTTGACCGGCGGCATCGAATCGGGAAGCAAAGTGACTTTACCTACCGGCACAGGAGGTAAGGTGGGCGTTCGCACGCTAGCCGCACCGCGAGTCGGTGTATTCGCAGAAGGGGTTGACGCCGGCGTGACTGCCGCAGGGAGCGTGGGAGCAGTCGTGGCAGGCATGGAAGGCGTAGCCACACGGGCAACTTTGGTGGGAAAGGGTGTTTCTGTTGGCACACTCATCCCCGCTATGCTCGCACATCCTGTTGCGACCAGCCAGAGACCCACCATCAGTACAACAAGCATCACGTTTCGCATGGAACTCCTGAACGGAAGAGTGGCAAAGAAAGCCGATACCATTATACCACGCGCGGCAGGTCTGAACAAATTTTACACGGCGCGAGGGGATGTTTCAGTTTGGGGGCAGCCCTGCGTGCTGTTCACATTTTGTCTGCAACTGTGGAGGATACCTGTTCTTGGGCAGGAAATATTTAGTTTCCAGTTGTTGACAGCAACCGGCTTTATCTGTATAAAAATAAGCTGCTCGTGTGTCGGCATTCCGAGGATACAGAAGAGAATACAGGAGAGGAAAAATGGGAATGGAACTGACAGAGTGGCTAGTCAGGAGGGTAGGACAAGTCAATGACTGGTTACGCTTTTCCAGCTCTGTAGTGCCTTGAATCTCATCCCCAGCTGAGGAAACCGTAACCAGTCAGCGACTGGTTACGCTATCGGTCATGGGACACTTGAGTTTAGATGGCTGCTCGGCTTTCCACTCGTGCTTACCCCCGAAATGCCCCTCGGTTTCAGTACCCCTGCCAGCCTACCGACGCATCGCCATTTCACACGGCTCTTGCGAAACGTCCCCAATGCGGCACTCCAGTTTTTGCTCGCCGATAGCGTCCGGGTGATTTGCACAGAACTTGCCGCACGTCACATTCCCACCCCCGACTGCGGTTCACTCGACACCAAACACATTATCGCCTGGGTCAAAGAGAACAATCCCAAAGCGTATGTCGCCAATCGCTTCGACAAAACTAAACAACCGGTCGGCGATCCCGACTGCCGCCTCGGCTGCAAACGCCGCCATAATCGCATGACCCCCACACACAATTCAGTGCCCGCGTCTTCCGTGTCCGTCGGCGAATATTACTGGAGCTACGCTTCTGGCATCGTCGTCGCAAAAGTGCCGGGCTGGGGCGAATTTGTGATCGCCGAACTGACACAACCGTTCGATCAAGGTGACGTCACATACTTTTTCCCGTTGATGGCACAAACCGAACAGCGCTTGGGTTATCGTCCGCGCTATGGCACGTTCGATGCCGCCTTCGACGCGTGGTATGTGTACGCCTATTTTTACCGTGAAAATCAGCCCGATTTTGGCTTTGCCGCCGTGCCGTTTTCGGAGAAGGGCGGCTATCGCGCGAGCGGTCGTCGGTTCGATCCGAACGGCTGGCCACTCTGCTCAGCCGGTCTAGCGATGCCCTTGAAATTCACATTCACCGCTCGCACCAAGTGCATCATCAAACACGAGCGCGGCAAGTATGTGTGTCCACTCCGTTTTCCAACCTAGACGCAACGCCATTGTCCCGTGCGTCATCGCAATTGGCAGCGCGGTGGATGTACAGCCGAGATGCCGACGAGCATTGGCGCGCGCTTGCGCTACACCTTGGATCGGGACAGTGTGCGCTGCCAAGAGATTTACCATCAACGCACTGCCGTTGAGCGAATCAATTCGCAAGCCGTCGCTCTGGGCATTGAACGTCCGCATCTCCGCAGTGGCTCTGCGATTGCGAATCGCAACACGCTCATCTACATTCTGATCAACCTGCGTTTCCTCCAGCGACTGCGGCAAGAGCAAAGGGAAGATGATTGAGTTGTTAAGGTTGCGCAGAGAATCTGCGGCGACGCGCAAAGTGTAACCAGTCATTGGACTGGTTACACTTTTATGTCCAGTTGGCTTTGACGCAGGCGTAACCAGTCAGGACTTGTCCTACCCTCTGCAACCAAATTGCTACGCACCACGAACAGATTACGCAAACCTTTCAGTATCCGCAATCGGATCGAATTGTCTGCAACACCACGAGGACACTGTGCTGATCATCAGCATCTATCTTTCAGTATCCGCAATCGGATCGAATTGTCTGCAACTCTCGTTAAGATTCGATGAATCCTATACTAGAAAGCTTTCAGTATCCGCAATCGGATCGAATTGTCTGCAACGACGATTGTTCTGAAGATGTTTCTGAAGGTTGTTTTCTTTCAGTATCCGCAATCGGATCGAATTGTCTGCAACTCAAAAAACGATGGTCGTACACCTGATAGTACTGTTCCTTTCAGTATCCGCAATCGGATCGAATTGTCTGCAACCTTGGGTAACTGTCGCCCGAATCTTAGTACCCAGACTTTCAGTATCCGCAATCGGATCGAATTGTCTGCAACTCTTTCAGATACGTGATGTTTTCATCACGGGTCGCAACTTTCAGTATCCGCAATCGGATCGAATTGTCTGCAACGCGATGTTAGGTACTTTGGTCGGCTAAATAT
>DAOTYB010000042.1:0-5715 GCA_034435315.1 Anaerolineae bacterium | reverse complement strand
AGCAAATGCGGCAGGCATCTGCGATGGTGCTGCCGACGTTTATTGAGAATTGTTCGACCGCTATGCAGGAATCAATGATGTTCGGAATCCCCCTGGTTGTTTCATACGTGGGCGGCCTCCCCTCACTGGCGCGTGACGAGGAATCTGTGCTCTTTTTTCCTGCGGGCGATGAAGTGATGTGCGCTTATCAACTGGAACGCTTGTTGACGGACCAAGCGCTGGCAGAACGCATCGGCAAGCGCGCCAGGGAGATCGCGCTGGTGCGGAATGACCCTGAGCGGATTGTGCGCAATCAGATTGAGATTTATCGGCAGGTGCTTGCCAGTTCTGGCGATTCACACAACAACGGAACTGTGAAAGCGCTATGAAATATCCGCGCGTGCTTGTGGTAGTGATGGGGCGCATCAACGCTGCCGATAATTTCAATAACGGGCTGCTTTTACGCAATCTATTTGCCAGATGGCCCAAGGAAAATCTCGCGCAGATTTATAGCGGTGGGGATAATGGTGATGCTGGATACTTTGGTCATTACTACAAACTTGGACCGCGAGATCGTCGGTTAGGGTGGCTCTTTTACAAATTAAAGTCCGAAGCGCTAAAGGAAAGCGCGGAGGAGATGCCAATTTTAACGGGAAACAGGGCGAGTATTTCAAGAGTAGCCACCCTGCGCGTATTTGGCAATCGGATGTTGATGGATACAGGGCTATATGAATTGATCTTTAGGCCACGGCTTTCAAGAGCCATGACGGAATGGGTCGAGTATTTTCGTCCAGACTTTATTTTTGCACAAGGGTACAATCTTGCCTTTACATGGCTACCGTTGATGCTGGCAAAACGGTTTCGGTTGCCAATTGTGTACTATCCTACAGACGACTGGTCGGAGAATTGTTATCGCCCGGAATTAGGCAGCAAAGGCATTCTGGCGCGATTGGCACGTCGTACCGTGATCGTTTCCGCGCGTCAGTTGGTTGATCGCGCAACTGTATGTCTAGCGTTCAACCCTTTTATGCAGGAGGAATACCGCAAACGGTATGATAAGGAATTCACAGTACTAATGCACGGGGATGATGTAAGCCGATTTGAAACAATGGTGCCTTGTAGACAGGTTTCATCAGAGGTGTTCTGGATTGTCAGTACGGGATCCTTTGATCGGCATAGGTTACCTTTGTTGTTTGATCTTGATGAGGCATGTGGAATCTTGAGTTCTAAGGGATTTAATATACGTGCGACCGTGTTCCCTGTGCAGTTTTCTCAAGTCGCGGAACTCGGCAATAAGTTTAGGTTCATTCAATTCCAGCCCTGTCCTTCGCATGACGCGCTCGTGTCTGTATTGCGCGCTGCGGATGTTCTTTTCCTGCCGGAGAGATTCGATGAAACAGCATCATTGATTCGGTCAAGCGTATCATCCAAAGCTCACCTTTTCATGTTCAGCGGCCGACCGATCGTTGTCTATTCGGATCCGATGACAGGGATCGTTCGCTATGCCAGGGAAGACGGCTGGGCTGCCGTTGTAGACCGACGAGACCCTCTGTTGTTAGCACAAACGTTTGAGGTGCTGATCACCAGAGAAGATGAGCGGCAGCGTCTCCTCGCCTGCGCCCAACGTACTGCTATGAAAAATCACCATCTCCCAACAATCCAAACCACGTTTTATGATTTGCTTTGTTCTGTGCTTCCGTAGGGGAAACAGTATGAGTTTTATTGAGCTTGTGCTTAGATATCCATCTAAAGTTATTGCCATGGCACGGTTGGGTGCGACCTTAAAAGATCGGTTAATGATTATCATTCTCCATCTTTGGTTCACGGTGCTGTGGCGCTTGGGGCACTCTCCGTCTCTCCGTGAACCCAGGAGGATCAAAATACGAGTATTCCAATCAATAGTCTGCATCGGAGTCAAGCACGCAATTGACTTGGCAGTTTACCGCGAAATATTTGTAGATGAACACTATGCATTAGCACTGCATTTCGAACCGAGGGTCATATTCGACCTCGGGAGCAACATCGGTGCATCCGTCTTGTACTTTGCCTTGCGTTTTCCTTCAGCGCAAATCTACGCTTTTGAACCTGACCCAGAAAATATTGAGATGTTCAAGCTAAACCTTGGGCAATGCAACTTTATGGACAGAGTCACACTTATCGAGAAGGCCGTGTGGAGAAGTGACGATGAGACGCTGTTGCTCTATCAAATATCAGATCAGCATTACTCTTCTTCAGTTGTGGAAAGATCGGAAGCAACACGAAGCATCAAGGTCGCAAGCACTACCATTGATCACGTCATGGAATCGCATAACATTCATACCATTGACCTATTGAAATTCGACATTGAGGGCGCCGAGGGGATAGTCTTTGCTGCCTTCTCGAACATCGCTCATGTGCGCTTCCTGGTGGGGGAAGTGCACCCCGACATAACAGGACTTACCGTGGAGTCGTTTATCGCTGGGTTAAATGGATTCCGCCTAGTATGGTCTATGGACAATAGGGTGCTACTGGAGAATGTTCAATGGTGATTCAGGTTTCAATCGTTATCCTTTCACACAACCGCTTGGACGAGTTATCCAGGAATCTTCCGCGTCTGCTTTCCGAAAGTCATTATCCTGATGAATTTCAAATCATCGTGGTGGATAACAATTCAACTGATGGAACGAGAGAATTCTTAACAGAGTTGCAGAAGAAGCATCCAGAAATCACATTGGTCCTCAATGACAGAAACTTGGGAGTTGCTGGCGGTAGAAATGTGGGACTAAAAAGGGCTGTGGGCGAAATCGTCCTATGTCTGGATGACGATGCTTTTTTGTCTCCTGATCAATTTGGCCATATTGCAAGTGCTTTCGGGCAAGATCCTACGCTTGGGGTGTTTTGTCCATTAGTGATTCATGGTGAAACTAAGTTGCCTCAAAACCCCCATGGAAATCAGAGAGTTGAAATAGCGAATTATCACGGCGCTGCTCACGCTTTTCGCAAGGAAGCGTTGGAAAAAATTGGTTTCTTGGATGAAGAATGTTTTTTCGGTGGGGAAGAATTGGACAGTTCTATTCGCTTATACGATGCAGGGTATCGGTGCGTTTATTTTTCCGAAGTAGTTGCTTTGCATTACTCGTTTATGCGTCCAGGTCCCCACGGACTTGATCGCTACCTGAGATGGACATACAATTACGCACGGATCCTATACAAGAACTTTCCTGAATCAATGGCAAAATGTTATGCTAATAGACTATTAATTGCGCGAACATTTCACGGTATGCGATTCTTTGGAACGTCCGCAATAGTCCAAGTATGGAAAGCAGATCGAAAAGGACGTATGGCAGGAAAACGACAGCATGCACCAGTATCCGAACGGACAATCAAAATTTATAGCAACGAAGATCTTCGTCCTGAATTTGGAAACGTTCCTTTATGGCGTAAGGCGTTAGGGAAATTGTCGCGATGATGCACTTTGTGAACTGGACCAACCAATTAGCTATCCATCAGTCTGCCTTGATGCGTGGTATTGTGCGTTTAGGATGGCGAGCAACAATGGTAGTTGATGAGGAGGTTTCGCCAGATCGCCGCGCGCTGGGCTGGGATACCCCCGATTTTGGGGGTGTCAATATTGTCGTACGCCCTCAGCGTGAGGAAATTGAACGTATACTTGGAGAGGATCCAGAACATACAATCCATGCATTTGGCGCAGCGCTTGAATATCCGTGGGGACGATATGCGTTACGCAAGGCTGCACAGAGCAAGTGTAAAATGGGATTGATGAGTGAAGCATCTGATCCCGATGGATGGAAAGGACCTCTGCGCTGGCTAAAACATTCGGTAAGGCGCATGCTCTTTGGTGAGCGAATGCAGTTTGTGCTGGCGATGGGGCAAATGGGGGTGCGTTGGTTTACAAAATGCGGTTATCCTATGGAGAAAGTGTTTCCATTTGGCTATTTTGTTGAGCAGTTCAATGTACCTCCAATGAGTTATGAGAAGAATGAGCAACCGCGTCTATTTCACATCGTGTGTGTAGCGGCACTGATTCCCCGAAAGAGGGTTGATTTGCTGATTAGGGCATTAGGGAGATTACCCTCGGGACGGGCGCATTTGATTATTGTGGGAGATGGAACAGAACGTGCGCGGCTGGAAAAAATAGCGGGACTCGAAGGTGTTGCTCAAGCGATTAGCTGGTGCGGAGCATTGCCAAATCAGCAAGTGCGTCAGATAATTTCAGAATCCGACTTGCTCGTTTTGCCAAGCCGTTACGATGGTTGGGGAGCAGTGGTGAATGAGGCATTGATGGCAGGCACGCCTGTGATATGTACAGATCATTGCGGCGCTAAGGATCTTTTAGGGGAAGAATGGCGCGGGGAAGTCGTGCCCAGGAATAATCTGGATGCTCTGGTATCCGCGATTGCCCGACGACTTGAACAGGGATCTGTCAGTCAAAACTTGCGTGCGCGGATAAGGGATTGGTCCGGGTGTATCACTGGAAGTTCAGCCGCTGCGTATCTTCAAGTCGTGTTTGAACATGTGTACAATGGGAAAGACAAACCCATACCACCCTGGCAAGAAATTAGAGGGGCTTTTCGCCAATGACCCCACTCCGCGTCCTCCACCTCGCTTCCCACGTTGGTAAATGCTCCTTCGGCATCGGTCCCGTCGCGCTGAACCTGGCGCGCGGGCAACAGGCGCTGGGGCATCGCGCCGAAATCTGGTCTTGCGATTTAGCAACCGAAGCGCGGGAGTTGGAGGAAGAAAACCACCTGTTGCCCAATACGATTCGCACTTTTCCGATTGCAGGACCGCAGCGGCTGGCATATTCGCCTGCGATGGAGCGCGCCATCGCGCAGCGCGCTGACGAGTTTGACGTGATTCACCAGCACGGCATCTGGACTGCCACGTCGCGCGTTACCAATCGCTGGCGCGCCCAAACAGGCAAGCCAACTGTGATCGCTCCACATGGTTCATTGGATGCGTGGGCATTACGTCGCTCAATCTGGAAAAAACGGTTGGTGCTTTTGTTGTACGAACGCGAGAATTTGGACAAGGTGGCTTGTCTGCATGCCCTTTCTGCGCGTGAAGCAGAGGGATTCAGAAAATTCGGATTAAAGAACCCGATTGCAATGATTCCTAACGGCATCTCCGAAGACTGGCTGCTGAGCCAGGGCGATGGTGCTGCGTTCCGTCACCGATTTGGACTGCCAAAGGACACGCGCCTCCTTTTGTTTCTTGGGCGCATCACACCCATCAAGAATTTGCCAACATTGATACAGGCAATATCCGAATTAAAACCTCATTTGGAAAACTGGAAACTTGTGATCGCGGGCGTAAACGAATTTGGACACCAAAACGAAGTCGAATCGCTCGTCAAGCAATTATCGCTAGAGCCGTATGTTCAGTTTGTTGGACCGCTGTATGGTCAGAGTAAGCGCGACGCGTTTACGGCGGCGGATCTCTTGGTGCTGCCATCTCATAGCGAGGGATCGCCTGCCGTTGTTCTGGAATCCCTGGGGGCTGGTGTACCGGTATTGACAACCAAGGGTGCGCCTTGGCAGGAACTCGTTACGCATCGTTGCGGCTGGTGGGTCGAGCCAACCGTGCCAGCGATTGGAGAGGCGCTCCTCGATGCCATTACTCGTTCCCCTGAGGAATTGCAAGCAATGGGTAGGCGCGGCAAAGCATTAGTAACCGAAAAATACACGTGGGCTCGGGTCGCCCATCAAACGATTGAATTGTACGCCTGGCTTTTGG
>DAOTYB010000041.1:0-25210 GCA_034435315.1 Anaerolineae bacterium | reverse complement strand
TGGAGTCGTTCAGGTGCTGAGAACCTCCTGCCGATCCGCACGGCACTGCTCAGCGGTCGGTTTGATGAAATGTGGCATGCGGTTTGCAATTTGCCCCCAAACTGAAATACACCCGAAGGGGGCAGGGGGATGAGTGGGGTTATTCCCTAGGAACGATGACGAAATTCAGGCTCAGCCATCGGCTTGCATTATCCGTCGGTTTCTAACCGACAGCGAGCGATGCCCGGCGCTGAGTAGTTACGACGAAGCAATTCCCTATTGCGGTTTGGCGATGGCTTTGCCGCTGTGCGGCTCGCAATGACAGGGGGGCTGACTTGGCACAAGTCCTGATTCTGCTTGCCGCGTTCGCTCTACGCGTGTATCGTCTGGGCGCAGCGAGTTTGTGGTACGACGAAACGGTGAGCGTGATTCTGGCGCAAAAAGATGTGCTCGCGCTCACGCGGCACACGGCTGGCGATATTCACCCGCCACTCTACTACTATCTCCTGCACGTGTGGGGACGCCTCGCGGGTTGGTCGGAATTTGCCGTCGCGTTTGTTTCGCTCTTTTTTGGCGTGCTGCTTGTCGCGCTGGTCTATCGCGTGGCGCGCGCGTGGTTCAACGCGCGCGTTGCGCGCCTTGCCGCGCTCCTCGTCGCGCTTTCACCGTACAACCTGTGGTACTCGCAAGAAGTACGAATGTACACGCTCGGCGCGTTCTTGGGATTGGCGTCTACCTACTTGTTCGTACGACTGTTGACCATTGACCGCCAACAGCTGGCTGCTGACCGCCGACCGCCGACCGCCGCGTGGGTTTTTGTTGCCTACGTCACCGTCAGCGCGTTAGGGGTGTACACGCTCTACTACTTTGCTTTTTTGCTCGTCTTTCAAAATCTTGCCGCGCTGGTCTGGCTGATTAGAGATTGGAGATTAGAGATTCGTAATCTCCAATCTCTAATCTCCAATCTCCAATTACACCGGTGGCTTTTCTCCCAACTCGCCATCCTCGTGCTCTACGCGCCGTGGCTGCCGATTGCGTTTCGGCAGGCGACGGATCCGCCCGTGCCGCCGTGGCGTTCGTTCACCGCGCTGCCTGAGGTGCTGCTCGAATCGTTTGCCGCGCTCGCGTTCGGACAATCGGTTGAGCCGGTTACTGTTTTTCCGATCTTGTTGATCATCGCGGTTGTGATCACGTTCGCGTTTCGCGCTGACCGCCGACCGCTGACCGCCGACCACCATTCACTGTCCCACTGTTCCACTGACTCACTGTCCCACTGTCCCACTGACTCACTGACTCACTGTCCACTGTTCCTTCTGGGCTACACACTCGTCCCACTCGTGATCATCTACGCGCTTTCACTCTGGAAACCGCTCTACCACGTGCGTTACCTCTTTACCTACTCGCCAGCGTTCTACATTTTGCTCGCGCTGGGACTGGAAAAAATTCGTCCTTCGTCCTTCGTCCTTCGTCCTTCGTCCTTCGTCTTTCGTCTTTCGTCGTTTATCCTTCGCCTACTATTTTTTACTCTCTACTTTTCACTCTTAACTCTTTCGGCCTACAACTTTTGGCACAACCCGCGCTATGCCAAAGACGATTTGCGCGGCGCGGTGCATTACCTCACCGAACGCTGGCGTCCCAGTGATGCAATTCTCATCAACGCGGGCTACACCTACACCGCGTTCCTCTACTACTCTGATTTGCCGATTGACTGGCGCGGACGCCTCACGCAATACGCATCACGCCACACGCAACACGCTGTCGTTCTCCAAACCGGCTCCATCGGCGGCGCGCCGAATCTGGGCTGGGGCAATCCCGAATCCGATTTCTACGCGACGACCGCCGACGAAACGCGCGCCGCGCTCGACCGCGTTTTCGCCGCGCATCCGCGCGTCTGGATGTTGCGATTGTACGACACGGTGGTTGATCCCGATGGTGTCATTCGCGAGTATCTCGCGACGCGCGGACGCCTCTTCGATGATCAAGGGTTTGCCGGCGAATCGTACGCGCGCGTGCAAGGGTATCTGACCACGCGCGCGCCGCTCGATGCGTTGCCTGACAACGTGACGCGCCGCGAGATGTTGCTCGGCACGCGCATCGTGCTGGTGGGGTTTGCGCCGGCGTCAACGACGCTGCGCGCCGGCGCGTCGCTCGATGTGGAGGTGTACTGGCAAGCGCGCGAACCAACGAACGTGGACGCGCGGCTGTACATCGGTTTATTTGCGGAAGATGGCACCGTCGTTGCCGCATCCGACGAAATTCCCATCGGCAACGCGCTCGGTACCTCGCGGTGGACGCCCGGCGAAATTCTGCGCCAGCCGATTCGCTTGCGCGTGCCGCCGCACATCACGCCGGGCGAGTACGTGCTACGCGTCGCGCTCTACAATCCACTGACGAACGAGACGCTCGCGCCGTCGTCACAAGAATTCGTTACCGCAAGTGGACAGATCGTTTTGACGCGCGTGCGCGTGGACTAACCATGCAAAAGTAGGGGCGAAAGATTTTTCGCCCTCAGCCGTCCTATCCATCGCGAAAAGCCCCACCCCCTTGCCCCCTTCCCCACGCCGCTCTGCGGCGTGGGGAGGAGGAACCAAGGAAGGGAATGTGGTGTGGGCAGCGAAGCCGTCCGCCCCCACACACACTCCCGATGCCCCTTCTCTCCCCGCTTTGCGGGGAGAGAAGGGGGCAGGGGGATGAGTGGGGTTGTTCCCAGGGAACGACGGCAAAATTCAGGCTCAGACATCGGCTTGCATTAGCCGTCGGTTTCTAACCGACAGCGAGCAATGCCAGTGGCTGAGTAGATACGCGAAGGCAGGCTTGGCGTGATGGTTGCAGCGACTTTTAGTCGCCTGTTGCTCCTCCCCCGACTTGTAAATGCGTCCAGGACGAAAAATCGGCGACGATGCTTATTCCTCTTTCAGAATCATCACCCGAAATGATTCCGCGAACTCCAGCCCGTGTGCCGTCGCGCCCTCGCGCGCCCACTCGCGCAACATTTCGCCGGGGTCCCAATCGCCGAGTTGACTCTTGTGCTCCTTCAACGCGGCGATTTTTATTTCGATGGTCGCGCTGATGTCAACGTACATCTCACTTTTTTCCGAGCCGTGAATAAACACCTTTTTGACCTGATGCGGCTCCAGACCTTCGTCCAGCAGTTCGGGAAAAATAAAGCGTGTGCCGGCGGAAGGAAACACCGCATCGAGCGCGGCATCGGCAGCGGCGCGATGATCGGGATGGTTCAGATAACTGTTGCCGTAGAACCGTACGGTCGGGTCGCCGCAAACGACAATGTCGGGCTGGTAGCGGCGAATGAGCCGCGTCAGATCGCGCCGCAGTTCCAGCGTGGGTTGCAAGATGCCATCGGGATAATGCAGAAATTCGACGTGCTGAATGCCCAGCACGCGACACGCCGCGCGTTGTTCTTCCTCGCGAATCCGCGCCAGTTTCTCTTTGGCTAGATTCGGTTCGGTGCGCTCGTTAGAACCCGACTCGCCGCTGGTGATGCACACGGTAACGATCTCACTTCCCGCGCGCGCCCATTTTGCCAACGTTCCCCCAACGGTAAACTCTTGATCGTCGGGATGCGCGTGGATGGACATTACGCGCGCCGGCGCTGGCGGTTCTTTGAGCGCGTCTGGCTTGACCACCGCGCGTTCGGGAATGGATTGATCGGAGAGGTGTGTGGAATGTGACGTTCGTCCTTCGTCCTTCGTCATTCGTCCTTCGTCCTCCGTCCTTCGTCAAAGATTTCCGCAAGCGCCTCCACCAACCGCGTCACGTCCTCAAGGGTGTTGTATGCGTGAATCGAAACGCGAAGGTGCGGACGCTTTTGCCAGATGACGATGGGAACTTCGATGCGAAACTCGTCGTACAAGCGCGTCTTGAGTTGCATCGTATCGCATTCAGGCAGCGGTAACGTCACCATCTGCGCGTACCACGCGGACGAATCGGGCGAGAGGGGCGGCAAGCCGGTGAGCGCGGTGATGCGCGCGCGCGCAATGCGCGCCAGATAGTGGCACTGTGCGCGCACGTCGTTCCACTGATTCTCCTCAAAGAAGCGAATGGCAACCGGTGTGCTCAGGTACGCCGCGATATCGCGCGTACCTGTCCATTCTTGCTCGTCAATGAAACGCGATTCCCCTGGTGTTTCGGATTCGTATCCCCAACTCACAACCAGTGGCTCGACGAGCTGTTGCACCTCGCGACGCGCATACAAAAACGCCGAACCTTTGGGACAGCACAACCACTTGTGCAGATTCGATGTATAGAAATCGGCGCCGGTGGCTTGTACATCGAGCGGAATTTGTCCAATCGTATGCGCGCCATCAATGATGCTGAGAATGCCCGCCGCACGCGCGCGCTGACAAATCTCACGCACCGGAAAAATGAGCGCGGTCGGCGAAGTGATGTGGCTGAGGAAGACGACGCGCGTGCGTGATGTGACGCCTGCCCAGAATCGCGCGACGAAATCTTCTGGCGTGGTAACGGGAACGGGAATGGCTTGCTGTTTGTACACCGCGCCGGTCTTGTGCGCGATAAAGCGCCACATTCGATCCATCGCGCCGTACTCGTGATCCGTTGTGAGGATTTCATCGCCGGGTCTGAGTGGCAAACTGCGCGCAACGATGTTGAGCGCAGTCGTCGCGTTCGGCACATACACCACGTTGGTCGGCTCGGTGTGGATGTACGCGGCGAGCGCGACGCGCGCCTCGCGCATCAACGTGGTAAAACGACGTCCCAGAAATTCGACCGGCTGGCGTTCCAGTTCGCGCTGCCACTGCTGATACGCCTCGAACACAGGGCGCAGTGTGGCACCAAACGAGCCGTGATTCAAGAACACGATGGTGGGATCGAGCAAGAACTGGTGTTTGAGCGAAGGGGACATTGACAAAAAGAAATCGGGAAATAGCCCTACCCCCTGGTGCCCTTTCACATAATTCAGACTCATCGGGTTATGCGGCGACAGCCAGACGAAGCCTCTTGAGGAGGTGGAGCTCCCCCTTTGCTCCCTCCTCGTTGGGGCGAAAGATTTTCGCCCCAACGAGGAGGGGGAGGTAAAGGAGGAGTTGGTGGCAGGCGGCTTTGCCGCCCACCACCAACCCTCTCACTTCCTCTGCTCTCTCCGCGAAGCGGGGAGAGCAGGGGGGCAGGGGGATGAGAGGGGTTATTCCCGTAGCGGCGAAAGATTTTTCACTCGTACAACGACAGCGCAATTAACGAGCAAGGTAACCTTCCAAGGACGGAAAAGACTTGTGCACACTCAGGCACGGTGCGCGCTAGACCAAGCCGATGTCGCGATACACCTCGGCGATTTGCTTGCGGATCCTGGCGCGTTCGTCGAGCGCGGTTTGCACCGGTGTCACAAAGTCTTTTTCCCAGCGCGCGAGGGTGCTCTCCACATCGTCGAGAAATTTTTTGAGTGGTTCGAGCAAACTCTTTTGCGTCGGCTCGATCAAGTCCAACTTGATCTTGGGGTCGCCGGTCGCGGGGAAAAAGTTTTCGCGCAAGGGTTTGAGCAGTTGGTTCATCACCGCGTCAATCACCACAGGGATCGCGCGCACCAACTCGCTCAACGCGGTGGTGGCGCGCCGAATCTCTGGACCGACGATGGGAATTTTTTGCAAGAGTGAATCGAAGAAACCGGCGATGGCTTCTGCAAGCGGTAGCGCGGTATTCAGTGCTGTTTTGATGACGCTTTCGGCGGCTTGAAATTTTTGCACCAGATCGGTCAGTACGCGCGCGACCAGATCGGCAGGCGAACGCAGTGCCTGTAACAACGCCCAAAAGTTGGTCAGAGCATTTTCGACGGTGGCGATGCCGGCACGGAGAATTTGAATACCCGCGCGTAACGCCTCGAGCGCGCCGCGCATCACACGCATCCCGGTTGCCACGATGGTATCAATGCCCACTTTTTCCAGTTGTTCGTAAAGGGTGATGAGATGCGCGTATTTGTCGAGGCGCGCGCGCAATTGTACCAGTTCCGCTTCTGCCGCGCTCTGGGCATTCTGGCTTCCGACGATGGCACCGCCCACAGCCGAGGCGGTCAACGCCAGCCCGCCCAGCGCGGCGGTGGTGAGAAATTGGCGACGCGAAAGTGTATCTGAATCCGGGGGCATGGTTTTCCTCCTTTTGAAAAATGACCGCCGACGGACTCGGACGCAGCGTCGTATTCCCGTTTTCCTGCGACGCTGCGCCGCCGCCGACCGCCGCTCTTGAACGCGAAGGATATGAAAGGACGCGCAGGGACGCGATCAGTTGTGCAGTTGCGGTTGAAACACTTTGCGATAGATGATTTTGCCTTCGCCCGGGGCGTAAAAATCTGGCAGATGGGCAACGCGTTCATAGCCGTTGCGTTCGTAGAAACAACGCGCGGGGGTATAGGCTTCCGAATCGGAGGTTTCCAGATAAATGGCGCGTGCGCCTCGCCGGCGTAATTTATCTTCGATGTACTGTAACAGTTGGCTCCCCACGCCGGTACGCTGCTGGGAACGCTCGACACAAATCCAGTACAGGTCCCAGATGCGATCTGCCAGAGGAGTGGGACCGAAGCAAGCAAACCCCGCCACCGAGTCGGGCGTGCCGTTGCGACAAATCACAAATTCGTAATCATCATCGGGGGTGGGATTGAAAAAGGCGCGTAGCATTTCGCGCACCACCTGGAGTTCAGAGGTGTTAAAGACGCCGGCGGTCTCGGCGATACGCGTCATCGTGGGAAGGTCGCTAAGTTGAGGAGGTTGAATAGACATAGAGACGTTGCCAGGAATCCCCACTAGGCGGCCATGCCGACAGAGGCAGGGGGACGCGCGCGTTTGATTTTTGCCGCGCGCAAGGCGTCAGGAAGCAGAGCCTGGACTGGAATCGAATAGATGCCGGTGCTCCCTGCGCTACGTGCTCTCAGTTCATAGGTGATGATACGCGGACGCGCCAGTCCCTTGAGCCGATAGCGATGGGCGGCAAGGCGGACGATTTCGTCGGCTAGATCAGCGTAGGACATTCCCGCCGCGCGCGCCGCGCGTGCAATACCCGCGTTCGGTGCCAAATCGGCATTGGGATTGACTTCGAGAACATACGGAATGCCATTTTTGACCCGAATATCCACGCGCCCATAATCGCGCAAGCCCATCGCTTGATAGGCGCGGCGCGCCACTTCTTCGATGCGGCGTTTGAGCGATTCGCTGACGCGCGCGGGGCACGTGGGCGGCGTCTTCAAGTACTCTTCGGATGTCGGCACCCACTTGGCGCGATACGAGACAATGCGCGCGAACGGATCGGCAATATGACGAAAGTTGATTTCCGAAAGGGGCAACACGCGCGGCGATTCGTTCCCCAGCACAGTCACATTGAACTCGCGCCCGTCAATGAATTCTTCGACCAGCGCCGGCTCGTGGTATTTTTCCCAGATGACGCGCACCTGGCGGCGGAGCGCGCGATCATCATGCACGACCGAATCCATCGTGATGCCGATACTCGCATCTTCGGACACCGGTTTGACAAAGAGGGGAAATTCCAGATGGCGCTGCTGCACCGTGAGAGGGGTGAACACCTGAAACGCGGCCGTGGGAATGCCGTGTGCTTGAAGAATCTCCTTCGCACGCGCCTTGTTGAGGCAATTGGCCAGCGTGTGCCGATTCGAGCCGGTATAGCGAAAACCTAAATACTCGAATACCGAAATGATGTACGGTTCAAGATAGGTCTTGTTGCGAAAACTCTCACAGAGATTGAAAATGAACCACTCGTTAGGGTCGTACTGTTGAAGAGGCGTCCATAAATCATTGTGAATCGGTACACTAACTGTTAGATGCCCGTAGGATCGTAACGCTTCTTCAATGTGTTGTTCAACAAAAACAACTTCTTCTTCCGAGAACAGGTCTTCTGTCTGGCTCGGTTCCACTACATTGTAGACAACTAGGATTTTCACGACAACGCCATCCGTTACGCCAGTTTTTTATCTTCCGTGTTCGATTATACATCAGGATTGAAAAAGCGAACCTTAAAATTTTCGCGCGCGATAGAAAAAAAAGAAGCGGACAGGGCAGTGCGCCCTGTCCGCATAAACGAGGTTACTTTTCGGTTTGAATCAATCCTTTGATGAACCATTGTTGCATCAGAATCACGACGAGCACCGGCGGTAAGAGCGCCAGCACGGTGCTTGCCATAATGAGATTCCAATCGGTGTGGGCTTCGCCCGTGCCCATCATCTTGACGATACCGATGACGATGGTTTCCATACTGCGATCGGTGGTGACGAGAAGGGGCCAGAGGTATTGATTCCAACCGTAGATGAACAAAATCACAAACAGCGCGGCGATGTTCGTGCGCGCCAGAGGTAGCGCAATACTCCAGAAAAAGCGCAAAGGTCCCGCGCCATCAATCTTGGCGGCTTCGACGAGTTCATCGGGAATCGTCATAAAAAACTGCCGGAAGAGAAGCGTGCCGGTGGCAGACGCCATCAGCGGCACCGTCAAGCCAGCAAACGTATTGATCAAACCCAGGTCACTCATCACCTTGTACGTCGGTGCAATCCGTACCTCGATGGGTAACATCAGGGTCAGAAAAATCAGCGCAAAGAAGAACATCCGCAAAGGAAAACGGAAAAAGGCAATGGCGTACGCTGAGAGAATCGAGATGACAATCTTGCCAATCGCAATGGCGAGCGCCATTCGGAGGCTATTCCAGAGAAAGACCTGCACCGGATAGCCGATGATACGTTCGCCGCGTGCAGCGGTCAAGGCATTGACGTAGTTCTCTACCATCTCTGGCCCGGGCGTGAGCGGCATCTGACCGCGTCCAATCGTTGCCGCGTCCCACGTGGAGCCAATCAATGCCAGGTACACAGGAAAAGCAAAGAGGATGACGGCAATGCTGAGTATCAGATGAACCGGTAAATTGCGGAATGCTTTGGGAATCATGTGTAATGCACCTTGCCTTCCATAAAGCGAAACTGCATCCAGACGAGGACGCTCACGATGAGCATCAGAATCACTGATTGTGCAGCGGATTGCCCCAGATTCAGGTTGACATAGCCATCCATATACACTTTATACATCAAGGTCGTGGTCGCGCGGCCGGGACCGCCCCCGGTCAACGCGTGGATTACACCAAAGGTATCGAAAAAGGCAAACACCAGATTGATCGTCAGGAGGTAAAAGGTGGTGGGTGAGATGAGAGGAAAGAGAATCGTGCGAAACAGTTTCCATGAACTCGCGCCATCAATCATCGCGGCTTCGACGATAGCGGTCGGGACGGATTGCAAGCCCGCCAGAAAGAACAAAAAGTTGTGTGCGATTTGTTTCCATGAGGCTGCCAGAATGATGAGTAACAAAGCGTGTGTCCCGTTCAGTTTGTAGTCCCATTGAAAATTCGCCGCCAGGACTTTGCCAAAGATGCCGATGGCGGGATGGAAGATAAAAACCCACAACACCGCTGCGACGGCGGGGGCCAGTGCGTAGGGCCAGAGTAACAGTGTCCTGTATGTCTGCGCGCCACGAATTTGCCGATCTGCCATCACTGCCAGTAGCAAGGCAACTGCCATCACAAAGAGCGTCACTGCAACAGAAAAGACAATGGTGACGCGCAGCGATTCGATGTATAGTGGATCACTCAGCACTTCACGAAAATTGTCGAGATAGACAAACGTCGTGCGCAAGCCAAAAGGATCCTGGCGTAACACCGATTGATAGATCGCCTGGCTGGCGGGCCAAAAAAAGAAAATAATCGTGATGACAAGTTGAGGGAGAAGCAAAAGGTAAGGCAGGATACGATTATTGAAAATCACACGGCGCTGCATTATTCTCCTCGCGCACATAGGGGCGAGCGGCTCGCTCGCCCCTATGCCAAGAACTATTTGTACATCTTTTCAAACTCGCGCAAGACTTCGTTGCCGCGTCTGACCGCATTGTCCATCGCTTGTTTGGCTGTTTGTTGCCCCTGGAAGGCTTTTTCCCATTCCTCGTAAACGATGATGCGAATCTGCGGCATGTTACCCAGGCGGAGACCCAGCGAGTTTTCGGTAGGTTTAGTGCGGGTCAGTTGCAGATAGGGCAGATCTGCACCTGGATTCTTTTGATAGTATCCTGACGCTTTGGTGAGATCGTTCCCGCCGTGAGTGATCGGTACATAGCCGGTCTCTTGATGCCAGCGGGCATCCACTTCGGGCTTGCTGATGTACTTGAAGAACTCGGCGATGGCTTTGAACTCTTCGGTTGTGCGGCCTGGGGAGTTCATCACCCACAGACTCGCGCCACCGATAATCGAGTTGATCGGCGCGCCCGGCACATCGTCATAGTATGTCAGATAAGTCACGCGCCACTCGAATTTGGATTCGCGACTGATGCGCGCGCGGGCGGCGGAAGACGCGTGAATGATCCCGCACTCACCCGAGGGGAACAAGACCGTTGCCGCACCATCGCGTCCACCATACTTGAACGAGCCTTCCTTCTGCATATCAATCAGTGTTTGCAGATGGCGAACGTGCAAGTCGCTATTGAACTTGAGCTCTGCGTCCATTCCCAGCATCCCGTTCGCTTTGGTGGCAAGCGGCACGTTGTGAATGGCGGAAAAGTTTTCCAGTTGGGTCCAGGTGGGCCACTCGAAGGTGAAACCGCACTTGGTCGCGCCGCTATCCACCAGTTTCTTGGCAGCAGCGCGCAACTCTGTCCAGGTCTTGGGTGGTTTATCGGGATCAAGCCCGGCTTTCTTGAAGGCGTCCACGTTGTAGTACATTATCGGCGTGGAACTGTTCCAGGGCATCGAGATCATCTTATCACCTTCGCTGTAATAGCCGCGCACTGCCGGAATGTAAATGTTAGGATCGAGATTCCACCCGGTTTCCCGTGCGAGTTCGTACACCGGCTTGATCGCGCCCTTGGCAGCCATCATCGTTGCGGTCCCCACCTCGAACATCTGAACGATGTGCGGGGCTTTGCCGGCGCGATAGGCAGCGATCGCCGCGTTCATCGTATCCGCATAGCCACCCTTGTAAATCGCATCCACATAGTACTTGTCTTGCGATTTGTTAAAGTCCATGACAATGGCTTCGAGGACATCGCCCAGCGGCTTGCCCAGCCCGAACCAGAACTCGACGGTGACACGACCGGGCGGTGGCGTGGGACGCGGTACCGTTGCCGTTGGTGTGGGTGCGGGTGGTTTGGTCGGCTCGGCTGCTGGCGCCTTGGTCGGCGGTGCGGGCGTCGGCACGGGGGTTGGCGCAGGCGCGCACGCGACGAACAACACCGCAAGAACAATCAACGCAAACAGAAGCGTACGTTGCATAGGACTTCTCCTCCTGAGAATTTAAGTGGTTGGGTGATTGGATGATTGGGTGATTGGGTGATGGGGATGGGAGCATCACCTCCTTTAAAGTTTGTTTTATGGGATGAGCAGGAGTTTGCCTTTGGTGGCGCGGCTCTGCAACGCGCGATGTGCGTCCGCTGCCGCGTGCAAGGGGAAGGTGCGATCAATACGAACGTGTAGTTTGCCCGCGCGCATCCACTCGAACAGCGCGCTAGCACGTTGCAACAGTTCCGCGCGGTTCGCCGTGTAGTGTGCGAGCATCGGACGCGTGAGAAAGAGCGAGCCTTTGACATTCAACACTTGCGGATCGAAGGGAGGCACCGGACCTGACGATTGACCGTAGAGCACCAGATAACCGCGCGGACGCAAGCAGTTCAAACTCTGGTCAAAGGTCGTCTTGCCCACCGAATCGTAAACGACATCCACGCCTCTGCCATCGGTCAGTTGTTTCACGGCGGCTGCGAAATCGGCTTCGGTGTAGAGAATCACCTCGTCCGCGCCCATTTGTCTGGCGAGCGCGGCTTTGTCTGCGGTGGACACGGTGCCGATCACGCGCGCGCCGCGCAGTTTGGCAATCTGGACGAGGAGCAAGCCTACACCGCCCGCGGCGGCATGCACGAGTGCCGTGTCACCGGGTTTCAGGGGAAAGGTATCACACGCGAGGTAGTGCGCGGTCATCCCTTGCAACATCACGGCAGCGGCTTGCTGTAGGCTGATGTCTTCTGGCACGCGCACCAGGCGCCACGCAGGGACCACGGCGTACTCGGCGTACGCACCTAGCGCGGAAGCATAAGCCACGCGGTCACCGACTTGCACCTCGGTCACGTCCGCGCCAACGGCATCTACAATCCCCGCGGCTTCTTGCCCCAGCGTAAAGGGACGTGGCACTTGGTACAATCCACTACGCTGGTACGTGTCAATGTAATTGACGCCAGCCGCGTGGATTTTGACGCGCGCTTCGCCCGCCTGAGGTTCGGGCAAGGCGATCTCTTCGAACTGCAAGACCTCGGGTCCGCCGGTGATATGAACACGAATGGCTTTCATTGTTGAATGTGATCGTTGAGGAGGAATTACGTTAATGTGTTCCTTGTAGAGGAATCTCGAGATTCACCCATTTCCCAAACGAGCGTACTCTGGTTTGGTAAAGAGTGGTTTACCGAATGGTGATGAACAGGTAAAGATCAAGTTAAGGATTCTTAATGGTCATCGTGGGCTTGCTCGACTGTTACTATTGTATCACAATCAACTAAAAAAGCCAAATTGAAATCAATGAACACGTTTGCATAGCCAATCAAGGCATGTAACTGCTCAGCCACTGACATCACTCGCTGTCGGTAGAAATTGACGGCTAACGCAAGCCGATGGCTGAGCCTGAATTTCACCGTCGTTGTACGGGCGGAAAATCTTTTGCCTTTACGGGAACAACCCCACTTATCCCCCTGTCCCCCTGCTCTCCCCGCTTTGCGGGGAGAGCAGGGGAAGATGGGAGAGGGGAATGGGCGGGCGGCTTCGCCGCCCGCCCACTCCCCTGTCCTCTTGACTCCCCTTCTCCACGCTGCAGAGCAGCGTGGGGAGAGAGATAAGGGGTGGGGCTTTTCGCGATGGAGGGCACGGCTGAGTAATTACCCGCTTTCTTGCCGCGCGGGATTGTTCTCGGATAATGACGGCGCAATGCCGGCGCAACTCGGATACACTGCTCCGTTCGTATCACCGATGCGTTTTCATAGAACGCAACATTCGTTCAATCCGCCGCGCGCTCTCCTCGATGTGTTGACGCATCAAACGTTCGGCGCGCGTCGCGGCACGCGCCTCCAGCGCGGCGATGATGGCGCGATGTTCGCGCGTGTTCAGCGCGCGTCGCTCGCGGATGGGACCCGGGAAATTACCCAACATCATCGTCGGAAACGCCGTCCACAACTGATTGAGCAGGCGAATCAAAAATGGATGGTGGCTGGCAGTATAGATAATCTGATGAAAACGCCGATTGAGATCGCGATACTTGTCCCATTGTTGACGTGCAAAGACCGCAGACATTTCATTAACGATTCGACGCAACTCGGCGATTTGTTCAGCGGTAATGTGTTGCGCCGCATACCGCGCCGCCAGTCCTTCCATAAAAGCGCGGCAGGCGTAGAGGTCATACACATCGGTGAGCGTAAATTCAACGACACGAATACCGCGATAGGGAATACGTTCGACCACACCTTCGCTCACCAGGTCCTGGAGGGCTTCGCGCACCGGCGTCTGACTGACACCGAACTTTTGGGCGAGTTGTTCCTGCCGTAACCATTCGCCCGGTTTGAACTCGTTCGCCAGAATGGCCGCACGCACGCGCTCGGCAATCCAATGACGCAATTGGGTGGAGGCAAGAGGATGTTTCTCCACGACAACCTCAGGCAAATATTATATATAATGTATTCTGCATAAAGTATAACACGACTGCCGCGCCAAGTCAAAAAGACGCACAGGAGCGAAAAATCTTTCGCCCCAACTCTGAATTATTACCTTCAACGCTCGCAAACTTTCATTTTGGTTTGCACAGTACAGGCTTGACCCCACTTATCCCACTGACCCCTTCTCTCCCCGCGTGGCGGGGAGAGAAGAGGGAGATGGGGGCGAGGAGTGGGTGGGCGGCTTCGCCGTCCGCCACTACCCCGTCCTTTGACTCCCCCTCCCCCTTGGGGCGAAAAATTTTTCGCCCCGATGGGGAGGGGAAAGGGGGAAGGCACTTGGCATTTGAAGATAGTTTTTAACCCCAATTGGGAATTTTCATCCTCATAAGGTATAATCCAGTAATTGAAAACACGTCTTGAAGAATGGATGAATCCGATGAACGAATTTGAATGCAAACAACACCACATCCACACGTTACTTGCCCAGAAGCATCTCGACGCGCTGTGGTTGCAGCGCGTCAGCAGTTTCGCGTGGGCAACCTGTGGCGCGGCTTCGTACGTCAACACCGCGACGACCATCGGCGCGGCGTCGCTGCTCATCACGCCAGAGGCGCGCTATATCATCACGAACAACATCGAGGCAAAACGACTGGAGCAAGAAGAAAGTCTGGGCGCGCAGGGCTGGGAGTTTCGCATCGCCGAGTGGCATGCGGCAAATCCAGCAATTGCCGAACTGACGCGCGGTCTGCGGCTCGGCTCCGATTTTCCCACACCGAACGCGATTGATTTAACAAACGAAATCGCGCGCTTGCGCGCCAGCCTAACGCCCGAAGAAGGCGAACGAATGCGCGCACTCGGCAAACTGTGCGCGGAGGCGATGCACGCGGCGATTCGCGCGGTGCGCCCCGGTCAAACCGAATTCGAAATTGCCGCGCGACTGGGCGCGGAGACACAAGCGCGCGGCGCGCAACCCATCGTCAATCTGATTGCGACGGACGAACGCATCTTTGCGTATCGTCATCCGCTACCCACCGCGAAACAACTCGAACGCTATGGGATGCTGGTGCTGGTCGGGCGCAAGTGGGGCTTGTGCTGCTCGATCACGCGGCTCGTCCACTTTGGTAAACTGCCGGACGAGATTCGCCGCAAGATGGAGGCGTGCGCGCGCGTGGATGCCACGTTCATCGCCGCGACGCGCCCGAACGCGCGCCTGCGCGACGTGTTTCAGCGCGCGCTCGCTGCGTACGCCGCAACAGGATTCGCCGACGAATGGCGGCTGCATCATCAAGGCGGCGCGGCGGGCTACGAACCGCGCGAGTATCTCGGCAATCCGAATTCCAACGATGTCGTCGCGCGCGGTCAGGTATACGCGTGGAATCCGTCGATCACCGGCGTCAAATCGGAGGATACGATTCTCGTCGGCGAGACACACAACGAAATCGTCACCGCGATTCCAGATTGGCAAACGATTCGCGTGACGGTGGACGATCAGGTGATCGAACGTCCCGCGATTGCTTGCCCGTCGTAAGCGCCCAATAATGGATTGTAAGAATCACACGAGATTGCCCCTACCCCAATTGAGGAGGTTGCTCGATGTCGAGTCCAGCATCGCACGTGCTACGCCTGTCGCAGTTTGCCGAAGCGCAAGACACATTCCACGTCGAGTTGTCGCTCGACGGCGGCGCGCCTGTTCGTACGTCCCCGTTCAAAATTGATTTGTCCCCGCAAGATTCCGAAGACCTCCGCTGGTACCTCGAAGATTATCTAGCGTTCCCGCTCGACCCCGCGCCGAATAAAGCCGCGCGCATCGAAGAACAAATGAAAGAGATTGGCACGACGCTCTTTCGCAACGTGTTCGAATCGAACGAAGCGATGCGGCGCGCGTGGGCGCGCCTGATGCCCGCTTTGAACGACACGCGCATTGAAATCGTCGCCGAGGTGCAACACGCCACCGCAATCCCCTGGGAATTGATGCGCGATCCAGAGACGGACAAGGTCTTGTCGGTGCACGCGCGCGCGTTCGTGCGCGCCCCATCGAATCAGGCGGAACCTCCCCGCCGACCCGCGCCCGCCAGATCGGGAGAAAAGATTCGCATTCTGCTCGTCATCTGCCGTCCGCGCACCGGCGATGATGTGCCGTTTCGTTCGGTGGCAAGTCGCATCATCAAATCGTTGACCGACGAGGCGCGCGAGTTCGTCCAACTGGATGTGCTGCGCCCGCCAACGTTCGAACAACTGAGCAAGGTGTTGCATAGCGCCAGAGCGCGCGGCGAGCCGTATCACATCGTTCATTTCGACGGACACGGCGTTTATCAAGAGGTCAAGACATTGTCCGATGTACTCAAGGGGTTGAGCCCGCTGATACTCGGCGCGCCGGGCAAGCACGGCTTTTTGTTGTTCGAAAATCCGCTGGACAGGGATAACCTTCAACTCATCGAAGGCGCGACGCTGGGCAAACTGCTCACCGATACCGATGTGCCGTGCTCGTGCTAAACGCGTGCCGTTCCGCCTTCGCCGATCCGCCGCCGCAACCGCTCGACGCGAGTCAGGCAGGCGACGTTGGCGAGCAGGTGCACGCGTTCGGTTCACTGGCGCAAGTGGTGATGAACGCCGGCGTTGCCGGCGTCGTCGCGATGCGCTATACGTTGTACGTCGAGACGGCAAAGGAATTTATCGCGAATCTCTACGCCGCGCTCGCGCAGGGACAAGCGCTGGGCGAAGCGGTGACATTTGGACGCCATCAGTTGGCGCTGAATCCGTTGCGCGAAATCGCGTTCAAACCGATGGCGTTGCAAGACTGGTGCGTGCCGATTGTGTACGAAGCGGCGCCCATCGCATTGTTTCCGCGCGCAAAAGAAGCGACCGCGCCTCTGCGAATCACACTCGACTCGAACCTGAAACTTGAAACCTCGCACCTTGAACTCGGCTTGCCGCCGCGTCCCGACGTGGGTTTCTTCGGGCGCGATGAAACCTTGCTCGCGCTCGACCGCGCCTTCGATACGCAATCCGTCGTCTTGTTGCACGCGTTCGCGGGGAGCGGCAAGACGACGACTGCCGCCGAGTTCGCGCGCTGGTACGCGCTGACGGGCGGCGTCCGGGGCGCGATCTTCTTCACATCGTTCGAGCGGCGCAAGACGTTGACCGACGTGTTGAACGAAACGATTGGACGCGCCTTCCACGACGCGCTCGAACACGCGGGCATCCACTGGCTCACGCTGTCGGACAAACAACGCCGCGCGGTTGCACTGCAAGTGTTGCATCAAGTTCCCGTGTTGTGGATCTGGGACAATGTGGAGCCGATAGCAGGATTTCCTGCGGGGACGCCCTCGGCGTGGAGCGCGGCGGAACAGCAAGCACTGGTTGATTTTTTGCGCGACGCGCGCGAGACCAGAGCGAAATTCCTGCTCACCTCGCGGCGCGACGAGCGCGGCTGGCTGGGCGATTTGCCGCGCCGCATCCTCGTCCCGCCGATGCCGATGCAAGAGCGCGTGCAACTGGCGCGCGCCCTCGCGGAAAAATTCGGGCATCGCATCACCGACGTGGAAGACTGGCGACCGCTTTTGGAATTCACACAAGGCAATCCGCTGACGATTACGGTGGTGGTTGGCGCGGCGTTGCGTCAGGGGATAAAGTCGAGATTAGAGATTGGAGATTTTGTAGAGAGGTTGAGGAAAGGCGCAGCGGCGTTTAAAGATGAAGTGAGCGAGGGGCGGAGCAAATCACTCGGCGCGTCGCTCAGTTACGGCTTTGAAAACGCGTTCACCGAAGCGGAACGCAAGCAACTCGCGCTTTTGCATTTCTTTCAAGGGTTTGTGGAAATACTCGCGCTGCAAGTAATGGGCGGCGACCCAACTGTTGTGGAAGTACAACAGGATTGGCATTTGCCCGAGTTGCGCGGCTTGACGTGCGAAGCCGGCATCGCGCTCCTCGACCGCGCGGCGGAAATTGGCTTGCTCACCGCGCACGGACGCGGCTACTATTCGATTCATCCCGCGCTGCCGTGGTATTTCAAGGCGCTGTTCGACGAATACTACGGAGACGAAAGACGAATGACGAAAGCGGTCGTCCTTCGTCCTCCGTCGTTCGTCCTTCGTCGGCACTTCGCTTTCGTCGAAGCGATGGACAGTTTGGGCAACTACTACTTGCACGAATACGAGAGCGGCAACCACGATGTGATTGGCGTGCTGGGTGCGGAAGAAGCGAACTTGTTGCACGCGCGGCAACTCGCGCGCGCGAACGGGTGGTGGCGGCGCGTCATCAGCACGATGCAGGGGTTGCGCGTACTCTACGACCACACGGGACGCCGCGCAGAGTGGGCGCAGTTGGTGAACGAGATTGTGCCAGATTTCATTGACCCCGCGACGGATGGTCCGCGCGCGGGACGCGAAGACGAATGGTCGCTCGTCACCGAGTACCGCGTGCGACTTGCGATGCAAGCGCGGCAGTGGGCAGAGGCAGAGCGATTGCAACGCGTCCGTGTGGAATGGAACCGCCAGCGCGCCGCGTCCGCGCTGGCCGCGCCGCCCAACGCGCTGGATGACGCGCAACGCCACGTGATTCGGACACTGGCGGTGTCGGTGGAACAACTGGGGCACATTCAGCGCGAGCAAGGCAAGCGTGAATGTGTGACGGCATACGAGGAAGCCGCAAACTTGTTGCAACGTATCGGCAACAAACCCGAAGCCATCGTCGCCTTCAACCTCGGTTGCGCCTACATGGACATCCCCGCGCTCCGCGACCTCGCGCAGGCGGAACGCTGGTATCGGCGCGCGCTGGAACTGTTCGATGAGCGCGATCACAACGGACGCGCGCGAGCGTTGGGACAACTGGGCTTGGTGGCTTGTGAACGCTTCCAAGAAGCGCACGCTGCGAACAAGCCAGAAGGCAATGTGGGTGTGTCCGTTTGTTCCGCCGTTGTCCGTTGTCATCGTTTCGGTGACCGCGCGGCGGAGATGATTGAGAGGACGCGGGGGTTGGTGGCACGGATTGAGGGGAAGATACGCGGCGGGTGATGGGGCTGGTAGGAGCGCACGTAGGGGCGCACGGCCGTGCGCCCTTACCAGAGGGGAGGTATATACGCCATACGATCCGTTCAAACATCATCGCCGTTCGATTCGTCTGCGCGGGTACGATTACACACAAGCAGGCGCGTATTTTGTCACCGTTGTCACGCACAATCGCGAATGTCTGTTCGGTGAAATCGTGAATGGTGAAATGCGCGTGAACGCGCTGGGGCAAATCGTCGCGGAATGTTGGAACGCGCTGCCCACGCATTTCCCCAACGTCGAATTGGACGCGTTCGTCATTATGCCCAATCACATACACGGCGTTATTGTGATCGTGGACGCTGTGCCATCGCGTAAGGGCGAAGCATTTTCCCGTTTGCCAAACAAACGGGAAAATGCTACAACCACGCGGCACATCACCGGGTTCGCTTGGCGCAATCATCCAGAATTTCAAATCGGTTTCGACACGCAAGATCAACGCGTCACGCCAGACCGTTGGCGCGCCCGTGTGGCATCGGAATTTCTACGAGCATATCATCCGCGACGAAAAATCGCTGAACGCGATTCGCCATTACATCGAAAACAATCCGACGAACTGGGCACGCGACGCGGAAAATCCGAATAGGCGATAAGCAAAAGGCGGAAGATTTTCATCCTTCCGCCTTTATCTTTCATCCCTTGAAATTCTCCGCCACGAACTTCCAGTTCACCAGATTCCAGAACGCCTCCACGTATTTGGGACGCGCGTTGCGATAGTCAATGTAGTAGGCGTGCTCCCACACATCGCACGTGAGGAGCGGCGTTTTGCCGGCGGTCAGCGGGCAGCCGGCGTTACTCGTGCTTTCGATCGCCAGCGTCCCATCGGGATTTTTCACCAGCCACGCCCAGCCCGAGCCGAACGTGCCGACGGCGGTAGCGGTGAATTTTTCTTTGAACGCCGCGAACGAACCAAACGCCTGGCTGATGGCATCTGCGAGCGCGCCGGTTGGTTCGCCGCCGGCGTTGGGCGCCAGACAATTCCAGTAGAAGGTGTGATTCCACACCTGCGCCGCATTGTTGAAAATTGCTCCGCTCGATTTCTTGACAATTTCCTCCAGCGACGCATTCTCAAACTCGGTGCCGACGATCAACTTGTTAAGATTCGCGACGTACGTCGCGTGATGTTTGCCATAGTGAAAGTCAATCGTCTCTGCCGAGATGTACGGTTGCAGCGCGTCTCTGGCGTACGGTAGTTCGGGTAATTTGTGTTCCATTGGCTCCTCCTTGAGTAGATTTTATTTTCACATATACAAAAATCCGGCGCGTCGCTGTTTGCTATACGCGACCAACGCTTGTTCGATGACCACGTGACCGGCTTCTGCCGGTTGAAATTCGTCCACCTCGACGGTCTTGCCTTCCAATTGCTTGTAATCCTGAAAAAAGCGGCGCAACATCATCATCCGATGCGGAGGAATCTCGTTTGCCTGAGTGTAGGCATTGAACGATGGATCATCCAGCGCGACCGCGATGATCTTGTAATCCACTTTGCCCGCGTCAATCATTTTCATCAGACCGATGCAACGCGCGCGCATAATCGTCAACGGCACCACCGGTTCCTGACAAAAGACCAACACATCCAGCGGATCGCCATCCTCGGCAAGCGATTGGGGAATGAAACCATAGTTGGCAGGATAGTACACCGCCGAGTACAGAACGCGATCCATCCGCAACAAGCCGCTGGTCTTGTCCAATTCGTACTTGACGTTACTCCCCGCTGGAATCTCGATGACAGCATTGAATTCGTATGGAACATTCGCGCCGGGGGAAACATCGTGCCAGGGATTCATTGATCCCTCCTTCGAAAATACGTTTGTCCACGAAGGTCACGAAGGAACACGAAGAAAAAATCTTCATGTTCTTGGTGGATATTTTCATCTGTCGTGGCGGGCGCACGCGCCCATGAACAACTCCTTCGAAAATGTGGGGCAAATTTGAAAATTTGCCCTACGTCCTCTTATTTTCATCCGTCGTGGCGGGCGCGTGTGCGCATAAGCAATTCATTCATCCGTGCGCGTTACACCTGCGACGATACAACGCCACTCCAAAAACTCCACCCAGTACTAGCAGGCTGCCACCACACACCTGCGTCAGTGGATTCGCAGCAGCGCGCGGCGCAGCAGTAGGCGCAGGCGCGGGCGTGGCTGCGCTTGCTATCGGTGTGGGCGCAGGAGTGGCTTGACGCGGTGGCGTAGGCGCAGTGAGATCAGTTGAGAGCGCGAAGGTGGGGAACGGAGTAGGCGTGAATGCCGGGCGCGTGGGCAGCGCGCGCGGTTTGGCGCCAATGTCTTGACGCCACGCCGCCTCCAGTCCCTCGGTATCTACACCCAGAACTTGCAAAAACACCTCGTCGAACGCTTTGCCTTTTTTGAATTCCAACAACAGCTGGGTCATTTTATCTTTGCCATAGCGACGATAGATGAAATCCACGACGCTGAAACTTTGCGCGTACGAGAGCGTCGCCTGACGCGCATCGGTCGCAAAATTGCCCGACAGGGTACGGAGCGGTAGCAGGGTATCGTTTTGAATCGCGCGCTTGAGAATCGTCTCGTACTCGGATTCGAGTCTGGGTGGTACAAACTCATAGTACATCGCCAGACCTTCGTCCAACCAGCGCGGAAAGCCCGCCCTGCCAATGTCGCCCAATTTACGATGGATGATCAGATGGGTCAGTTCGTGGGGCACGGCAACCAGACCAAAGGATAAATTGGTCGCGCTCACGTGAATCAACGTGATGCCGTGATCGGTGTAGGCACGCCCGCCGACCCAGTCGCTCACGACGGGTTCAAGCGCGCCTAAAAAATCCGCGCGCTTGTCGTACAGAAAGATTTGCAACTGCCGCTCGACCATCACGCCGGTATCTCGCTGGAGCGCGTCCATTGCACTCACCGCGCGCTCGAAAATGGCTTTACCGAATGCCATATCGCCGCCATACCAATACAACGCAAAGCGCGGCTCACTCAACATCTGCCATTTAAAGCGCGTGTCTTCTACGCGGAACGGTTGTCGGCGGCTGGTGATTTTTTGCCCCGCCTGATCAGCAATTTCCCACCAGAATTGACCCGCCACTCCCGGCGGAAGATATTTTTGTTCCAGATTCCAGGTGTAGGTCGCACTCACGCGTGTACCTTCATCGAATTTAGCGGTACCGCGAAAACTACTCGGACTTGTTTCAAAGTCGATGAACAATTCGACTCGCGTGATCGGCGCGCGACTTTGCGCCTCCACCTGAAAGGTCAACTCTTTACGAAAGTTAGCCATGAATTGACTCGACGTGATGGCAAGAGCCTCCTGTGCCATCAGCGGCGCGCTGCTGAGTAACAGGAGCGCCACGCCGAGCAAGACAAACAAAACGCGTTTCATTTTACCTCAATCTTCCTTCCTGCATTGCGCACCCTTACGAGTGCCTGGTGCCCTTTCACATAATTCAGACTCATCGAGTTATGCTGCGACAGTCAGATGCAGCCTCTTGAGAAAGTGGTGCCCTATCCCCTCGCCCCCTCCCCGTTGGGGCGAAAAATCTTTCGCCCCAACGGGGAGGGGGAAGTAAAGGAGGGTTTGGTGGCGGGCGGCTTCGCCGCCCACCCACTCCCCTTCCCTTGCTTCCCCCTCCCCACGCCGTTCTGCAGCGTGAGGAGAGAGCGAGGGGGTGGGGCTTTTCGCGCGCAATTGATAGCACGGTTGAGTGATTACCCGTTGGGGCAAAAAATCTTTCGACTCAACAGGGAGAGGAGTTTCTCCAGAGCAAGGTGTGAAATCCGGGCTGAGCCCGCACTAGACCGGTACGCCCAACTGTTCTACGGGCGTATTTTTGTACTTGTCTCCTTCTTCAATGAGCATAATCGGAATATCGTTTTTGACCGGATATTTGCGCGCGCAATCGCGGCACACCAGCCACGTCTCGTTGATAAAATCGAGCAAGCCGGCGTTGGGTCCATTACGCACACACGCGGGACAGCGCAAAATGTCCAGCAATTCTTTATTGAGCATTAAACACCTCCAGAAGTACGACCGCCGACGAACGACCGCCGTCCTTAGTAACCATGCAAAAGTTTTTCCGCTTTCGTAGCACAGGATAATTCAGCTGTCCTGGCGAAATAGCCCCACCCCCTAACCCCCTCCCCACGCCGCAGAGCGGCGTGGGGAGGGGGAGACAAGGGAATAGGGGTGTAGGCGGGCGGCTTCGCCGCCCGCCTACACCCCTCCTCCCATCTCCCCCTGCTCTCCCCGCTTTGCGTGGAGAGCAGGGGGCAGGGGGATGAAGAGGGGTTATTCCCGGAGAACGACGGCGAAATAATGACCACCGAAATCTTCAAAGGCGGAAAAGACTTTTGCACACCTACTTTGAATGCGAAAGAACGCGAAAGTACTTTTCATCCGTCGTGACGGGCGCGTGCGCTACTCGGAAACAACTCAGAAACATAACCGACGATTGTTTTTGCGCAGCAGGTCATTGGTCTGCGCACAAACGCGCGAGCAACCGAGTTTTGCGTTCCTGAAAAAAGCGTTGGTACTCTGCCGAGCCGATGGGCGGCGTCGTCATCACCCACGCATCCTCACCATTGTCGCTATAATAGCGCACGCGTTGCCCCACCACCTCAAAACGATACTTGCGATACAATGCCTGCGCGCTCTCGTTCGAGACGCGGACCTCCAGCGTCATCACGCGCGCGCCGATTTCCATCGCGCGCTCGCTCATTGCCACCAACAACAATTCCGCGATACCGCGCCGCCGCCACGTCGGATGCGTTGCCAGTGTGCTGATGTGCGCTTCGTCCACCATCATCCAGAAACCGGCATGCCCCACAATCGGCGCTGTGGGTGGAGCCGCCCAGAGCGCGCGCAGGCGTTGCCACCATACCTGCCGCGGTGATTCCGGACGCGTCTGCCGTTGCAAGCGAGCGACGAAATAGTACGCCATCTTGTTATAGCGCAATTCGTAATCATACGCGCTCGCCGACCACGGTGCCGAAAACGACTGTTGCTCAATTTCCATCACCGCAGGAATATCCTGCACTGTCATCGGCTCGACGCGAAAGAGCAAGGTAGAGTAATCAATCATCGCGTTGAATCGCGAACCTCCATCTTACTGTCCTACTGCTTCGCCGCTGCTCGACTCCCCTCTACCGATTCGTGCGGTAGGTACACCGGCGCCAGTGCCTGTGGGTCATCGGTCTCGCCGCGTTGATAGCGCGCCCACGCGAGTTCGGCGAGAAAGGCGGCGCGTCGCGCGTTGAGCGCCGGCGAACCGATAACGGCGCGCGCGCCCCAGTGCTCACTCAAGGCGCGCGCGAGCGTGTGATCCACGTCGCCACAAAAGAGCGCGCGCGTGGTTTTCGATTCTGCCTCCAGCGCGCTTTTCACGTGGGTGATCAAGCCAGCGGCATCCACGAGCGCGTACGGACTGGCGCGCTGGATGGTCCCGCGTTTCGTGACATAGCGCGCCACCGAGTAGCGTCCGCGACCGACCGCGAGGATTGCCCAGATGGGCAAGGATTGATGCGCGTGCGCCTGCGCGATAGCATCGTGAGTTGGAATCGCCACGATGGGCATACTGCGCGCATAGGCAAGCCCTTTGGCAATACTCATTCCCACCCGCAGGCCGGTAAACGAACCCGGTCCCAGCGCCACGCCGACGGCTTGCACGTCCTCCTTGCTCGCGCGCACAAGTTCAAGCAGGCGCAGAATTTGCGTCATCAATTCGACGGTATGATTCTCGTGCGAGCGCCACGTCATTTCGGCGTGGACACCCAGAGCATCGTACAGGGCGATACTCGCAAGGCGCGTGGCGGTATCAATCGCAAGTAGCATAGTCATCACCCAAAGGCACTCGCTTTGAACGCGTGCAACAAGGCGTCGTAGCGCGCGCCATGCGCGCACATCAACACACCACGCTTGGATTCACCCAGATAGCGGAAGGTGATCCAGAGACATTCGGCGGGTAACACCTCGCGAATCTTCTCTGCCCATTCGATCACGCACACCCCACCGCCATCGAGGTAATCCTCCAGTCCAATGCCCAGCACTTCGCGCGCGCTGGCCACACGATACATATCGAGATGGTACAACGTCAACCGACCACCGCGATGTTCGTTCGCCAGAATGAACGTCGGGCTGTTAACATCGCTGGGAATAGCAAGCCCGCGTCCGATGCCCTGCACAAAGCAGGTTTTGCCCGAGCCCAAATCACCTTCCAGACAAATCACATCGCCGGGTTCCGCCAGTTCGCCGATGCGCGCACCCCAGCGCTGCGTTTGCGCGGCACTGTGACTGATTAAATCAAGAATATGCTCATTCGAAAGCGGCGCCATTTTTCCCCTCGAATTTCTGGACGTATTATACACACATTCACACGGCGCGACAAGAGGTCACGCCGGGGGGCATTTCAGTTTGGGGGCAAATCCGCTTGAGCCATAAATTTCGCAGCCGTGCTCTTGAGCAATCCCCTCTCATCCCCCTGCCCCCTTCTCTCCCCGCGACGCGGGGAGAGAAGGGGGAGATGGGAGC
>DAOTYB010000040.1:0-10130 GCA_034435315.1 Anaerolineae bacterium | reverse complement strand
CATTGTCTGTAGCACTTCCATAGAACTCAACTGTGTCATTCGGTCTTATTATCCAGTCATTGGCCGGATGGATAGCCTCAATTGTAGCAATTGGTAGTCCCTCTTGCCCGACCGTGCCCTCCAGATCTGACCCTGGACCTTCACCTGGCAGGGCCTCAACTTCCTGAGCATTCTCGCCGTCCCCGAAATACAAAGCCAAAACTTCTTTCCCTGCTTCTTCCTCTGGAAGCGGCGAGGGAGGTAATGGAGCAATATTGTCTGGTTCTTTTTCTGGATCTGGTGGCGGCACTATTGGTGCGGTTGCTTCAGTAGAATTGTAGACCCCAAACTCCCAAAGCGAATAGCCCCACGGTGTACCGCGGGCAAGCCCGTACATCATGACATACCGCCCTGTGGTCATTGGGAAGCGAATCATCACTGTTCCGCCCCGCCCGTTATCCGTCCGGAAGACGTTACGCCAGTATGTCCCGGTCCAGACGTAAATTCCATAGCGTCTGGCATAGGCAGTTTCCCAGCGCAGGATGACGGTGTCAAAGGTGCGATTCTGCCCCAGGTCTACATAGATCCATTGGGGGTCACTGAACCGGGAAGACCAGCGGGTATCCAGGCGACCGTCAAAGGCGCGGAAGGGAGCATACACGGCGCTTTCTACCGACGAGGCGTGGGCCGGCCTGTTAAGGGCGTAGTTGTTGGCATCCACCATTCTTAGACGAATGGTGTAAGCCCCCGAGGAGTTATGGTTGTAGGAACGGGCTTTCACCCGATAGATGCCAGTGCGAGGGAGAACTGTTACTAACCAGGCATTTCTTGTATCCCAACCGCCTCCATCATCGTCGTGCGTAACGAAGCTCCCGTTAGGGTCATACAATTCCAGCCAGCTATCCAGGCTTACCCCAGATTTGTTCATACGGATGCTGACGATTCGTCCCTGGATCCCATTAAAGTAGTACCAGTCCTCATCGTTACTGGGGTCAATTCGGCCATCCAGCCAGCGGTCATGCGCAAGCCAGCGACCATCATCGGTGTCACGACCTCCCGAACCAGCCGTGACCCGCAACGTATAAGCTCCGCTTTGATAGGAAGCGAATGACTTGGCTCTGATTGTGTACCTCCCGCTGTCGGGTAGACGAATGACTAACCTGGCATTCGGGTAACCTGCACTATCATCGTCGTAATTAAGATACGATCCGTTAGGACGATACAGGATAATGTACGGGTCCAGATTCCCGGAGGATCGGGTCATCTCAATGGTAATTTCTTGCCCACTGTTTCCATCATAGTAATACAAGTCTTGATCGCCAGCGGGTGAGATATTGCCTACTAAAGTCTGGCCTGCCGAGATTGTACGGCCATCATCGGAATCTGATGAGTTGTCAGATGTCACCCTTCCCCTGGGGTAAACCGTCGGACTTCCACTGCGAATCATGGACCCGGATCGTTCAGTGCTACCGGCGTTAATCGTCCAGCCAGAGATAATAGTGCCTGCTATGGGTTGACGGATATTGTTGTAACGGATATCAAAGTGTACATGTGGCCGGTCGGATGAACCACTCCAACCACAGGTTTGTCCAACAAGACAGGAAGGGTAACCTAAGGGGCTTCCCGTTGAGACGTTTTGCCCTGTCGTCACCAGGATATTATCGAGATGGAAATAGCCGGTTGACCATCCCGAACCATGATCTACCCGCACAAAGTTACAGCCAGCATATACAACTATCCCCCCTCGTGCCGCTCTCACGGGAGTGCTACTGGTACGGTTGCGGGATGGCGAACATTCGACATCTTCCGGTCCCCAATCCACTGCCGCCCACACGGTATCATTCGGATTTGTGCGATGTGGCCCAGACCAGAAATACCACGGCTCACCCATTGTCCAGGGCAGGCGGAGTTCCATATTGGAGGGAAATCCTTGAGGCGAGGTTACTCTGAGATCCGTCCCCAGCGGCTCACCAAAATAGTGACGATATATGGCATAGAAGCTGCCCGGGCCTTTGCCAATCAGCCGTGTCCACTCCTCAAACGTGGTATCTCTAGCCAAAAAGCGTTGCAAAGCATAGGTACTGCTGTTGATGTTTGGACTGACTAACCGGCGTGTTCCATCAGCAAAGACAATTTCCAATTGGTTCTTGTCTTTGCTGAAGTAATGGGCCTCAAAACTACTGATAAGGAATTCTGCGGACCACTGTAGTTGTTTGGCCAACCCAATGTATTGGGGATCCCGATTCCCCATTGCCCATTGCAGCATCTCGTCGGTAGGGTTCGGGTTACTCAAAAGCTTGGTTTTGAGTTCTAGCAGGGTGAGCATCACCCTGGGGTCAATACCATAGAAGTTGCCTATAAACTCCAACTGATTGGCGAGTGTATTTGTGCCGTTGCAACTACCGATTTCCAAGGTAGAAAGGATGGGGGATTGGTGGGCGAGGAAGTCCGATAGATCTGTGGCCAATTGGGACGTCATAATTAGACGGTCATCTGAGATGATAGACTGTTCCCACACTTTGCCTTCTTCTCCCGATTGGGCAGAAGTTAAAGAAGCTGGGAGAAGAGTGGTAAGCAGTATCATAAAACCTACCAGGCTACTTGAGAAGCGATTTCTTGTTCCCATCTTTAGACCTCCTTAACATATAGAATAGATTAACTGGAGTTTGGCAAATGCGGAAAAAAGGGGAAAGGGTGGAGCAGAAACCAGGTTTTTAAGCCTTCAGCGCAACGTCTGTGGGACAGAGGTGGGTGGCAAATAAAGCCAAAAACCTGGTTTCTGTCCTCTTGCCAAAGTCCAGTATGGTAGTAACTTTGTGCGAAACACCAACCCACTTCATGAGCAGAAATCCCGGGAGCAGAGGTTGGTCTGACGTAAAGAATACCGTATCTTCTGGCAGATTTATCGTTTTCCCTGTAACTACTCAGCCACTGACATCACTCGCTGTCGATTAGAAACTGACGGCTAACACAAGCCGATGGCTGAGCCTGAATTTCACCGTCGTTGTACGGGCAGAAAATCTTTTTGCCTTTACGGGAACAACCCCACTCATCCCCCTGCCCCCTGCTCTCCCCGCTTTGCGGGGAGAGCAGGGGGAGATGGGAGGAGGGGTGTGGGCGGGCGGCGAAGCCGCCCGCCCACATCCCCTATTCCCTTGTTTCCCCCTTCCCACGCCGCAGAGCGGCGTGGGAAGGGGGCTAGGGGGTGGGGCTTGTCGCGAGGGATAGCAAGGCTGAGTAGTAACCCTTCCAATTCACACCCACTTGCTGCGCCAGAACCAGAGCGTCATCAGAATCGGTGTGATGATCAACAGCGCAAGCATCATTCCAAAGGCGCCCGCATCGTCGAACGGGATGTGCGCGAAATTCATTCCGCCAAAGCCAACGAGAAACGAAATCGGCATAAACACGGTCGTGATGAGGGTGAGTCGCTTCATCACTTCGTTCAAACGATTCGAGACAATCGAAAGATAAGCATCGAGGACGTTGCCCAGCAAATCGCGCGAGGTTTCGATTAAATCGTAGATGCGTACCAGATGATCGTACACATCGCGAAAATAGAGCGCCGTGTGCTCGCTCACCAGATTGTAACGCGTACTCGCTAGCGCGTTCATCACCTCGCGCATCGGAGCGATGACGCGGCGCAGCGCAACAAGTTGTTGTTTCAATACGAAGATGCGGTGCAAAGTGGCTTGCGTCGCACTCTCCAGCACCTCATCTTCTAGCGCGTCAATCTCGTCCTCGATTTCATCGAGCAAAGGAAAGTACGCATCCGCGATGTGATCGGCGATGAGGTAGAGGAGAAAGTCAGCCTGGCGACTGGCTTGCCGATGCTGGCGCGCGTAGGTCAGTGCCTCCAGCGGCTCGCGGTGCACGGTGATCAAGAAATCGGAACCCAGAAATGCTTCCATCTCGCGCGACGCGAGTTCGCCATCGCGTCGTGTCATCGCGGTCAGCGAGAGGAAAAGGTAGCCCGGATACGCTTCGACTTTGGCGCGCTGGTTAAAGTGACGACAGTCTTCAATGGCAAGGGGATGAAAATCGTAGGCGCGCGCGAGCCATCGCAGATCGTCTTCCGTGGGCTCGCTGACATCCAACCAGACAAAACCACCTTCGGCTTCACCCACGTTGGGTGGATAGGGACGTGGCGCGTCGGCTGAGATGGCAGTGAGAGTGTGGGCATCAAGATGAATTTGAGTGATGGACATTTAGGCTCTGGACATCAAGGTATGCAACTGTTGCAACAACGCTTGCAATGCTTCTGGAACAAAATTTGATTTCGGAGACGGTTGATACAAAATCTTCTGGTCACTTTAATTTACGACGCACAAAATCTCGCACACGATTCATCACCTTGACAGCATCGCGCGCTTCGTCCCTGGTTGAAAACTCACCAGGGTAACGGACATCAACAGCATAAGCACTGAGCGAATCGAGGAAAGGATGAATCAATTCAAACGTGCCATCTTCATTAGAGCACAGTTTCAGCAACTCGACAAGATTGTGAGTTTTAGGCGGCTCGATACCACGCAGGACCAGGAATGCCTTGAGGTACTTTTCTGCACATTGTTGGGCGTGAAAACAAACAGCATCATAGTTTGGTTTGTGACGTACTCTAAGTTCGCGTTGGGCTGTGTTGTAGTCACCCTCGGCTTTACGAATCCACTCAGCGAGGATTTCGTTCATAGAGCACTTGCCCTCTGGTCATTATCTCGCGCAAGAAATAATCTCCCATCGAGATACGTTTTCGAATCTGTTGAGGCGTTCGAACGAGAATATCCATTCCAAATGGATGCGGCGAGAGCGCGCGTGCAATCTCAATTTGTTTGGCGCGAGGACGCTCGGGTGTTTCCATCACAACAAGCAAATCCACATCACTGTAACGATGCGGCTTGCCGTACGCATACGATCCAAACAGAATAATCCGTTCGGGATCAAAGAGTTTGGCAATGCGTCGAACTATGGCGTTAATCTCACGACGCGACACACGCGCACTCTTGGAATTCAAACGAACAGCAGTAGATTTCAATCTGCGCCTGGACATATCCCCTCTGGCACATTTGGTTCATTGACCATTTGGCTCATTGGCTCATTGGCTCATTGATTTCCGCAGCGCTCTCCACACGCGTTCGGGCGTCATTGGAATTTCGTTCATCCACACGCCGACCGCATCGTACACCGCGTTTGCCACCGCTGGCGCGACGCCATCCATTGGAATCTCGGCGACGGCTTTCAAACCGAAAGGATGCGACGGTTCAAATGTCTCGACGAAAATCGTTTGCAACTCGGGCATCTCATCGGCGGCAAAAATTTTGTAATCACCGAATTGACGAATGATCGAATCACCGCGCGCATCGTACAACATTTCCTCGCACACGGCATAGCCCAGTGCCTGCGTCATTCCACCTTCCACTTGCCCCGATGCGGTCGCAGGATTGACGATGACACCGCTATCTACTGCCATCACCAACTTTTCGACAGTGATTTGTCCGGTTTCGGTATCCACGAGCACTTGAGCAAATTGCGCGGCAAACGGCGGCGGCGATTTGGGCGAGACGTACGACGCAACCGCCATAATTTGATGCTGGTCTTTGTGATGCAACGCTTCGAGTGCCACCTCCTGCAACGTCACAAAGCGTCCATCGGGCGCGATGACCTTGCGCTCGCGCAACACCAGGTCCTCAGGACGAAGGACGAAAGACGAAGGACGAATGCCTTTGTCGTTCGTCGTTCGTCTTTCGTCGTTCAACATCCGCGCCGCAACGACTCGAATCTGTTGCGCGACCTGTTCCGCCGCGCGCACCACCGCGCCGCCGGAGATGTACGTCGTGCTGGAGGCGTACGCGCCCTTGTCGAACGGCGTGAAATCGGTATCGCTCGAATAGACGATGATGTCATCAATCGGGCAACCCAGAATTTCTGCGGCAAGTTGCGCGAGGACCGTGTCCGAGCCGGTGCCCAAATCGGTTGCGCCGACGAGCAGATTGAACGAACCATCATCGTTGATTTTGATGGACGCGCCACCCATATCCAGATACGGAATCGCGGTGCCTTGCATCACACACGCCACGCCTTGCCCGCGTCGCAGGTGCGGTTTGCCTTCGACCATGTGATAGTCAGTCCGCGTGGCGTGTTGCGTATTGCGTGTTCCGTTCTGTTCTGACCGCTGACCACTGATTACTGACCACTGAATCGCCTGTGCACCGCGCACCACGCACTCTGCCAGGCCGCACGATTCGATTTTCTCCGGGTGCGGTGGGCGTCCCTCGTTCCACGCTTTGGACATTGGCAATTCATCGCCCACGCGCACCGCGTTGTTCAAACGAAATTCGAGTGGATCGAAACCGAGTGCGCGCGCGATTTTTTCGATATGCACTTCGAGCGCGAAAAATCCCTGCGGCACACCATAGCCCCGATACGCCCCAGCGGGCGGGGTGTTGGTATAAACGATGTGCGCGTGAAATTTAAGGTTGGGCACGTTGTACAGATTCAGCGTTTTCTGACCGGTGTTGCCGGTCACAGTGAGCGCGTGACAACCGTACGCGCCGGTATCGGCAAGCGCGTACATTTCATTAGCGATAATTTTGCCGTCTTTGGTGACGCCGGTCTTGAAACGAATGCGCATCGGATGACGCGAGCGCGCGGCGAGGAACTCTTCTTCGCGCGTGTACTCGAATCGCACCGGGCGACCGGTCGCAATCGTCAGGTGCGCGGCAACGTCCTCGATCAACACTTCTTGCTTGCCGCCAAATCCACCACCGATGCGTGGCTTGATCACGCGAATGCGTTTGGGGGGCAACCCCAGCACCGGCGCGAGGATGCGGCGCGCGTGAAAAGGTACTTGCGTCGAAGAGCGAATCACCAGCCGATCGTCTTCGTCCCAGTACGTGATGACAACGTGCGGCTCGATGTGCGCTTGTTGCACTTTGGGGACGACGTACTCGTCTTCGAAAATGTAATCGGCTTGCTGGAACGCTTGTTCCACGTTACCCAATTCGATGTTGATATGCGCGGCGATATTTTTGGTTGGGTCTGCCACAGCGAAGAAATTGACGAACTCGGGTTCATCGTGAATGATTGGCGTGCCCGGTTTCATCGCGTCGCGCGCGTCGAGAATCGCCGGCAATTCTTCGTACTCGACCTCGATCAACTCTAGCGCGCGCTCGGCAATCTCTTCCGATTCGGCGGCGACGAACGCAACGCGATCGCCTACAAAGCGCACTTTGCTATCGAGGGAAAACGTATCGAGGGGACCGGGAATCGGATCGGATTGACCGGCGGTGGAATAGACGACGCGCGGAATGTCTTTGTACGTCAAGACCGCGTGTACGCCCGGCAGGGCGCGCGCTCTGGAGACGTCAATGTGTTTGATGCGCGCGTGCGCGACCGGCGAATGCAGCACCCTGGCGTACAACATCCCGCGCAGTGCAATGTCATCCGTGAACACCGGTTTGCCTTGCGCGAGTTTCACCGCGTCCACTTTTTTCTCTGGCTTGCCGACAACGCGCGTTTCGGTGAGGGATGGCGTAGCAACACGCTGAGGGGTGGAAACTAGAGATTGGAGATTGGAGGTTGGGGATTCAAGGGGTGGTAATTCTTCGCGCGGTGCAAGTGGTTGCGCTGGCGCAGATAATCTCCAATCACTAATCACGAATCTCTCTTCTCCACGCATTCGCTCTGCTGCCAAAAGCACGGCTTGCACCGGCTTGAGGTACCCCGTACAACGACATAGGACACCACTGAGCGCGTCGCGCACTTGCGCTTCGGTTGGTGTGAGCGTTTTATCGAGCAATGCTTTTGCCGCGAGAATCATCGCGGGCGTGCAATAGCCGCACTGAATCGCGCCGACCTCCACAAAGGCTTGTTGAAGTGGATGCAGACCGGCGGTGCGTTTCCAGCCCTGTTCCTCCACTTGACCCAGTGCTTCAATCGTGGTGATGTGTTTACCTTCGGCTTGTACCGCGAGAAGCATACACGAATTCATTGGTACGCCGTCCACCAGCACCGCGCACACGCCGCATTCGCCGTTATCACAACCGTACTTGACGCTCAGGTAACCCAGCGCGCGCAGCGCGCGTAACAGTGTCGTCTGAGGCACCACCTCGAGCGTGTGGACTTGTCCGTTAATCGTTGTACGAATTTGCATCGCCGCACCTTACCTTTCTATGCCGTGCGTTGGTGCAGATCATTTCACGATTACAAGTTAGGGCAGGAGTCAGTAAGCCTCCTGCCCTAGTCTTTATTATCCGCCGGCTTTTTTCTTTTCCTCTTCCACAAGTTGACGACGGAGAATCTTGCCTACTGCCGTCTTGGGTAGCGAGTCGCGGAACTCGATTTCTGAGGGGCGCTTGTAGCCGGTGAGATTTTCGCGACAGTACGCCATAATTTCTTCTGCGGTCGCGGTTTGTCCGGGTTTGAGAACGATATACGCTTTGACGCGTTCACCGCTCTTGGGATCCGGAATGCCCGCAACGACGGCTTCCAGCACCTTGGGATGTTGATAGAGCACTTCTTCGACATCGCGCGGATAGACGTTAAAGCCGCTTACGATAATCATATCCTTCTTGCGATCAACGATCTGGATGTATCCATCCGCATCCATCTTGGCGATGTCGCCGGTGTAGAGCCAGCCGTCGCGCAGTGCCTTGGCAGTCTCGTCGGGGCGTTTCCAGTACCCTTTCATCACCTGGGGACCGCGCGCCACCAACTCACCCGGCTCACCAATGGGCATCTCCTTGGTACCGGTCTCGAGATCCATAATCTTGACGTCCGTATCGGGCCAGGGAATACCGATGGTGCCGATGCGGTTGTTGCCGTACACCGGATTGGCGGTCACCACGGGCGAGGCTTCGCTCAGACCATAACCCTCGACCAGACGCGCGCCAGTGAGGTCCTGGAATTTCTTTTGCACTTCGACCGGTAAACCCGCCGCGCCACTGATGCACACTTTGATGGATTTAAGGTTGTACTTGCTCAGGTCAGGGAAATTGTTGATGGCGTTATAGAGGGTGGGAACACCTGGAAAGAGGGTAGGTTTGTGCAGGTCAATGGCTTTGAGCACGCTGACCAGTTCGCGCGGGTTGGGAATCAAAACCATCGCCCCACCCACATAGACAGCAAAGTTCATGCAGGTTGTCATCGCGTACGAGTGGTACAACGGTAGCGCGGTGAGCGTAACTTCTTTGCCCATCTCCACGCCCGGCAGCCATTCGTAGCATTGGAGCGTGTTTGCCACGATGTTCCGATGAGTGATCTCGGCGGCTTTGGGGACGCCGGTGGTACCGCCAGTGTATAACAGCACGGCGGTATCTTCGGGACGCACTTCGACATTCGGCTTGACTGGCGTGCCGCGCGCCAGCACATCCTTGAACCAATAATCGCCGGGGTCAAGTGTAACGTGGTGTCCCTCTTTTTTCTCTTTGGCAACGGTGAAAAGGAGACGGAGCAGTGGTGAGAAATACTCTTTGATGTTGGTGACGATGACATTACGCAATTTGGTGTTGGCGCGAATCTTTTGCACGTTAGGATAAAAGCGGGAGAGGCAAATGATGGTTTCCGCACCAGCATCGTTCACTTGAAATTCGAGTTCGCGTGCAACATACAACGGATTGTTGGGCGCGACAATGGCACCCAGTTTCAACGTGGCATAATAACTGATAACGTACTGAGGACAATTCGGCAGGTACAGCGCCACCCGGTCGCCTTTCTTGACGCCCATTTGCGCCAGCGCGTTTGCCAGACGATTGACCTCATCGTTCAGTTGGCGATACGTCATTTTTGCATCCAGTTTACTGCCATTACCAAAGATCGTAGCAATGCTGTCTGGATACTTGGTGACTGTTTGTTCTAGAAAATAGTGCATGGGGACCGGCGGATACTCCAGATTGGGACGCACACCTTTGTCGTAAAAAGCTAGCCACGGTTTGTTCATTTCTACCTCCTTGCAGAAATTTGTCGTTGCCGGTGGTGCATTGGCACCCTCAGAATACCACGAATTGGCACGGTTTGTCAATATACACTTCAGCGCTACCAGGGTTTGTGCAAAGTCAGCCCCCCTGTCATTGCGAGCCGCGCAGCGGCGAAGCAATCTCCACACCGCAATAGGGGATTGCTTCGTCGCAAAGACCGCTCCTCGCAATGACAAGCGGAGG
>DAOTYB010000039.1:0-9220 GCA_034435315.1 Anaerolineae bacterium | reverse complement strand
CACTCCCCCGCACCCATCTCCCCCTTCTCTTCCCGCTTTTCGAGGAGAGAAGGGGGCAGGGGGATGAGTGGGGTTATTCCGTGGGAAGAACGACGAAATTCAGGCTCAGCCATCGGCTTGCTTTAGCCATCGGTTTCTAACCGACAGCGAGCGATGCCCGGGGCTGAGCAGTTACATTTGTGATTTGTCCAGTAATTCAGAAGAGGAGGAACAATGAAGCAATCCACCTCAATCATCTGGCTGGTCGTTGCATTCGTCATCGGGGCATTGGTAATGGTAGGAATCGGTGCCCTACTGGTCAATATTCAAGAACGCAAGAGCGAAGCCGCGCAACAACCGCCGCGTTTGGTCCAGATCTCAGATACAGAATTGGATCCAGCGGTATGGGGCAAGAATTTTCCGCGCCAATATGATTCGTTCATCAAGACGAAAATAGACACTTTTAGTACTCCGTACGGTGGCTCGGTACCGTATGACAAGTTGGAAAAATATCCGGCATTGAGACGCATTTGGGCGGCAATGCCGTTTAGTGTAGATTACAAAGAAGAACGTGGGCACTATTGGGGACAGATTGACCAGCGTGATACCAAACGGCAACAAGTCGTTACCCAACCGGGCGCGTGTGCCAACTGTCATGCCGCCGAAGCACCACTCCTCATCGCGCAAATGGGCTGGGTCAACTTTAATCGAACGCCCTGGAAAGAAATTCGCGATAAACTCAATCTCGGTTCATCCTGCGCTGATTGTCACGATCCCCAAACGATGGCACTGCGGATTACACGCCCGGCACTCGTCAACGCACTCAAAGAGCGCGGCATTGATTGGACACAAGCATCGCGCCAGGAAATGCGTAGTTACGTGTGCGCGCAATGTCACGTCGAGTACTATTTCAAGGGTCCCGATCGAATCTTGACCTTTCCGTGGAGCAAGGGGTACACCGTAGAGGATATGGAAGCGCATTACGACGAGTACGATTTTAGAGACTGGACGCACGCCGAAACCGGCGCACCGATGCTCAAAGTGCAGCATCCCGAGTTCGAATTATGGAGCACGGGAATTCACGCACGCTCGGGCGTATCCTGCGCAGATTGCCATATGCCCTACATCCGCGAAGGTGCACTCAAAGTGTCTGACCACTGGATTCGCAGTCCGCTGCATAACATTGACAAAGCCTGTTTGCCGTGCCATCGGCAGAGCGAAGAGGAAATGAAACAGCGCGTCCTGACCATCCAGAAAAGGACCGCCGAGTTGCTACGCACATCCGAGAGCGCGCAAATCGAGGCGATTGACGCGATCGTTGCCGCCATCAAGTCGGGCGCGTCCGATACTGAACTTGCTAGAGCGCGCGCGTTTCATCGCAAAGCCACGTTCTATTGGGATTATGTTGCCGCTGAAAACAGCACCGGCTTTCACAGCCCGCAAGAAGCCGCGCGCGTCCTTGCGCTTTCGATCAACTATGCGCGACAGGCACAACTGGAAGCCGTAAAAGTGACGAAAAAATAGGCTCAGCCAACTATTGCGAGAACTCCATACCCGGTTGCCCGCAACTCCAGATCAAAAGTCCGCAGGGTCTTCCAAACTCTGCGGACTTTTTTTTCAGTAGATACCCGAAACCTGAAACTGCTAACCTGAAACCGACTCTACCCAAACGCCGCGCGGTGCGCGTCGCGCATTCGCCGCGACGACACTCTGGCATAGATGCGCGTCGTTTCCGGCGAAGCGTGCCCGAGCAAATCCTGTACCACCGCGAGGTCACCCGTTGCCTCCAGCACTTTGGTCGCAAAGGCGTGGCGCAACGAGTGCGGCGTCATTACAATTTCGATGCCGGCCGCGCGCGCGAGGTGGCGAAATACCAGGCGCACACTCTCAGTCGTCATTGGTAGAACATTTGTACTAGCCCGACGATCATGCCGCGCGAACACCGGCATCTGGTAGAGCGCGCGCCCGCGCGCGCCATCGTTCCGCGCGCGCAAATACGTTTGAATCGCCTCCCACGCCGCCTCGTCGAAATAGACCAGGCGTTGTTTATCGCCTTTGCCGGTGACGCGCGCGGCGCGCTGGCGATGATCCAGATCGTCACGTTTCAACGTCACCAGTTCGCCCACGCGCATTCCGGACGCGCGCAGCGCTTCCAGCAGCGCGATATTCCGCAGGCGCGCGAGTTCAAGACGTGGACGCTGGGGCGAGGGCTTGACCGCGCGCGCCGCGGCGATGAGCGCGCGAATCGCCTCGTCGGGCGGCAACTTGGGGAGGCGGCGTCCGCCGCCTTTGCGATACTGGCGGTACGCCTCGCGCATCCGCTCAATGTCGGACGCGGAGAGGTTGACGACACGCTCACGCAGGAGATAGCCGTAGAACCGCGCCAGCGCGCTCAGGTACGTGCGCAGCGTGGCTTTGGCGATGCCGCGCTCCTCGCTCAGCCAGCGCGCGCAGCCGAGCGCGTGGTCAACCGAAAGCGTGGACGCGGCGCGAGTAGGGGCGTGGTGAATCGAAGCGAGATACTCGGTGAAGCGGCGCATTCCTTGCGCGTACGTTTCAATCGTCTGCGCGGATTGACCCACGGCGCGGTCGCGCAAAAAGTTTTGAATTGCATCTTCGATGGTCAGCATCAGATACCTCGGTGGGGAAGGGGGGTAATGACGAATGACAAATGACGAATGGTAAATCTTTTACTTTTCTAAATCAATATTAACCAAATTGTAATACAAAAAGCCCAAAGTGTCAAATTTTAGGTTCCGAAAACCGCACCCAGCCCATTGACCAATTCCACAGTATCGTGTACAATGCACAGGCAATTGGATATTGGCGCACTAACGAAAGGACGGCGATGCGTACACTCCTCAGATTTGTGATTGGCTTGTTACTCACCCTTCTCGTTCTGGTGCTGGCTTTTCTGGCTGGCTTTGGGGTCAACTACTATCAAGCCCAAACGACTCCCCGCACCCAGGTGCCCCAGCGGTTCACGTTGTTCTGGGAGTCGTGGCGCATTATCCAGAACGAATTCTACGGCACCATACCCGATAAACCGACGCTCACGCGCGGCGCGATGCGTGGGATGCTGCAATCCCTCGGTGACCCGCATACTGTTCTGGTTGACCCCATACCCGCAAAGCAGGAGCAAGAGAATCTCAAAGGCGAAACAGGTGATGTTGGACTCAACCTCGATGTGCGCGAGCATACCCTGACGATCGTCGCACCGATTTCCGGTTCGCCTGCCGATAAAGCCGGTCTGCGCGCGGGCGATCTCATCTTGAAAATCAACGACAAACTGGTGCCCTTTGACATTACCGTACAGGAAGCACACAATCAACTGCGTGGTCCCATCGGGAGCAAAGTGGTGTTGAACGTTCGCCGCATTGGTGAACCCAAACCGTTCGATGTCGAACTGACGCGAGAAAAATACCCCCTCCCTACCGTCGAAGCCAGAGTGTTGCCCGGCACTACCTTCGGTTACATCAAGATTACGATGGAAACGGCCGAGACCGCCAACGAATTTGTGCGCGCGCTCGATACGCTCAGAACACAAAAAATCACGGGGCTGGTGCTGGACTTGCGCAACAATCCGGGCGGCTTGTTCCCCGACCCGGTGCTGGAAATCACCGGGCATTTTGTTCCCAACCACGTGGTGTTGTACGAAAAATATCGTGATGGGACCGAAAAAACCTTCCACGCGCGCGGAGGGAACAAAGCGGCAGGTCTTCCGCTGGCTGTTCTCATCAACGGTGGCACTGCCAGCGCGGCGGAAATCATCGCCGGCGCGCTGAAGGATTACGGACGCGGCGTGCTCATCGGTGAACCAACGTACGGCAAAGGCTCGGTGCAAGTGATTCGACAGTTGAGTGACGGTTCGGCATTGCATATCACGGTGGCAACGTGGTACACGCCCAAACGAACACCGCTGGATGGCAAGGGCTTGGCGCCCGATATTGCCATTCCACTCACCGATGATTCGATCAAAAAGAAACTCGACCCGCAACTCGATCGCGCCATTCAATACCTGCAGAAAGGCGCCTGAGTAATCTCTCCTTCGCTCATATGATACGCAAAATCCTTGTTTCCGTTTTTACAACGATCGTGTTGATGCTCTCGATCGCGGGCGCGTTTGCTGGCGGATTTGCGGTGAGCCGCGCCGTTTTTCCGCCGCCGTTGCCCGCCGATGGTGGCGCGCCTCCCGAATGGAAGCCACACATCGCTATCTTCTGGGAAGCGTGGAACTATGTGCAGCAGGATTTTTACAAGACGCCTCTCGATAGCGATACGCTGGTGAATGGCAGTGTGAGTGGTATGCTCGAAGCCCTGGGCGATCCGCATACGACGTTCGTGGATGCGCGTCGCGCCGAAATCATCCGTTCGAATATGCAGGGTTCGTTCGAGGGCATCGGGGCAACCATCTCGATGCGTGAAGGACGCCTCACCATCGTTTCGGTCATCAAAGGCTCGCCGGCAGAACGCGCGGGTTTGCGGCCCGAGGACATTATCCTGCAAGTGGATGGCACGGTCATTCAAAATATGGACGTGACCGATGCGGTGATGCTGATTCGCGGTCCCAAGGGCACACAGGTCAAATTGCTCATCCTGCGCGGGACGCAGGAACCCTTCACCGTCGAAATCACGCGCGACACGATTCGCATTCCGTTTGTCGAAGCCAGAATGATCGAGGGGACGAAAATCGGCTATATTCGCCTGAACGAATTTGGAGCGCCCGCATCCAGCGAGATTGCCGCCGCATGGCGCGAGATGAGCGCGCAAAATCCCACCGGCTTGATTCTCGACCTGCGCAACAATCCGGGTGGTTACTTGCCGGCGGCGGTGGAGGTTGCCAGCCAATTCCTCCCGGCCAATCAAATTGTGCTTGTGGTCAAGGGCAAGAAAGGTAACACCGATACCTATCGCGCCAAAAGCGGCGGCGTGGCAACGCAAATTCCACTGGTGGTGTTGATTGACAAAGGTTCTGCCAGCGCCTCGGAAATCGTTGCCGCCGCGCTCAAGGATCACGAACGCGCCACGCTCATCGGCACCAGGACCTTTGGCAAAGGCTCGGTGCAACAGGTGTACACGCTGAGTGACAAGTCGCAACTGAATGTGAGCGTGGCGCGCTTTTTCAGTCCCGGTGGGCACGAAATCGAAAAAGTGGGGGTGACACCGCATCTCATCGTCGAGATGACCGAAGAGGATGTGGAGGCGCGTCGTGATCCACAGTTGGATGCCGCCATAAAATTCTTGATGAGCAAATAAGTCAATGAGGTCAATGTGTTGCAGCGAATCGTACGAATAATCTTGATGACGTTGTTTGCCACACTTTTGGTGACAGGGGCATTTGGAGGTGGCTACGCAGCAAGCCGCGTCTTCTTTCCCCCGCCCCTACCGCCTGATGGTGGCGCGCCCGCCGAATGGAAAGCGGACATCCCGCTCCTGTTTGAAGCGTGGGCACTGATTCAACGCGATTTCTACAAGGGACCGGTGGACCCCGATACCCTTGTCAATGGCTCGGTGGCGGGGATGGTGCGCGCGCTGGGCGATCCACATACCGCGTTCGTGGACGCGCGACGCGCGGCGATTTCGCGCACCAGTCTGGAAGGCGCGTTCGAAGGGATTGGCGCGACGGTGGAGATGCGCGAAGGACGTCTTGTCATCGTAGCGCCGATCAAAGGCACACCCGCTGAGCGCGCCGGCTTGTTACCCAACGACATCATCCTGCAGGTGGACGATACGCCGATTCGCAATATGGACATTACCGAAGCCATCTCGCTCATTCGCGGACCCAAAGGGACGCCAGTCACGCTGACGATCCAGCGCGGCAATCAGGCACCGTTTCAGGTGACGATTGTGCGCGACACGATTCGCACCCCCTTTGTCGAGTCGCGGATGATCGAGGGCACGCGGATTGCGTATGTGCGTCTGAATCAGTTTGGTGGTCCAGCCACCGACGAGTTGCGCGCCGCGCTGCGCGAGTTGCTCGCCGAGCAGCCCACAGGCCTGGTGCTGGATTTGCGGCGCAATCCCGGCGGCTATCTCTCGACGGCGGTGGAGGTGGCAAGTCAATTTTTGCCCGCGGGGCGAATCGTGCTGACGCAAAGAGACAAGAGCGGTGCTACGCGCGAGTATCGCGCGCGCGGGGGTGGCATCGCGACCGAGATTCCGCTGGTCGTACTGATTGATAGTGGTTCGGCAAGCGGCACTGAGATTGTGGCTGCCGCGCTCAAAGATCATCAGCGCGCGACGCTTGTCGGCGTCAAGACGTTCGGCAAGGGTTCGGTGCAAAACATTCACGCCTTGAGCGACAAGTCCGAACTGCGTGTCACGATCGCGCGCTTTTTCAGCCCCAACGGTGACGAAATCAACGGTGTGGGCGTTGTGCCGCACCTTGTCGTAGAAATGACGGAAGACGATGTTGCCACCCGACGCGATCCACAACTCGACGCGGCGGTGAAATTTCTGCAAGATCGCCGATAGCGTCTGGCGCGTCGCGCGTGGTGGATTCACGATGGGTGAAAAAACGCTTGCTACCAATCGCAAAGCCTATCACGATTATTATATCGAAGAGACGTACGAAGCCGGCATTGCGCTGACGGGGACGGAAATCAAATCGGTGCGCGCGGGTAGCGTCAATCTGCGAGATAGTTACGCGCAGGTGAAGAATGGCGAAGTGTGGCTACTCAACACGCATATCGCGCCGTACGAACCTGCCAGTCGGCAAAATGTGGACCCGTATCGTGACCGCAAGTTGTTGTTACATCGTCGCGAAATCCATCGCTTGTACGGACGCGTGCAGGAGAAAGGCTACACGCTGGTTCCGCTACGAATGTATCTGAAGAAAAATCGCGTCAAGGTGGAGATAGGTCTCGCACGCGGCAAGCGACAATACGACAAACGCGACGCGATTAGCAAACGCGAGGCGGCACGCGAGATGGAACGCGCCCTCAAAGCGCGCGGAGGCGTGTGAGTTCTGTGTTGTCCTCTCATCCACGTCAAGTCATTCTGCACACGCTCAGTCAGCGCGGACCGCTGACGCTGGACGAACTGGCGCGCGCGGCGGAACGGTCACCGCTGGCACTCCGTTACCATTTGCGCGTGTTGCATACCGAGGGGTTGATCGAGTCGCATCCAGCGTCGCCGCGCGCTCGCGTGGGGCGTCCGCAACGCGTGTACGCACTCACGGCGCGCGCGCATACGTATTTGCCCCAACAGTCCGAATGGCTGGCAGCACAGGTACTAGAAGAAGTGGCGCGCACCTATGGCGTGCGCGAACTGCGCGCCGTGCTCAGTCGCATCGGGCAACGTCTGGCAAAGACCACGCCGCTCCCGCGCGGGCGGACACGTTTGGCGACGCGCCTGTCGCGCGCGGTAGATTTTTTGTGTGCGCGCGGCTATGCGGCGCGGTGGGAAAAAAAGGAGGGCGACTGGCTCGTGCGCGTGGGGCATTGTCCCTATCAGTGTCTTGCGCGTCAACAGCGCGCCGTCTGTCAGTTGGACCTTGCCCTCATCAGCACGCTGTTGCAGGTGCCGCTCAAGATGACCCACTGCCTCGCGCAACACGATGCCGAGTGCCTGTTTGTTGTTCAGGGAAGTTGGTGATGGCGGGCGGCGAAGCCGCCCGCCATCACCACCACTCCCATTACCCCCCTTCACTCCCCGCAAAGCGGGGAGTGAAGGGGGCAGGGGGATGAGTGGGGTTGTTCCCGTAGGGACGAAAGATTTTTCGCTCCTACAACGACGCGAAATTCAGGCTCAGTCAGCGGCTTGCGTTTAGCCGTCGGTTTCCAACCGACAGCGCGCAATGCTCGGGGGCTGAGCAGTCGTTACCCAAAATATCTTATTTTAAGGAGGAAGTGTGACCATGCAAACAAATGTCCAACCCGCTAGCGATACGCTCAAAGCGATGGTGGTGTTGACGCCGCTGGCAGCACAAAAAATCCAGGCGCTGATGGCTGAAAAGAGCCTGGTGGGTTATGGCTTGCGCGTCTATGTCGCTGGCGTGGGCTGTTCGGGCTTGCAATACGGACTGGCGTTTGAAAACAAAACCGAAGAAGGGGATTTTGTTTTCGAATCGCAGGGAACGCGCGTCTATCTTGACGCGCAAAGCGCGCTGTATCTTGACGGCGCGATCGTAGATTACGTTGAGGGTCCGCACGGGAGTGGTTTCAAGATCGAAAATCCGAACGCGGTCAATGCTTGCTCCTCGTGTGGCAGTGCAACGAGCAGTTGCTGTGGACACTAAAAAAACAGACACCAGGTCGCTAGAAAGCCTGGTGTCTGTTTTTGTGTAATTGCACGGTAATCATCTGTTCAACGAGTTCTGCGGCAATGGATAAAAACCTCACACCCGAAACCGCGCCAGACGCGCCACCAGATTCCGCGCAATTCTGCCCTCGATGAGTGTGCCGCGCTCGGTGAACTCTTCGCGCGTGACGATGCCGCGCTGGTGAAACAGCGCGACGAGTTCGTTCGCGCGATACGGAATGTGCACGCGCACCGCGACCATCTCCTCTGCCAGCGTCTGCTCGACGAGCGCGAGCAACTGGTCTAGCCCCTGCCCTGTCAGCGCGGAGATGCGGACTGCGTTTCCTTCGCGCAAAAATTCCTCGTGCGCCGCGCGGACCACCTCGTCTTGTGTAACCAGACACATCGCCGATGTATCTAGACGCATCGCCGATGCGTCTCTACCGCCTCCTGCCTCCTGCCACCTGCCAACCGCCTCCTGAACCAACTTGTCCATCTTGTTCAACGCGACCACCATCGGCTTGTCGCCCGCGCCAATCTCGCGCAGCGTCTCTTCGACCGCGCGCGCCTGTTCGCGGATGTTCGGGTGCGACGCATCGAGCACGTGCAGCAGCAGGTCCGCTTCGGTGATTTCTTCGAGTGTGGCGCGGAACGCGGCGACGAGTTGCGTCGGCAATTTCTGGATAAAGCCGACCGTGTCGGTGAAGAGCGCGTCCGAGCCGCCCGGCAATTTGACGCGCCGCGTCGTCGGATCGAGTGTTGCAAAGAGCTGGTCGGCGACGAAAACGCCGGCATCGGTGAGCGCGTTGAGGAGCGTGGATTTGCCGGCGTTCGTGTAACCGACGAGCGCGACAACCGGCAACCCCTCGCGTTGACGCTTGCGGCGATGCTCGCGCCGTTGCATCCGCACTTCTTCGATTTGTTTTTTGAGATGTGCGATGCGATTGCGAATCTCGCGGCGATCGAGTTCGAGTTGGCGTTCGCCGGGACCGCGCAAGCC
>DAOTYB010000038.1:0-16414 GCA_034435315.1 Anaerolineae bacterium | reverse complement strand
AGGCTCGGGTTCAAACTCCTTCACGGGCTTGAGACACCAGAGAAACTCCGACCTCTCTGCAGACACGTGGCAAGCCCATTCTACCACAACGGCGCGCCATTTTCATCCGTCGTGGCGGGCGCATGCGCCCATGAGCAACTCCTTCGAAAATACATTTGTCCACGAAGGTCACGAAGGAACACGAAGAGAAAACCTTCGTGTATCTTCGTGTTCTTGGTGGATATTTTCATCCGTCGTGGCGGGCGCACGCGCCCAGGCACAACTCCTTTGAAAATACGACCGCCGACGGATCCGGACGTCGCGTCGCATTCCCGTTTTTCCTGCGGCGCTGCGCCGCCGCTGACCGTCGCTCATTTCATTTGTAATCCTTCGTAGTGAGCAAGCGCACACACTCCACCCGCCTCACCTATTTTGTGTTGCCTGTTCCATCAGATCGCGAAGGATTCGCCCGGCTGGAGTACCACCACGCGCGTTTTGGGCACCGCGCGCTTGACGCGCGTCGCAAACGCTGTGGGATTCTGACTGATTATCTCAAACGTGTCATAGTGCATCGGAATCAACACGCGAGGCTTGATCAACTTGACGGCGCGCAGGGCATCGTCGGGTCCCATCGTGAAATTATCGCCGATGGGCAAGAGCGCCACATCAATCTTCTCCTCACCGATGAGTTTCATATCGTAGAACAAGCCTGTATCCGCCGCATCGTAGATTTTAACTTTACCGAGGGTGAGGAGAAAACCCGCCGGATTACCTGCATACCGCCCATCGGGAAACGATGAACCGTGATGCGCAATCGTCAATTTCAGGTGACCAAACGGAAAGGCACGACTACCGCCGATGTGCAAAGGATGTGCCTGACATCCTTGCTCCTGACAGTACGAGGCAATCTCGTAATTGCTAATCACGGTGGCACCCGTGCGTTTGGCAATACTCACCGTATCGCCTAGATGATCAATGTGACCATGTGAAACAAGGATGAAATCCGGTGAGACCTGTTCTGGAGTAATCGGCGCCCTGGGATTGCCGGTGAGGAAAGGGTCAATCAAAATCGTATGCGCGCCGGTTTCGATTTTCCAGCACGCGTGCCCGTACCACGTGAGTTGAATTGCCATCGTCAACCTCCCTGATAAAATTTTGGGCAAGGTGAATGCGTCCGATTTTTTACCCTGACAAATTATAACACAAAGTCAGTGAATTCTCAAGGCATTCGCGCGGGCGCACATTTCAGTTTGGGGCAAATCTGCCTGAGCCATAAATTTCGCAGCCGCGCTCTTGAGCAATCCCCTCTCATCTCCCTGCCCCCCTTCTCTCCCCGCGTCGCGAGGAGAGAAGGAGGATGACGGGGTGGTGGCGGGCGGCGACGCGCCCGCCACCACCCCGTCCTTTGACTCGGGGGTGCGGCTATGCGTTTGCAAAAGGTGGGCTGAGAAACTTGCCCCCAGACTGAAATACGCCTGTGGTGAATTTGACAATTTCCGGTTCTCGCGCTATACTCTTTATTGAAACTAGTTGCAATAAGGAATAATTGCATTTGGAACACCCTCTACTGAACGATCTACGCCAGGCGGGCTATCGCCTGACGCCGCAGCGCGAAGTCGTCATCTGCGTGCTGGGCGAGACGCGCGAGCATCTCACCGCGCGCGAGATCTGGCGGCGCGCGCGACGGCGCCTGCCCCACCTCAACAAATCCGCCGTCTATCGCGCGCTCGACGTGCTGACCCATTTGAGTCTGGTCAACCCGATTGACCTGGGGCAAGGCGAGATTCAATACGAACTGAACGTTCAACCGCATCATCATCATCTGGTCTGCCAGAACTGTGGCAAGATCACCGATATTGACGAGCGCGCGTTCGGCGCGCTGGAAAAAATCCTGCGCACCGAGTACGGCTTTGCGCCCTTCTTGTTCCACTTTGCCATCTTTGGCATCTGCCGCGAGTGTCAGCGCAAGGTCAAGGATCGGCGCGTCTCGTTGCTGTTGACCCGCTGCGCGCCATCACCAGAATCGGGTGCGTCGCACGTGCGCGCACACAAATAATCACGCGCGAAATTTACACAAGGTCGTCGGTCAACGGTCGTTGGTCGTCGGTCGCACAAGGAGGATTTACTTGCCTAAAACGATCTTGATGCTCGCTACCTTTGGATTCGAAATCGTCGAGGTGGGTGGCACACTGGCGCTCCACGCGCAAGCCGGTGACACGGTGCATGCCGCTGTGTTGCTCTCGCGTCCCGAAGCGCGTCCGCAAATCGAACAAGCCGCGCGCATTCTGGGTGTGCAGTCCGTTCGCTTTTTGGATTTCGCGTACGGCGAAGTGCAACCCGACGTCGCATCCAAAATCAAACTCGTTCATTTGTTCCGCGAAATTCGCCCCGACATTTTGATTCTGCAAGACCCCGAACATTCGCAACACGACTTTGATCCCGATCGGCGTATGGCGACGTTGCTCTACCTCGAAGCGTTGTCGGTCACGAACCGTGATTGGAAGGTTCTGGAGTGCGGCGGGTTTGCGCCGCACACCATCGCCGATGTGTACTATATGACCCCCGAACATCCCAATTGTGTCGTCGAAATCGGCAGCGTGTTTGCGATCAAGCAACAAGCATTGCGCGCGTCGGGGTATCAACTTGCCTTTACCGCACGAATGCTCAGAGAACGTCTGGGCGATGACGTGCTGCGGCACATCGTCGCGGATTACGACGCGCGGCGCGACGACGATGCGGAACTAGGGCTTGCACTGCACACAGAAATGGAAAAGGCGCGCGCAATGCAGTATGGCATCCTCAGCCACTCGAACGCAGGGTTGGCTGAACCATTTCGCCACGAAGGTCCACTCAGGTTAGCGCGGCTGTAGGACAAATTTGGAAATTTGTCCTACGCTTGCATAAAATCACTCAAGGAGGAGAACGCAAAATGCACGTCTCGCATCGAACGATCGTCACACTGTTTTTGTTGCTGCTAGTGCTGGCGTTGGCGGCTTGCGCGGCGCCCACGCCCACACCAGCCCCCACACGCGCGCCGTCACCGACAACGGTGGCAACTGCGCCGACAGCCGTACCGCCATCGCCAACGGCAGCACCCAAGCCAACCGTCGCGCCAACCGCAACGGCGACACCGAAACCGATTTTGTTACGGATGGCAACCTCTGGCGATGAAAGCACGCTCACGCCGTACTCGTATGTCACGGGTTATCCGGGGTGGAATATGCTTTCGCTGATTTACGACACCCTCTTTGTGATGGATGCGGACAATCTGCCCAAGCCATGGATCGCCAGAGAACACAAGGTGAGCGCGGATGGTCGAACGCACACCCTCACATTGCGGAACGATGTCAAATGGCACGATGGCAAGCCGCTCACCAGCGCGGATGTGAAATTCTCGTACGAGTTTTACAAAAAGAACACGCACGCGCGCTGGACTTCGGCAGTGCCCGATTTCACCAGCATCGAAACACCCAACGATACGACAGTGGTCATCACGTTGAACGCGCCCAGCGCGGCATTCGCGATTCAAACGCTCGCCGATGTGCCGATCATTCCCAAGCACATTTGGGAAAACGTCGCCGATCCGAAAAAATTCGTGAACAATATCGGCTCGGGTCCGTTCAAGTTGGCGGAATACAAAGCCGATCAGTTCTATCGCTTTGTGGCAAACGAAGCGTACTTTGCCGGCAAGCCGGCGGTGGACGAACTGGTGATGCCCATCATCAAAGAAGTGTCCACGACCTTCGCAGCGCTCAAAGCAGGCGAGATTCACGCTACCATTCGCGCCTTGACTCCCGAAGTGGTGAAAGAGATGCAACAGAGCGCGGACTTGAAAGTGCTGCGCGGTCCGGTGTACGCCACAACGTTGATGCTGTTCAATAACGATCGCGCGCCCTGGGACAAGCGCGAGGTACGCCAGGCGGTCGCGCTCGCGATTGACCAACAAAAGTTGGTGGATACGGTTCTTCTCGGCTTTGGCACGCCGGGCAATCTCGGTTGGATTCATCCCGCGTCGCCGTACCACGACCCTGCCATCAAGTCCGAGTACAACGTCGCCAAAGCCAGAGCGTTGCTCGACGGGCTGGGCTACAAAGACACCGACAACGATGGCATTCGTGAAGCCGCTGGCAAGAAAATGGAAGCGACACTCCTCGTCTATTCGACGGCACCGACGCGCGTGCGTTCGGCGGAACTGATTGCCGCCGCGCTCAAGGAGATTGGTATCAGCGTCAAGGTGAGCGCGCAAGAGCGTGGCGCGGTGGATGCCAAAGTCTGGCCCAGTGGCGACACCACGCAACCGCGTGACTATGATTTCGCGATGTGGGGCTGGTCGGCGCCGGTTCAGGTCAACTTGTTCCGAATGGTCACGCTCGTTCATTCCGATCCAAAGATCGGCACGCTGAACAATGTGGGTTACAAGAGCGCGGCGGCAGACAAGATCGGCAGCGAGTTGCTCGCGACGCTAGACGCCGAAAAGCAAAAGACGCTCGCGCGCCAACTCGAAGCGATCATCGCGCAGGACGTGCCGTTCGTGGTGCTGTACTATGAAGATGGCGTGTATGCGTATCGTCCCGCCGTGTACGACAAGTGGGTGTTCCAGAAAGGGCAGGGAATTTTCCACAAACTGACGTTCCTGCCGCACGTAAAACCGTAATCAAATGAGCCAATGTGCCAAACTCAATGAGCCAATGTGCCAATGAACCAATGAGCCAAATGGACGAAGGACAAACGACGAATGACGAATGACGAATGGTTTGGCACATTTGGCTCATTTGGCAGGTTTGGCACATTTATTTTTGGTTCATTGGCTCATTGACAAATTGGTTCATTGACCTATGCTCCGTTTCCTTGCCAGCAAGTTCACCCAGTACGCGTTGGTGCTATTCATTGGCATCACCATCAACTTTGCGCTGCCGCGCGCAATGCCCGGCGATCCGATTGTCTTGCTTGCAGGCGAAGAGGCGATGCGCCTCTCGCGCGAGCAACGTCTGGCTCTACTCGCCGAGTACGATCTGGACCAGCCCCTGCTTGTTCAATACGTACGCTACTGGCAAAAACTCGCGCAGGGCGATCTGGGATACTCGTACGTCAAGCGTCGTCCCATCGCGGAAATGATCGCCGAGCGTTTGCCCTGGACGCTGCTACTGACTGGCGCCAGTCTGGTGCTTGCCACGTTGATTGGCGTCGCGCTCGGCGCGCTCGCCGCGTGGAAGCGCGGCGGGCGTCGCGATCTCGGTTTGCTCGGTCTGTTGATTTTTCTCGATTCGCTGCCGTCGTTCTGGGTCGGGATGATGCTCATCGCACTGTTCGCGGTGCGCGTGCCGCTCTTTCCCGCGTTCGGCGCGGTGACACCGTGGGCAAAACTGATGGGCTGGGATTATGTCGTAGATGTCGCGCGGCATCTTGTTCTGCCACTCGCGACACTCACCATCGTCAGTGTGCCAAACATTTTCTTGACGACGCGCTATGCGATGCTGAGCGTGCTGGGTCAAGATTTCATCACAGTCGCGCGCGCCAAAGGTGTGAAGGAACAGTGGGTTTTGTTTCGACACGCTTTGCGTAACGCATTGCTGCCGGTGGCAACCGTGTTCACACTCGGACTCGGCTTTGCGTTCGGCGGCGCCACCGTCATCGAAACGGTGTTCTCGTACCCCGGCATCGGTCGTTTGATTTTCGAAGCAATGTCGGGACGCGATTATCCGGTGGTACAAGCCGCGTTCCTGATGATTACAATCACCGTCATCGCCGCGAACATTCTCGCCGACCTGCTCTATCCGCTGCTCGATCCGCGCGTGCGGCGCGAAGGGAGTGCGCTGTGAGCGCGCGCTGGCGTCGCAACCCGCTCGGCTGGATTGGCATCGGTTTGCTGACGATGATTCTGGCGATGGCAGTCGGCGCGAACTGGCTCGCGCCGTACGATCCTGCCAGGTTGACCGGCAAACCCTTCGAGCCGCCGAGTCCTGCCCATTGGCTTGGCACGAACGACATCGGTCAGGACATTTTGAGCGAACTGATTTTTGGCGCGCGCGTCTCGCTGCTGATCGGTGTTCTCTCCGCGCTCATCGCGATTGGCATCGGCACGACGGTGGGCTTGCTGGCGGGATTTTATCGCGGCGCGCTCGATGCGCTTCTGATGCGCCTCGTGGATGTGATGCTCATCATCCCCGTCTTTCCGTTGATGGTGTTACTCGCGGCGTATCTGGGACAAAGTTTGTGGAATCTCGTCGTCGTGATTGGCATTCTCGGCTGGGCGCGTCCCGCGCGCATCATTCGCTCGCAGGTGCTTTCACTCACCGAACGCGACTATGTGCTTGCTGCGCGCGCCATCGGCGCGCGGAACGCGCGCATCGTTTGGCGTCACGTTCTGCCCGGCGTGCTCTCGCTCGCGCTCGCGCAATTCGTGCTGGCGGCGAGCAGCGCGATTCTCACCGAAGCGGGTTTGAGTTTTCTCGGCCTGGGCGACCCGACGCAAAAGAGCTGGGGGAGTATGCTCTACTATGCTCAAGCGCGTAACGCGTTCCTGAGCGGCGCGTGGTTGTGGTGGGTCTTGCCGCCGGGGTTGATGATTGCCGCGTCGGTACTTGGATTCGCGCTATCGGGTTTCGCGCTCGAAGATTCGCTCAATCCGCACTTGCGCGCCAGGTGACCGCCGACCGCCGACAGGCGACCGCCGCCTGAAGCCGATAGTGATCGCGGTCATCGGTCGGCGGTCGAAGAAGGAGATGGTATTGACAGCACTTGAACGATGGCAAGCCCAGGTGCGCGCAAGTCGCGCCAATCGTAACGAAAGCGAAGAGCACCTGTGGCAACGTCTGGCACAGTGGTACGACGATTGGGCGCGTCACAATGATTACGTGGCGCGCGTCTTGCCGCGTCTGTTGGCGTACGTGGACGCAGAATCGCGCGTGCTGGAAATTGGACCAGGTAGCGGCGCGTTCACACTGCCGCTTGCGCGCGCGGTGCATCACATCGTCGCGTTCGAGCCATCGGCGGCAATGCGGCGCGTGCTGGAGAGCAAACTGGCGGACGCGGCGATCGCCAACGTGCGCGTCATTCCGCGCCCAATCGAAGAGGGCTGGGCAGAACTCGATGGCACATTCGATCTGGCATTTGCTTCGCACTCGCTCTACAACATCGAGCCGATAGATCAGGTGGTGAGCCAACTCGTGCGCCTGGCGCGCCGCGTGGTGATTCTGATGGGCACCGGCGACGAAGTCGAATGGCAGCGTGCGTTGTACCTGCAATTTCGTGGCGCGCCGCGCGTGCTCCCCGCGAGTTTCCGCGAATTCTATCCACTGCTGATGGAGATGGGCATTTACGCCGACGTGGAAATTTTGCCGACGAGTTTCAACTATGTGTACGACAGTGAAGACGCGCTGCTAGACGATTGGCAACCGCGCTTGCAAGTGGATGCAGCGCGTCGCGATGAACTGCGCGCCGCGCTCGCGCGCTATGTCGAGCGCCGCGGCGACACGTTGGGAATTTACAGCATCAATCGCAGCGCGCTGATGTGCATCGAGCGCGAACGGAATGTGTTTAGCGGATAGAACACATTTGCATCATCTGTAATGATGGTGTACACTATTGTACGTGCTGAAAATTCGCTAAGCGAGGACGCGTGTGCATCACACGATGGCTTGGGGCATGTGGCTGCTCGCCGCGCTCATGCCCTTTTTGTTGACCAAGAATCCGTTCTACCTGACGTTGGCAATTTTTGTAATCAGCGTGAACTATGCGCTTGTTCGGCGGACGAGCCCCACGAGCCAATCTTGGGGGTTGCTCTTGCGCCTCGGTTTGGCGTTTGCGGCAATTAGCATCCTCTTCAACGCGCTGTGGGTGCGCGTTGGCACAACGCCATTGGTGACCATACCCACGTGGTCATTTGCGCTGGGGCAAACAGTGTTTCAGTTGAGCGGCGTGATTACGCTGGAAAGCGTAACGTACGCGCTGGTGCAAGCGATGGCGATGTTGGGGATTCTCATCGCGCTGGCAGTCTTTAATACGTGTGTGGATCATTACGCGTTGTTGCGCAGCGCGCCGCGCTTTATGCACCAGTCCGCCATCGTGCTGTCCATCGCCGTAACGTTCGTGCCGCAAATGTTGCTCGCGCAAGCCGAAATCCGCGAGGCGCAATTGTTACGCGGGCATCGTTTCCGCGCGCGGCGCGATCTACCGCGCTTGTTCGTTACGCTCCTCGCCGAAGGACTCGAACGAAGTATCACGCTCGCCGAATCTATGAGCGCGCGCGGCTTTGGCGGGCAATCGGTTTACACGCGTCGCGCGACCATGCTTTTGCAAACGCTGATCGCGCTGGCATTGTTCGTGCTACTGGTCGGCGCGGTGGCGCTGAACTATTTCGCCGAAAAAATTGTGGGGGCATTGTTGCTCGCGGTGGGTAGCGGAATCTTGCTGGCAGTCCTGTGGCGCATCAGTGAAAGCGTGCGCGCCAGCCGCTATCGGCGTGAGCGCTGGCAAAGGCGCGATACGATTCTGGCGGGCGCCGCGTTACTCGTCCTCGCGATTTTCTTCGGTGTCGCGCTACTCGATCGCGCGTCGCTCTATTTCTATCCATATCCCCGATTGACGCTGCCTCCGTTTCAGCCGATACTGGCGCTCACCATTTTGTTGTTGGGCATTCCCGCGGTAACCTCACGCGGCAACCAAGGTGTTGATGAATGATTGAACTGCAAAGCGTAACCTATCACTATCCCAACCAGACACTCCCCGCGTTACGCGATGTGTCGTTACACATTCCAAGCGGCAGTTTGGTCTTGCTGGCAGGACCTTCGGGCGCGGGCAAAAGCACCTTGTTGCGTTGCTTCAACGGACTGGTGCCGCATTTTTACGGTGGAACATTTCAGGGACGCGTCCGCGTGGGTGAGCGTGATCCAATCGCGCTGGGTCCGCGCGGGATGAGTGATCTGGTTGGCTTTGTCTTTCAGGATCCCGAATCGCAGTTCGTCACGCGGCAAGTCGAAGACGAATTGGCTTTTGCGATGGAGAATTGCAATTTCGATCAAGCCCTGATGCGGCGCCGCATCGAAGAAGTGCTTGATCAACTTTCGATTGCGCCGCTGCGCAAGCGGCGCGTGGATACCTTGTCGGGTGGACAGCAACAATTGGTCGCGATTGCCAGCGCGCTCACATTGCAGCCGAACGTACTCGTGCTGGACGAACCGACCTCGCAACTCGATCCGCAAGCGGCGGAAGAGGTGCTAACGATTCTCCAACGGCTCAATCTCGATTTAGGATTGACCATCATTCTCTCCGAGCATCGTTTGGAACGCGTGGCGCAGTACGCCGATCAAATCTGTTACCTGCCCGCGCGCGGTGAACCTCCGATCATCGGCGAGCCGCGCGCGGTCTTGCGTCAGGTTGCGCTTGTGCCGCCACTTGTCGAGTTGGGGCGGCATTTGGGGTGGCAACCCTTACCCCTCACAATCAAACAGGCGCGCCCTTTTGCGGAAGCGCTCCAAGCGCGCTTGCAAAATGTCCCGCGCGCGCCGACCCTAGCGCAACGCGCGCATGATGCGCCCGTGTTGGATGTGCGCGCGATAGAATTTAGTTACAATCATCACGCGGCATTGCAGGGCATTAGTTTTCAAGCGTACGCGGGTGAAATCATCGCGCTGATGGGACGGAATGGCGCGGGCAAAAGCACCTTGCTGAAAAACATCGTGGGCTTGCTCAAACCCCAGCGCGGCAAAATTACAGTTCTGGGAAAAGATGTTCACGCGACATCACTCGCGGAGATCACGCGCTATGTTGGTTTTGTGCCACAAAATCCAAGTCGCTTGCTCTTCAATGACACGCTCGAACAAGAATTGCAGTTCACGTGCCGCGCGCATCATCTGCCGCCAGAACGCATCGGCGAAACGCTGGAGCGATTTGGTTTGAGCGCGCAGCGGCACACGTATCCGCGCGATCTCAGTGTCGGCGAACGGCAACGCGCCGCGCTTGCGACGATATTGCTCGCGCGTCCACCAGTGCTTTTGCTCGATGAGCCGACGCGCGGTTTGGATTATGCCAGCAAGGAGCAATTGCAGACGATGCTCACGACGCTACGCCAAGACGGCGCAACGATTCTGCTTGCCACGCACGATGTGGAACTGGTCGCGCGCTGCGCCGATCGCGTGATTCTGCTCGGCGAGGGCGAAGTGATCGTAGAGGGTACGACGCGCGCGGTGATGACCGACTCGCTGGTGTTTTCCTCGCAAATCAACAAATTGCTGCGCGACGATCGCTTTCTCACGGTCGCCGATGTATTCGCGCACCTTGGAGCAACCGCGTGACGCGCGCGCGCCTATTGCCCGGACTGATCCTTGTGCTGGCTAGTCTGTTGGGCGTCTGGGCATTTCTCTCGCCTTTTCTGGGCGAACCGTCACAAGGCGTCGCCGAAATGGGAATGGCGCATGCCAACGATGCGCCGTTCATTTTCATCGTGTTGTTGGGCTTGTGCTTGCTGGTGATCATCGCGAATCTTGAAACGCGCCGCGCGAACGCGCATCTGATCGCTGTGCTGGGTATGCTGGTCGGCATCAATGCCACGCTGCGCCTGATTCCAAGCACAGCGGGTTTTAGCGCGGTGTTCTTCCTGCCGATTCTGTGCGGCTATGTTTTTGGCGCGAGTTTCGGTTTTCTGTTGGGCGCGCTCTCGCTGTTGCTCTCCGCGCTCATCACGAGCGGTTTGGGACCTTGGTTGCCGTTCCAGATGTTTGCGGCGGGTTGGACTGGAATGGTCGCGGGATGGTTACCGCGCGTACCGCGTCACCCGCGCGTACAAGTGGGCTTGTTGTGCCTGTGGGGTTGGGTGAGTGGATTCCTTTTTGGCGCGGTGATGAATTTATGGTTCTGGCCCTACCTGATGGATACCGGTGTCGCCGATGGAACGTGGCAACCGGGAACAGGGCTAGTCACAACGTTGTGGCGCTATGCCGTCTTTTATGTGGCGACATCGTTGTGGTGGGACGCCGCGCGCGCGATCGGGAATGTATTTTTTCTGCTACTCGTCGGCGCACCGATACTGCGTCTCCTGCGCCGTTTTCGCGAGCGCTTCCAGTTCACCGTTTTGGAATGAGCAGCTCGACACGAATTTGACTTTTTGGAATAATCGTGGTATAGGAGTAGCAATTGAATATGCACGACTCAGGTACCCATTTCCCGGATGGAATGGGTGGAAACGGCGAAGCCGGTCTAGTCCGGCACTGTCGCGCAACTGTAGGTTTTGTTCGATCGTTGTAGTGGTTCGTTGTCTCAAATGGCAACGGACGAAACGAAAAAGCGATTCGACGAAACGAGTCAGGACGCCCGCCTGAGCCGGTGTCATTGCCTTCGCAAGAAAGGAGATGACGCGGCAAGCTGTTCTCTTGGTTGGTCACACCCTCCTTGCTTTGGCGAGGAGGTTTTTTGTTCCTCGCAACGCTCCTTTCTGCGTATGGCTCATTCCAAACCCTTCACGCATGATGAAAGGAGTCGTTCATGTCCACTCGGCGTACAGCTTCTCGTCAAAGAGGCGATGCCACCCAAGCCCTGTTGCAACAATCCACGTGCCTCGCGCTGAATCGCGACGCGCGCGATCTGCCGCGACGGATTGCCATTCCCTACCACACTCCCGGTTTTGACGAAATCTTCGAACTAGCGGTCAATGCCGCGCTCATCGGGCAGCGCGTCGTGACGTTCTGTATGCGCGAATCCATTTTTCGCAATTGGCAGCACCACGTCGAGCAACGCGCGCATCCCGTGCCGCGTCTCGATCTACTCGATGTGTACGCCGCGCATCCGTTGGATTGGGCAGAATTCCTCTCGCTCCACACCTACGACCTTGCCATTTTTCACGGTATCCGCATCGCGCTCGAATCGCAAACTTGTTCGCTCGCGGTAGCGGAGCAACTTGTGGACGCCGTTCCAGCAACGCTGATTGTGCTGGCTTGAAACCATATCATTCAGGAGGACAAAATGCAGAAAACCTATTTCGATTCGTTGTATCGTTCGCTCCTTGTCCGTGCGCTCACGCTTGCTGTTGCCGTGCTTGTCTTGACGCTCGCAGGGCTAATCGTCACGAGCGTGGCGGCCGCGCAGCCCGCTGCTGCGCCCCGTTCCGCCAGGGCGCACGTCGTCGTTCAGTTTGGCGATCACGATCTCGCCGCGCGCGCAATCAATTTCACCGCACCGATTTCCGGCTTGCGCGCGCTCGAATTGACGGGACTACCCGTGGTGACTGCCTCGTTTGGCTGGGGCACTGCTGTTTGCGCGATCAATGGTGTGGGCTGCCCAGCGACCAATTGTTTTTGTGACTCGAACAATTTTTGGGGTTACAAGTACTGGGATGGCAGCGCGTGGCAAGATTATATGGTTGGCGCGGATTCTTCGAGCGTGAACAATGGCGCGGTCGAAGGATGGCGTTGGGGACCCTGGGGCAGCGCGATGCACCCCGCGCGGCCGATCACTTCGGCAGTGCAAGCGCTTGATTGGCTCGCCCCGCGCCAATCGCTCACCGATGGCGGTTATGGTGGCGATAGCGCGACCGCCGAGGCGCAACTCGCGGTCGCCGCGAACAACTACACGGCGGCAGAGTGGCGGCGGCAACCTAACGCGCCTTCGCTGCAGAGTTATCAGATGATGTACGCGTCCCGCTTTGCGAATCAGGGCGCGGGCGCCGCCGGCAAGTTAGCGGTCGCGCAAATTGGCGCGCGCACACCATGTTGGACGAACAACACGCGCCAACCATCGCACTATTACAATTCAGGCACTGGCGCGTACTCGAATGAAGCCGGACCGCACGCCTGGGCGATGCTCGGCACTGTCGCGCTGAGTCAAACAGTATCGGCGCAAGCCGTCCAGTACCTCAAGAATCTGCAACAGCCGAATGGAGGATGGGAGTGGTCGCCGGGCTGGGGCACCGACACGAATACAACTGCGTTGGCAGTGCAAGCATTGATTGCATCAGGCGAGCCAGTCGGTTCATCCAACGTGACGAATGGACTGACTTATCTCAAATCGGCGCAGAACAACGACGGCGGATTCCCGTACGATCCCACCTCACCCTGGGGAACCGCTAGCGATGCCAACTCGACCGCGTATGTCATTCAAGCGATCTTGGCGGCGGGTCAAGATCCAATGTCTGCCGCGTGGCAAAAGAACGGCAACACGCCGTACGCGTTCCTGCTGAGTTTGCAACTCTCCGACGGCAGTTTCGAGTGGCAGAGCGGCACCGGCTCGAATCAACTCGCGACCGTGCAATCCATCGTGGCGTTGTTGGGGAGACCGTTCCCGCTGCGCGTCGCATCGGTGAACGCCTGCCCCGTTCTCTACTTTCCGTTCATTTCTCGCTAGACGCCGTAAGCCAAACGAATCTTGCTGGGTGACAAATGGCAAAACGTTTGATGAATTTGGTGGCGCTGATTCTACTGGGCTGGCTGCTTGGCATAGGGTCAGCCCAAGCCACCCCACCGAATCGTGCGGGACTGGTCGTTGTACACGGAAACGGGCAAATCGTGAGCCGTTGCATCGAATTTACCGAAACGCAACTCAGCGGTTTGGATCTCTTGACGCGCTCGGGATTGGATTTGAACGTGGACGCTACAAACCCCATCGGCGTGGCAGTTTGTCGCATTGACAAGGAAGGTTGTACTTTTCCGAATCAACCTTGCTTTTGCCAGTGCCAAGGATCGCCGTGCATCTACTGGTCGTACTGGCGATTCACAGGCGGGGCTTGGAAATATTCCAGCGTGGGCGCATCCAGCAGCATCATCCGCAACGGTGATGTGGATGGTTGGGTTTGGGGTATCGGCACCATCGCAGGCGCTACACCTCCTCCCGTCATCACCTTCGAACAGATCTGCGCGTCCGCCACAGATACATTGACGCCAACACCCACGCGGACAGCTGCGCCAACGCTTACGGCAACGCCTCTCCCCACAAACACTTTGCCGCGCGCGACGGCGACACTGGCACCAACCACGCGCGCACCTTTGCCACCGACGCTTACACATACACCAAGCCCAAACCCCACCGACACGCCGCGCCTCGTCTCTAAAATCTTACCCACTTTGACCAAGACGATCCCACGAGCGCCAACCGCAACTGAAACCAGGACGCGCAGCGCGCCCTCGCCAACCAGCGCGCCGATCGTCCACATTCAAACGCCGTTCAAAGAACAAACCGAAGAGCCGCTCGCAGAGACATCTGCTTCATCCACGAGTCACACCGATACCGTGTGGGGGAGCGTGCTACGTCTAGCTGGTGTGGCTTTGTCGGGCTGTGTATTGGGCAGTGTAATGTTGATCGCCGCTGGACTAACACTCGTTGCGCTCAAACGTCTGGTGTAACACGACCGCATCGCCGCGCGCGTGGTTTCCGATTTGACAATTCCCCTCTCCCGGTAACTCTCCCGGTAACTGGTATACTGTGACTGACTGAACTTTAACAATTTCACATCAGGTGCAAATTTTCCAAAACGGAGTACACTGGGCACTTGGGAAGGACGGAGTTGACTTATCTCAAGTAACTGAGGAGCTTCGGCCGCCTCTGTGAGTAGAATGTCATCCTTCCGCCCAAGTGACCCGATTGGGAACTGTGAGGACGTGTTGGCACGTTGCCTCTGATCCAGCGCCAGTGTGGGTGCAGTGTCACTCCGTTGCGGTATGGGCTTGGGCACACCAGTCGCTCGGTCCACTTCCCGAATCTTTCGATAGGAGGTTGCTTATGCGAATTATCGATCTCGATCTAGCGCTCGCCGCAGAGCACAAGGCGCTCATCGCGGATGCGCGAGGACAACCCCTTGCGCCCATCCTGCGACTCCGCACGACCGCAAGCGACTTGGAACGGCTCTTCCAGCGCGCCCGTGAGGGGACGCCCCCCGATGCACCGGTGCTCCTCATTATGGAGCCCACCGGCATGGCGTGGTTTCCCGTGGCGAGCTTCGCCCAGCGTCACCACGTCACGCCCTATCTCGTTAACAGCCAACAAGTGGCTGACCTTCGTCGTTACTACAAAAAGCATGCCAAGAGCGACCGCATTGATGTGCGCGTCTTGGTCAAATTACCTGTGGTCAGTCCCGAAAAACTCCATCCCCTCACTTTGCCCCACGCCAACGCCTTCGCCTGTCAGCGTGGCTGCAAGGAACTGGATTATTGGATGACGTTCGCCACTGCGCTCAAGCAGCGGATTCAGGCGATTGACCAGTTCGCCTGGCCTGGTCTGGACAACGTGCTAGCGGAACCCTTCAGCCCACTCACCCGCTGGTTCCGTCAGCAGTGGTATCAGCCCCAGCGCGTGCTCACCGCAGGCGCAACAGGGCTGGAGCAGGCGTGGCAAGCCACGCCGGCGGCGGCCAAGTATGCCGCCCCCACCGCGTGGGCGCCCGCCCTCGTGGGCTTGGCGCAACAGATGCAAGACGTGTATGGTGCGGATGCGCTGCATCTCAACTACGCCTATTTGCAAGCCGAAGTGACACGCGCGCAAACGCTCTTGACACGGGTAGAAGAACACCATCACACCGTGCAACTCGAAACCGTCCGCCCGCTCTACCGGCGTTTGCATCCCAGTCGGAACCTCGAGACCTTGAAAGGCGTCGGTCAAGATGGAGCTGCGGTCTACGTGAGTTTATTGGTGACCCGCACCGTTTTGCAAACCACCGCCACTTTCGCGGTTGGACGGGTATGGTGCCCGATAGCCAACAGAGTGGTGCGCGCGAAGCAAAAGGGTTGCACATCAGTCAGGCGGGCCCCGATTTGATCAAAAAGTTTGCCTACCTGGATGCCGAAACGGCGCGCCAGTGGGATCCCCAGATCGCCGCGATCTACTACGACCAGATGGTGGAACATGGCAAGCACCATCAGCAGGCGATCTGTGCGTGTGCCACGCATTTGTTAGATCGGATCTGGACGGTGTTGAAAGAAGATCGGCCGTATGAATTGCGCGATGTGGATGGCATCCCCGTCACGGTGGAGCAGGCGCGCGCAATTATTGCCGAGCGGTACACGGTTTCCAAGCGCGTGCGGCCACGTAACAATCGGCGGGTACGGCATGAACGTGCAGAGCGTCGCGCGGAACGCCAAGCGGAAAGTCGCACCAGCTCATAAGAGACAAACGGTCAGCTTCTTCAAGTAGGTGCGCTCTTTCTCCAAGCGATAGGGTATCTCCAAGGCGGCGGCGCGTCAAGGCGATTCTGGCGCCAAAGGTCGCGCGCGCTCTGCGACGGAAACTGTTTCCATGCCTTGATGTGAAATTTTAAGGTTCAAGGTCTTGACACGGTTTAGAACTTCTGCTCAGCCCCGGGCATCGCTCGCTGTCGGTTAGAAACCGATGGCTAAAGCAAGACGATGGCTGAGCCTGAATTTCGTCGTTCTTCCCACGGAATAACCCCACTCATCCCCCTGCCCCCTTCTCTCCTCGAAAAGCGGGAAGAGAAGGGGGAGATGGGTGCGGGGGAGTG
>DAOTYB010000037.1:0-4334 GCA_034435315.1 Anaerolineae bacterium | reverse complement strand
GCACAGCTGATTAATCCTGCGTTATGTTCTCGATGAGTAGACGATAGACAGGGCAGAAGAGTTCCACACAAAAGGAGGCGGAGACAGAATGGTGGCGGGCAAAGCCGCCCGCCACCATTCTGGTCAAGCATCACTTTAACTTGAGTGCTGGCACCACATCCAGATCCATCCCACTCCGTTCACCGCGCACCCAGCGTCGGAAGCCGCCCGCCGCGATCATTGCGGCGTTGTCGAGGCACAACTTGATGGGGGGGATTGCCACAGGCACCGGCGCGCGCGCCAGCATCATCTGGCGCAGTTGGGAATTTGCCGCCACACCACCCGCCAGAAGGATGTGTTTCGCGTGAAATTCCTTCGCGGCTTGACACGTCTTTTCGACCAGAACATCGGCAACGGCATATTGGAAGCTTGCCGCAATGTCTGCCACCGGCAAAAGTTTTGGATTGTCGAAACTCTGTACGAGATGCAATACCGCTGTCTTCAAACCGCTGAACGAGAAATCATAAGTGCCACGCAGCCAGGCGCGCGGTAACTTGAATGCCTGAGGATTGCCTTGCTCGGCTGCGCGTTGAATGGCGGGACCACCGGGATAACCCAGACCCAGTAAACGCGCCACTTTGTCGAACGCCTCGCCCGCCGCGTCATCCAGCGTATGTCCCAGCAAGGCATAGTCGCCGTGATCGCGCATCAGCACCAGTTCTGTGTGACCGCCCGAAACGATCAACACAATCAGCGGAAACTCTTTCTCTTCCGATGTGTCAAGCCAATTCGAATACAAATGACCTTCCAGATGATTGACACCAATCAAGGGCAGGTCATGGGCAAACGCCAGTGCCTTGGCGGTGTTGACTCCCACCAGGAGCGAACCCGCCAGCCCCGGTCCATACGTGACGGCAATCGCCGCCAGATCGTTCCAGTGGACTCGGGCTTGTTGCATGGCAGTATGAATCACCGGCACCACCTTCAACACGTGCTCGCGGGAGGCAATCTCTGGAAACACACCGCCATACTGCGCGTGGATGGCAACCTGAGAAGCGACGACGTTCGATAAAATCTTGTTGCCGTTCTCCACGACGGCTGCCGCCGTTTCATCGCACGAGGTCTCGATACCAAGAATGAGCGCACATTCCATTTTTTTCTTACCTCTTTTTCAAATTCGCCAACCGCGCGCTCAAGAGTTTAATCCCCTGACCAGTAAACGCCACGCGGACTTGTTCATCGTCTCCGCGCATCTCGCTGGAAACCACCACACCATCGCCGTATTTGGAATGGCGCACACGATCACCGGCGCGAAATACCGGCGCCGGCGTCGGTGAGATATGCGCGCGCGGGGAGATGTCGGTTTCCACCGCCTCCCAGTCTGATAGGCGACCTGCGCCACGCATTTTGGAAGAGGCGGACGAGACACGCGCGATCAACGCGCGCGGAATGTCATTAAGGTAACGCGATGGCTGGCTGGGCTCTGACCATCCATACTGTGAACGTTGAAACGCATAGACGAGGTACACGCGTTCTCTGGCTCGCGTGATGCCAACATAGCACAAGCGTCGTTCTTCCTCCAATTGCTCTGGATCTTCCATCGAACGGGCGTGTGGGAGTACGCCTTCCTCCAGACCGACGATGAACACGACGCGAAACTCTAGCCCCTTGGCGGTATGCAGCGTCATCAAGGTTGGGGCATTGAGATCCTCGCGCATCTTGTCCACTTCGGCAACCAGCGCGACCTCTTCGAGAAATGCTGGCAGCGTGGTCGCGGCAGGGGCATTGGCATAACGCCCGAGCGCGCTGCGCAATTCACGGACATTGTCCCAGCGTTCTTCACCCTCTTCCGCATCCTCCAAGTATGCTCTGTAATCGGTCACACGAATCAAACGGTCGAAAAGTTTTTCGAGTGTTTCTTTCGTACTCGCGGCACGTAACTCTTCGAGCAAATTCACAAACGCTCCCAGTGCCTTGCGCGCGCGTGTGTCGAACTTGTCGGTCCAGCGTCCTTTTGTCTGCGCTTGCTCGTCTTCAAGCATTTGCAATACCGCGTACGGCGACACCCGCAAGCGTTCGGCACAACGCATCACCGTGTCCAGCGTGGTTTTGCCAATGCCGCGCGGAGGTACATTGATAACGCGCTGGAAAGCCAGCGTGTCATCGGCGTTGTGAATCAAGCGCAGATAAGCCAGTAGGTCTTTGATTTCGCGGCGCTGGTAAAAGCGCACCGCGCCGATAAGTTGATAAGCCATCCCACGTCGAACGAACGCGTCTTCCAGCGCGCGCGATTGCGCGTTGGTGCGATAGAACACGGCGATCTCGCGCGCGGGGTAGCCTTGCTTGATCAGGCGCGCGATTTCGCTGACTACAAATCTGGCTTCGGCTTCCCGATCATACGCTTCAACCACCGCGATCGGCACGCCGCGCGCGTTTTCCGTCCACAACTGTTTGATATGCCGCGCACGATTCTTGCGAATGATCGCCTGCGCCGCCTCCAGAATCGTCTGCGTGGAACGATAATTTTGTTCGAGCAGTTGGATGCGCGCGTCTGGAAAATCTCTGGAGAAACGATGCACATTGCGATAGTCTGCCCCACGCCAACTGTACACCGATTGATCCTCATCACCCACGCAAAACAAATTCTGGTGTTGCTCTGCCAAAAGTTTCATCAAGACATACTGCGCCACGTTCGTGTCCTGAAATTCATCCACATGCACATAACGATACTGATTCTGGTACCGCTCTAGCACCTCAGTATTTTCGCGGAACAGTTGTACGGTCAGCATAATCAGGTCATCAAAATCTACGGCATTGCTTTCGCGGAGGCTTTGCTGATACCGTTCGTACACGCGCCGAACGACTTCGTGCCAGTACGACGGGGTTTTGTATTGGGTGGGCGAAATCAGTTCGTTCTTGGCGTGACTGATCGCGTGGAGCACTGTGCTGGGACGATACTTTTGATCGCTCAGGTTCAGTTCGCTCAAGATATTTTTGATGAGCGTTTCCTGATCATCTTCATCGTAGATCACAAAGTTCGGTCTCAAGCCGATGCGTTCACCCTCGCGGTGCAAGATGCGCGCGCAGGTCGCATGAAATGTGCCAATGGTTAAATCGTGCACCGCTGCTGCGCCGACCAGATGATGCAAACGTTCACGCATTTCGCGCGCGGCTTTGTTGGTAAAAGTCACTGCCAGAATGTTCGCCGGAGCAACGTGACATTCACGAATCAAGTAGGCGACCCGATGAGTTAACACGCGTGTCTTGCCGCTACCAGGTCCGGCGAGTACCAACACCGGTCCATTGATCGCTGTGACTGCCTCGCGTTGAGCGGGATTGAGAGAAGCAAGAATATCCATTCCACTAACCACCGAACACTGACTACTGAACACTGATCACTGCACACTGACTACTGCCCACTGCACACTGACCATCAAGCATCTGACGTGCGATTGGACACACAATGTGTAAATGCGTCTGACACGCGCGGTCGGGTTCATTCAAAGGAACGCCAAACGTTTTGAGTGCCAGATACAGATGACACAAAGGCAGTCCCATCACATTAGCATAACACCCTTCCACGCGCGCCACGGGACGAAACTCTCTGTGTTGAATAGCATACGCGGCAGCCTTGTCCAGCGCATCACCGGTGGCAACATAAGCCGCGATTTCATCGTCGGAGTAGTTGCGCATCCACACGATGGTAGTCACAACGTGGGTCACAGCGCGCGCCACGTTTTTGACGGTGATGCCGGAATAAACAATGTGTGGGCGCGCGCGTAAACGGCGCAACATTCGTACCGCATCTGCGCGATCGCGCGGCTTGCCAATGATTTGATGGTCCAGCCAGCCGATCGTATCAGCGCCGATCACGATGGCATCGGTCCTCTGACGCGCGCCCAATTCGGCTTTGGCACAACTCAAGCGTCGCACCAACTCTTCGGGCGATTCGTTTGGATGCGGTGCTTCGTCCACATTGACAGAGAGGTAGGCAAAGGGCACATCGAACAGGTTGACGAGTTCACGTCGGCGAGGCGAGGTAGAAGCAAGGAGTATCGGGTATCGTTGCATCGTTAAGGCATCATAGCCAAACCCGCGCGATTTGTCAAGGTAGCGAGTTGAGGGGCATCAGGGCACGTGCAAAGTCAGGCACGGACGGTTGAAACCGCCGCAACAACTACCCGAAGCCGCCCTGCGGACGGCTTGTCAGGTGACTTTGCACAAGCCCTGACCCATGGTCTAGGTGTCAGGGGTCAAGACATCGTGAACACTTTAGGGTCAAGACATCGTGAACAGTTTAGGTCAAGCAGGGTTCACAACATCGTGAACATCGTCCATACTGTCTCCAAGGAGGC
>DAOTYB010000036.1:0-8925 GCA_034435315.1 Anaerolineae bacterium | reverse complement strand
CTCATCCCTACCCCTTAACTGATTTCCCCTCCCCACGCCGCTCCGGCGTGGGGAGGGGGCAAGGGGGTGGGGCTATTTCCCGAGGTTGAGGCGAAAAATCTTTCGCCCTGACAGGGACGAAAAATCTTTCACCCCGACAGGGGCGAAAAATCTTTCGCTCCGACAGGGGCAGAAAATCTTTCGCCCCGACAGGAGCGAAAAATCTTTCGCCCCAACATTTTGCCTTTCTGGTTATGACGAGCGCTGGCTAATGAGAAAGGGATAGAGGATGGGCTATGGTTTGCCAGGCGCGAAATACGCGCTCAGCGTTCTGCGGCGGCAACGTTACGTTGTCCGTTCGCGCGCGCTTTGCGTGGTGTTGCGGTGGCAGCAACGACAACTGGCGCCAGCGGCAACAACTGGGTCGGTGGTGCTGGCTTGACCGGCAAACGGATTTGTTGTTTGCGCTTGGGCTTGTGTTCGGTCTCTAACTTTTTGACCCGCCGCTGCTTGCGCCGCAAGCCTTCCGGTTCCAGCACCACGGCTTCGCCACTGAGTAATTTGGCAACACCTTCCTTCGGCGCGGCGCGACGACAGTATTCGCAATTATCCGCCGTGTGACGCGCGTAATGCTCCGGTTCGGTATAGGTGGCGATGACACCTTCAAAGTTGCGCACAATCACCTTGCGGTCGTTCATCGAAAGCAGATAGTTGGGCATAATCGGCACTTTGCCTCCGCCGCCCGGGGCGTCAATGCAAAAGGTAGGTACGGCAAAGCCGGTGGTATGCCCCCGCAGCGCTTCGATGATTGCCAGCCCTACACTGACCGGCGTGCGAAAGTGTCCGATGCCCTGCGACAGGTCACACTGGTAGAGATAGTACGGTCGCACACGATTCTTGACCATCTCGTGAACCAGCGCTTTGATCGTGTTGGGGCAATCGTTGATGCCTGCCAGCAACACCGTTTGCGCTCCGAGCGCAATGCCCGCATCTGCCAGTTTTGCCAGTGCGACGCGCGTTTCGGGGGTGAATTCTCTGGGATGATTGATGTGAATGTTCATCCACACAGGATGGTGCTTGCGAATCGTCGCGACCATCGTATCGGTAATGCGCTGGGGCAAAAAGATAGGCACGCGCGTACCGATGCGGAGAATCTCGACGGAGGGGACGGCGCGGAAACGTCCCAGCACGTAATTCAGCATCTCGTCCGAAAGGAACAAGCCATCGCCACCCGAAAGCAAAACGTCGCGCACTTCGGGATGGGCTTCCAGATATTGCGCGATCGCTTCGATGCGCGCCTTGTGGGCGGGCATTGCCCCTGTACCCACCCAGCGGCGGCGGGTGCAGTGACGACAGTACGCCACGCACTGATCGGTAATATCCACCAGCACGCGATCAGGGTAGCGATGCACCAGGCCGGGCACAGGCATATGCGCGTCTTCGCCGAGTGGGTCTTCCAGATCAGGATCGTCAAGTACAAACTCCGCCATCGTTGGAACGACCTGACGGCGGATCGGACACTCGGGATCCAGCGGATCCATCAACGCGGCAAAATGGGGCGTAATCGCCATCTTCAAGTCCGGCTTGAGGCGAATGGCTTGTTCTTCGTCCGGTGTCAGGTGAATCACCTGACGTAATTGTTCCAGCGTGGTGATGCGATGGTGCAGTTGCCAGCGCCAATCGCTCCATTGCTCTGGCGTGACGCCTGCCCACAGCGCACTCCGTTGACTGGGATGCAAGTCCTCATCAGGCGCTAAGGCAAGCCCGACGGGTAAAGGAGGACTTGCGAGACTACCCGGCGGCTCCTTGTCGTATTCAGTTGTTACCGATGCCATTTCTGAATAGGTACCTTCCTTTTGTGAGAAGATTTTGGTCGTGCGGTAAGCCACTGACCGCAGACAGGACTGGGCACATACGCTTACAATTCACCGGGGCATTCCTTTTGAGCGACCACTTCTGCGCTTGTCTCGTCTCCGCCGCATTGGAACGAGACGCCACTGCGCGAATCTCGACCGCTGGTGATCCACCCCCTTTCATAGTTTATTTTTCGATTGTTTCACCCGAAAGAATTTTACCCAGAATGTCTTCTTTGGCGATGGTTGTCACCGCGATAATTTCATCGCCGTTTTGCAACCGCGTTTCGCCATAGGGCACCACCCCTTTGCCGTTGCGGATGATGAGCGGAATCACGCAATCGTCCGGGATGCCCAAACTGCGCAAGGGTTTGCCGATCACTGGCGAATCGGGAGGCACTTTGGCTTCGACAAACGAAACGCCGGCTTCGCGCAAGGTCAACAAATGAACCAGCGATTGTGCCGGGATGTGCCGCTCGATTTGCGCGAGAATCAAATCGGTGACCGAGATGGTGCTATCAATACCCAACCGTTTGAAAATGTTTTCGTTTTTGGGATTGTTGATGCGGGCGATGGTTCGCTTGACCCCGAATTTTTTCTTTGCCATCTGGCAAATCATCAGGTTGTCTTCATCATCCCCGGTGACGGCGACGACTGCGTCGGCACGCGCCATCCCGGCTTCTTCCATCACCAGCGCATCGCTTCCATCGCCCCACAGGGTCACCGCGCCCAACTCGGAAGTGATCAGTTCGAACTTGCGCTTATCTTTTTCGATGATGAGCACTTCATGTTGCTGGTTGCGGAGCAACGTTTTGGCAAGATAATAGCCCACCTTGCCACCGCCGACAATGATGATGTACATCGCATCACTCGAAACACGCAGGACAAATTGTTCCCCTACCGGGAAACGTCCCCCAGAATAATTTTGCAAATTTCATCCGAAGCCATCACGGTTGGACAAATCGTTTCCATCAAGCCCAAGGTGTGATAGGTCTCCTCCCGCACAGGATCGTACAGACGTGCGACCACGTGGGGGACCTGGAACACCAACTTGGCGATTTGGGCTGCCATCGCGTTGGTGTTATCGCCATTGCTCACCGCGATAAAGGCATCGGCGGTTTCGATACCTGCGCGGCGCAAGACGTCTTCATCAATGCCCACACCCAATACCACTGTTCCCTTAAAGTCGTTGCCCAGCCGCGCGAATGAATCGCTGTTGCGATCAATCACGGTCACGTCGTGACCTGCCTGTACCAGGCGGCGCGCCAGATGCGCACCGAGGCGACCGCATCCCATAATGATGACTTTCACCCTTTACCTCCGCGCTAATATACCACGAAAATTGTCTCACGTAAAGGGGTTGAAAAAATTTTTAAGGATAATTTGGCGCGATTTTCGATTTGCGCGCGCGCTGGCGGGGCGCGGCTTCGCGACAGAGCCAGACGGGACAGGTGGCATGCGTGAGGATATAGTGTGTCGTTGTCCCCAACTGAAAATCACCGTCGGGCACCTGGCGATAGGGGATGCCCATCACAATTAAATCCACCCCCCGCGTGGTCGCTTCGTCCACCAGCGCCGCGCCCGCCGCGCGCGCTTGCAACACTTCGGTTTCAAGCGTACTCCGCAAGGATTGCGCGATTTGCTCCATATGCGCCAGTATGGTGTCGGCATACTGCAAGCGGGTTTCATCTTCGATGGCGAGTGGCAGTTTGCGTTCGATCTCGATAACGTGAATGGCAATCAGGCGCGCTTTGCTACTTTTGGCGATTTGACACGCCAGCCGCATCGCGACATCGTCCGCCGGGATTCCTTTGACGGGCACGAGAATGTGCGAAAAAGTCATAAGCACCTTCTAATCAACTGGATGGGAGTGTACGCAGGAGGAATCACAGGTCAATCCATCTGCGCGATAATGTCTTGAATCAGCACGGTGAAGGTGGGGATGGCGGCGCGTCCTGCCGCAAGCACTTCGGCGTGATCTACGCCGGTGTGCGCCGCCAGGACGTTCGCAATTAAACTGAGACCGAGCACGCGCATACCCCCGTGCCGCGCCACAATCACTTCGGGGACGGTGGACATTCCCACAGCGTCCGCACCGAGCAAACGCAACATCCGTACATCGGCGGGTGACTCGTAGGAAGGTCCGGCAAGCATCACATACACGCCTTCGCGCAAAGTCATCCTCTTTTGGCGCGCGACCGCGCGCGCCAGTTCGCATAACACCGAATCGTACGCCTGACTCATATCGGGAAAACGCGGTCCCAACGTCTCGTCGTTCGGACCGCGCAGGGGATTGGCGCCGGCCATACCCACAAAGTTGATGTGATCGGTAATCAGCATCACATCACCCGCGCGAAAGGTCTCGTTCAGTCCGCCGGCGGCATTCGTTACGATGAGTGTGTTCACGCCCAACAGACGCATGGCGCGAATCGGCAGGGTAATGCGCTGCATCGAATAACCTTCATAGTAATGCGCGCGCCCGCGCATCACGAGCACGGTCTTGCCCATCCACTCACCAATGACCAGCGCGCCCGTGTGTCCCGCAACGGTAACCTCAGGAAAGCCGGGAATGTCGCGATAGGGAATCACATCGGCGCGCTCGAGACCATCTGCCAGCGCGTTCAGCCCGGAACCCAGCACCAGTCCAATCGTGGGACGATGCGTGGTGCGGGCGGCGATGTACTGCGCGGCGCGCTCGAAATCGGCGCGCGTCAGGAATTCATCAGTCATTGGAACACCTTTACAGTTTGGAGAGTAGTTCGGTCTTTTTCTGTTGAAATTCGGCTTCGGTCAGAATGCCGCGCTGGCGTAGCGCGTCCAGCGCCGCAATCAATCCGGGAATGTCCTGCGGGTGTTGGGGGGTCGGATAACCTTCCGTGCCTAACGCCTGTTTCTGATTCAGCATCTCGGTCTTGAATTTCACCGGGTCGGTAATCTTGTGCAAGCGGTTGACACCGATTTCACTCGCGGTCAAGATTTCAATGTCGCCATAGCCCAACATCCGCCCGATAAACGACTGGTACAAGACGACATCGTTCACTTTTTCGAGGGAGGAATCCATCACGTGTTTGTTGATGATTCCCTGCGCCTGGATCACGCGACGATTGGTCACGGCGTACTCTTCATTCCACCAGGCGAGATAGCGGAGCAAGAACGCGCCGATGGGCAAAATCGTCAGCACGATGATCGCGATGCCTGCGGGACCTGCGGCCACTGTCGCCACGATGGCTATCACAATCAACGCGATCACGCCGAATGCATTGAGGAGGAATGATTTGGCGAGTACAATCCAATGCTGACGTGTGCGAATGACAATTTCTTCGTTAGCCGCGAGTAATGATTCGAGGTAATCCATTCTCCTCCTGAAACTACGCACGCCTTGCCTTTGCGATTCCTTATCGTCACTACACTCAGCCCCGGGCATCGCTCGCTGTCGGTTAGAAACCGGCGGCTAACGCAAGCCGATGGCTGAGCCTGAATTTCGCGTCGTTCCCTGTGAACAACCCCACTCATCCCCCTGCCCCCTTCTCTCCCCGCCAAGCGGGGAGAGAAGGAGGCAATGGGAGTGGTGGGTGAGGGCGGGCGGCGAAGCCGCCCGCCCTCACCCACCTTCCCTTACTGATTGTCCCTCTCCACGCCGCAGAGCGGCGTGGAGAGGGGCAGGGGATGGGGCTTTTCTCGATGGATGGCACGGCTGAGTAATTACTCATCGGTGATGGCGATAGGTGTTGGTGTGGCATTCCGTCCGAATTGCCGGGCGTACGCCTGTGTTGTTGCCAGATGGATATGCCCGAGCATCCGTTGGACTGCGGTCAGGTCTTTACCTTCGTTCAACAACCGAACGGCAAAAGCGTGACGCAAAGCGTGTGGTGACACCGGCATCGTGATGCCGGCTTGCTGAACGTACTCTTTGAGGATCAGCCACAAGCCCTGTCGAGTCAAGCGTCTGCCGCGCGGGTTGATAAACAAGGCGCGCGTGTCGGCGGAGGCTGCTAGTTCCGGGCGTCCGCGTTCGAGATAACGCGTCAGGGCGTGCAGAGTTCGCTGGGGTAGGGGTATGATGCGCGCCTTGCCTGACAGACCCAGGCGAAGTGTTTGAGTTGCCAGATCCACATCATCTACGTTGAGCGCGACCAACTCGCTGACGCGCGCGCCGGTCGCGTACAACACTTCGAGAATCGCGACGTCACGCCAGCCTTTGGGAGTATTATTCGTGGCGGGTGCAGCCACCAGACGTTCGATTTCTTCCGTAGAAAGTACGTGTGGAGGTGGTCTATCAATCTTGGGCGCCCCAAGCGTTTTGGCGGGATCGTGATCCACGTAACGGCGTTCTGTAAGGAAATGAAAGAAGGTTTTGAGTACGGCAATTTTACGTGCGATCGTCGAGGCGGTATAGCCGTGCTCTCGCAAATGCATAATGAACATCAGTAGCAACGGCTTGTCCACGCGACGCCACTCGGACACGGTGGGGTGTTCGCGCTGGATATAGCGCGTCAATTGCGTGAGATCGTTGTGATACGCTACAACGGTATTGGAGGCGTACCCTCTGGAGTTCCTTAAATTTTCAAGAAATTCTTGAATTTGCGCTTCCACAAAAATAGACCCTTTGGTACAGGCATTGAACCTGTGACATTGTTAATTGTATCACACTCTTGCGCAACAACCAAATGAGGAAAATCAGGTTGTTATTTTGACAACCTTTTTCTTTTGGCATAGAATCATTATGCAAATGTGACTATGGCTTGAGCGCATCCTGCGCAGAGAGTTACAGGCAAGCACCCATCGGCAATTGGCAATCGGCAATCGAAAATAGATTAGCGATTAGAGGAGGTGTGTATGGCAGATAAACAAGTCGGAACGTGGGCAGTTAAAGTTGGTCTCGCGCAAATGCTCAAAGGTGGCGTGATTATGGATGTGACCAGCGCTGAGCAAGCCAGAATCGCCGAAGATGCCGGCGCGTGTGCAGTGATGGCACTCGAACGCGTGCCGGCGGATATTCGGCGCGAAGGCGGCGTGGCACGGATGGCTGACCCGGAAAAGATTATCGAGATTATGGAAGCGGTTACGATTCCGGTGATGGCAAAGGTGCGCATCGGGCATTTTGTGGAAGCGCAGGTGCTGGAAGCACTCGGCGTGGACTTTATTGACGAGAGCGAAGTGTTGACCCCGGCGGACGAAGAGAATCACATTGATAAGCACGCGTTCAAAGTGCCGTTCGTGTGTGGTTGCCGCAATCTGGGTGAAGCGTTGCGCCGCATCGCCGAAGGCGCGGCGATGATTCGCACCAAAGGCGAAGCTGGCACCGGTGATGTGGTCGAAGCGGTGCGGCACGCGCGCGCCGTGCTGGGCGAGATTCGACGCATCCAGAATATGCGCCCTGATGAGTTGATGCGCGTGGCAAAGGAAATCGGCGCGCCGTACGAATTGCTGAAGGAAACGGCCGAACAAGGACGCTTGCCCGTCGTGAACTTTGCAGCGGGCGGCATCGCCACGCCCGCTGATGCCGCGCTGATGATGCAACTGGGGATGGATGGCGTGTTTGTCGGTTCGGGCATCTTCAAGTCAGCCGATCCCGCCCGGCGTGCCAGAGCCATCGTCGAGGCAACCACGCACTACAACGATCCCGATGTGATTGCGCGCGTCTCGCGTGGTCTGGGCGAGCCGATGCACGGACGCGCCGCGCGCGAAATCCCGGAAAAGGAATTGCTTGCGGTGCGCGGTTGGTAGAAAGAGTTCAAGTTTCAGGTTTCAGGTTGCAGGTTTATGAAAATCGGCGTTCTCGCGCTACAAGGCGCATTCATCGAACACATCAAGGTCTTGCGCGCGCTGGGCGTCCACGCCCGCGAGATTCGCAAGCCCGAACAGTTGAACGATCTCGATGGGTTGATCATTCCCGGCGGCGAAAGTACGACCTTTGGCAAACTCGCAGTCGCGTACGGCTTGATCGAACCCATCCGCGCGATGTGCACAGCGGGCAAACCGGTGTGGGGCACCTGCGCGGGGATGATCTTTCTCGCCAAAGACATTGGGCGTGACCAACCGTTGATTGGCGTGATGGACATTGTTGTCAAGCGCAACGCGTTCGGTCGCCAGGTGGATAGTTTCGAGACCGATCTCAATGTGTCTGTACTGGAGCCGCCCGGACCTTTCCATGCCATCTTTATTCGTGCGCCGCTCATCGAGCGCGTGGGCGCGGGCGTAGAGGTTCTGGCGCGTTTGGACGATGGCGCGATCGTTGCGGCGCGGCAAGGCAACTTGATTGCCACCGCGTTTCATCCCGAACTGACTCAGGATGATCGCTTTCACCGCTATTTTTTGAAAAGTGTGTAGGCAGCGCGCGACGGTCATCCGTCGCCGGTCGTAAGGAGTACCAATGGATCAAAAAATATATCGGCAATGCCTGCGCGAGTATTTGCGCGCGGCATTGCAAAAAAGTGACGGCTCGAATGCCGGCGTGTCGAATTACCTGATGCAGCAGGTTTTGCCCGGCCGATTCACGCGGCATCGCGCAGAAAAAGTGCGCGCGCTCGGCGATCTCCAGCGCGTCTTTGCCGAGCATCGCCACTGGCCCGTAGATATGGTGCTCACCTATCTGGGAATCAAACTGGAAGAGGTGCAACCGCGCTGAGTCATCCAGACAATTACAAATTGTTAACACAAACGCCAGGATGTTTAACGCCTTTTTTGAGAGAAAGGGTTTCTCTAGAGTGCGGGCAAAAAAAGTTATGAAACTGTAACGCAATCGTTATGCAATCGTTATGCTTTTTTTATTGACCTGAGGAAAGGATTGTGGTATATTGACAATAGGTGTTGATTGTTGTTCCTCACGGTAGCGTTGAACTCCAATCGTTATAGATGGACGCCTTGATTGGAGGGAGCGAGTGGCGTAACCGACCGTGTCTCTTGCGATCTTATCGCAGGGCACGGTTTTTTGTTACGTGTTCCGCGAAAGAACGTGTTGTCCGAATTGTTATACCCGGCACGGGCACAAACTTTCATTTTAATTACTCAGCCGTGCCTTCTATGGTGTCAAGCCCCGCCCCTGATTCCCCCTCCCCACGCCGCAGAGCGGCGTGGGGAGGGGGAATCAGGC
>DAOTYB010000035.1:0-36113 GCA_034435315.1 Anaerolineae bacterium | reverse complement strand
AGGTCACGAAGGAACACGAAGAAAAATCTTCGTGTATCTTCGTGTTCTTGGTGGATATTTTCATCCGTCGTGGCGGGCGATTACGCCCATGAGCAACTCCTTCGAAAATACATTTTTCCACGAAGGTCACGAAGGAACACGAAGAAAAAACCTTCGTGTCTTCGTGTTCTTGGTGGATATTTTCATCCATCGTGGCGGGCGCGTGCTTTCGATTGCCGATTTTCGATTGCCGATTGCAGATTGCCCATCGTGAACAATCACAAATCGCAAATCGAAAATCGAAAATCATTTTTCATCCGTCGTGGCGGGTGCACGCGCCCATGCACAACTCCTTGGAAAAAGCTGCACTGCGCTCAACGCCGTGTAAACTTGACCGCATCGAAAACAATCGTGCGGCAGAGATAGCATTCGTGTGTCACCGTCGCCAGCGAGACGAATTCATCGGCGCGCGCGCTAAAATAGTACGTGCCCAGCGAGACCCACTGATTACCCAGCAACCCTTGCGCGCGTGTCGCCAGTGTGTAGCGTCCATTGTGATAAATCCAGTAGCGCGCGTTCAGCGTGCTGGCTACCCCCGCAGGAATGTACGCCGACACCTCATAGTTGCCGGGTGCAGGTAACGTGGGACGCCAGCGCGCCCAGTTGTACCCTCCCGCAGAAAAGGCAACCGTGTGCGCCCAATACGAATGGTTACCGACACCAACGGGAGCACGATACCAGGGTTGAGTGCCGCCGGCTTGCCAGCCCGGACTTCCATCGTCCACGATAATCTCCGCGGTGGGTGGAGGCGTGGGAGGTGCAGTGCCTCGATAGATCTGCACGACCGCCATCGCACCCAGATAACGATTGTAATACTCGACTGTGAAATAGTGCGCCCCTGCCGTAAGATGACGAATCGTCGTAAACGTGGCGGGCGGATGATCAAACCAACCATCTATGACGAGGACGCCATCCACCCACACGCGTATGCCATCGTCCGACGTCGCGCTGATGGTGTAATTGTCAGTGGTGGGAAGATGCTGAATCGAATCCCAGCGCACACAGAAATTATTGTGCGGCACCCCAGGCGCAGGAATGGCGGTCTCGCCCCAATTAAAATTGATCGCCGGATCATCACGCACATGCGTTGGTGAACCCGAGCAGGTCACATTACTGAAATAGTAACCGCGCCACACTCCCGTCGGGGCAGGGGGAGGCGGCGGTGGCACGAAGGTTGGCGTGGGAGTTGGACCCGCCACAGGTATTGCCGTTGAAGCGACGCGCGCGGTCCCGGCATTCCAGCGATTATAGTACTCGACGCGGACCGTGTGTGTACCCGCCGCGAGATTCACTGTTGCCGAATACGTTGTTGGACCCTGATCGTAAAATGCCCACAAAATCAGATTGTCATTCACGAGCACATTCATGCCATCATCAGTCGTGATGGTGAAAATCACGTTGCTGGTTATGGGCACATTGACCGAGCACGTCCAGCGAACAGAATAATTGTTCGGATTCACGCCGGGGGCAGGCGAAGTATTTTCGGGCCAGAAAAAGTTGATCGCGGCGTCCGTGCGCGTGAGAACTGGTGTACCGCTCAGAGTGATGTTGTTGAAATACTCGCCGGTGCAGTTCGTCAAGACCAGCGACGCCGGGGGCGCCGCCAGTGCGCGCTGCGGTGTCAGCCCAGTCGGCATCAACAATAACACCAGCCACATCCCGAACAAGAGCACATAGCGGATGAAAGAAATGCGCCTCATTTTTGACCTCCGTTGAAAAGGTGAGACAAATGTGAATCTGCCCTGCCGCATCGCGTCTCCAGATGTACTCGTGGGCAAGGGGCGGACTTGTAAATATGACGAACCACAAGGGACAAACGTTCCCGCTCAGCACCAACGCCGCGTCTCTTTCATCGGGCTCGCCTGCGGCTGTCTGAAAGATGGGGATCAAGTCATCCCAAGCATATACCGAAATCGCCAGAAATGCAAGCGGTGTGAGCCATGCTCGTGCCGCTACCCTGCCTGCCCACGCGCAGGCAAGATTAACGAATCTTAAATACAAAACTATTGACAAACTATAGACAATGGGGTACGTTGGTAAAGGTAAGAGAAAGGAGTGTACGCTTATGAAATGGTCATGGAAACTGGGGCGTTTCGCCGGGGTTGATGTATACATTCACGCCACCTTTTGGTTGCTTATCGGCTGGATTGCCCTCAATCACATCTGGCAAGGCGATCCGCTTGTACAAACGCTGGCGGGGATTGCGTTCATTCTGGCACTGTTCGCGTGCGTTGTCTTGCACGAATTCGGGCACGCCCTCGCCGCACGTCACTATGGTATCCCCACGCGCGACATTACCCTCCTGCCGATTGGTGGCGTAGCGCGCCTTGAACGAATGCCAGAACAGCCGATTCAAGAATTCTGGGTGGCGCTCGCCGGTCCAGCGGTCAATGTGGTCATTGCTGCCCTGCTGTTCGCGTTCCTGACGTTGACCAACACGCTGGAATCGCTGGACGGTATGAGTGTTGCGAGCGGATCGTTCGTGACACGTTTGCTGATTGTGAACATCTCGCTCGTGCTGTTCAATCTGCTCCCTGCCTTTCCGATGGACGGGGGACGTGTCGTGCGCGCACTGTTAGCCATGCGACTGGAATACACGCGCGCCACCCAAATCGCGGCAAGTCTGGGGCAGGCGATGGCGTTACTGTTTGGGTTCATCGGGCTGTTCTCCAATCCCTTTTTGCTGTTCATTGCCTTCTTTGTATGGATTGGCGCGGCGCAAGAAGCGAGTATGGTGCAGATGAAAACCGCGCTGGGCGGCATCCCCGTGCATCGTACGATGCTGACCGATTTCCGCACGTTGACACCGCGCGATTCCCTCGCGCGCGCGGTGGAACTGATCCTTGCCGGCTCGCAACACGATTTCCCGGTGACCGAAAATGACACCCTCGTGGGAATTTTGACGCGCGACCGACTCCTGACCGCGCTCTCACAGTTTGATCGCGAGACACCCGTCGAACAAGTGATGCAACGTGACTTTACAACGGTGGAGTATGGCGAAATGCTCGAACTCGCGCTAATGAAATTAGAGGCATGCGCCTGTCAAACGCTCGCGGTCACTCAGCAAGGACGCCTGGTAGGGCTGGTCACCAAGGACAACATCGGCGAGTTTTTGATGATTCAAAGCGCGCTCCAGAGACGTAGCCCGCGTCCACTGGCGCGACTCAGCACGTGAATCGAAATAGGTAATTACTCAGCCGTACCGTCAATCGCGAAAAGCTCCACCCCCTTGCCCCCTCCACACGCTGCTCTGCGGTGTGGGAAGGAGGAATCAGTAAGGGAAGGTGGTGAGGGTGGGCGAAGCCGCCTACCCTCACCACCACTCCCATTGTCCCCTTATCTCTCCGCATGACGGGAAGAAGGGGGGACGGAAACGGAGTGGTGGCGGGCGACTTGGCCCACCACCACTCCGTCACTTTGTTCCTCCTCACCACGCTGCGGTGAGCGGATTCGCATCGTCATTCGAGTAACTTGCGTAGCAAGAATTTAGCAAAGACGCGCGCAGTGGCGAGTATCGGTGCGGCGAGGAAAATACCCAACACGCCGGCGAGACTCGCCCCAGCCAGCGCACCAATAATCACGACGACCGGTGGCAAGTCCACGCTAGCACCAATCACCTTGGGCACAATCAGATGGTTTTCCAACTGTTGAATCACAAAGTACGCGCCAACCACAATCAGCGCAAAGAGGAGTGGGTCAATCGCCCATAGCGTCGAGCCGCGCAACAGCGCAATCAACACCGCCGGAATCATCGCGAGAATCGGCCCCAGATTGGGCACGACTTCGAGCAGACCGGCAAGCATACCGAGTAAGAGCGCGTTCGGTACACCGAGCATCGTCAGGGTAAGGGTGACCAGAGTGGCGATGATGAGCGCGAGAATCACTTGCCCGCGCAAAAAACTCGACCAGATGCGATTGAATTCGGCTTTGATATTGTGCCATTCGTCACGGTATTCGAGAGGGATGGCATTGTCAACGTTGCGCTCGATCATTTCTGCTTCCAACAACAGATAGAACGACAACACGAGCGCGAGCACGCCACCAAATACACTGGATGCTACACCGACCACGACGCGCGGCGTAGTCGCGGCGAGCGCGCGCAATTCTGCACCAAACTGATTCAGCAGTGTGTTCGTATCCGGATGAATACCCAGCGCTTCCAACCACGTCATCTGCCTGAGCAAGGTATCTATGTGGCGCACGGTCTCGTCCAGGCCCAGAATCAGCGCGCGCACCTGGCGATACAACACCGGCGTCATCCACGTTAACGCGCCGATGAGCAACGCCACGAGCGCAAGATACACCAGAGCCAGCGCAAGCGGGCGAGGCAGGCGCGCCCGTCGTTCCAAAAACACGACGAGGGGATTCAGTAGATACGCAATCAAGAACGCGAGAATGATCGGCGGCAAGATTTCGCCCAGTTGGTACAACAACCATACCCCCAGAGCAACCAGTCCCAGCAGAACCCAGCGGCGTGTTTCCACGCTCCAGGGTGACCGGCGCGGCGGCGGAGGCGGTGTTTCAGTTATTATCGGTTCAGGTTCCACTGTAATCACTCTCCAGAAAGAATTACGGACGAGGATTCCTCGTCCGTAATTTTACTCTATCTTTATGATTTTGTCATTCGGCAAAATACACAACGAACGCGAACGTTTACGGCAGCAGCCGCCAGAACACCTGATTAGAGAGCAAGCGTCCGCGTCGCGTCAAGCGCACCCGTTCCTCTGTCACCTCTAGCAGACCGAGCGCGCGCGCCTCTTCGAATTGTCGCGCATAGCGCGCGCGCGCGTCCTCACCAAAACGCGCGTAGAAATCGGCGAACGCGACGCCTGCGTTCAACCGCAATCCCAAAATCAGCGTCTCTGCCATCTCCAACTCGCGCGTAATCGTTTCGCGACCTGCCACTACGCTGTCGCCACGCTCGATGCGCTGGATGTACTCTATGGGCGATGCCACATTCCAAAAACGCTCACCCCCAAAGAACGAATGCGCGCCTGCGCCAAAACCCAGATACGGCTCGTTATGCCAGTACGTCAAGTTGTGACGAGATTGCAAGTTGCGAATTACAAGTTGCGAATTGCGAGTTGCGAATTGCGGACTGCGAATTGCGAGTTGCGAATTACGAGTTGCGAATTGCGAATTCGAATGTTCACCACTGACCACTGACCACTGACCACTGACCTCTGACCTCTGACTTCTGACTTTTGACCTCTGACGCCGCGCCCAATTCGAAATCTCGTACTGCGCGTACCCTGCCGCGTCCAACCGCTCTTCCGCCATCTCGTACATTGTCGCCATCAGGTCATCGTCCGGCGCGGGAAATTTGCCGCGCGCAATTTGATGTGCCAGTCCCGTACCTTGCTCCACCTTGAGCGCGTACAACGAAAGATGCTCTGGTGCCAATGCCACCGCGCGTTCGAGCGTCGCGCGCCAATCCTCCAGCGTTTGCAGTGGCAAGCCGTAGATCAAATCGAGATTGAGGTTGTCAAAACCGACGCGGCGCGCGCACGCGTACATCTCCATCACATCGGCGACGGTATGCCCGCGATTCAAACGACGCAGCGCGGCATCGTCAAACGCTTGCGCCCCGATGCTCAACCGATTCACCCCCAACGCGCGCAGCGCGCGCAGTTTCGCCGCGTCCAGTGTGCCGGGGTTGGCTTCGAGTGTAACTTCGAGATTAGAGAGTGGAGAATTAGAGATGAGAGATTGGCACGCGCGTAGAATTTTTTCGATGAACTCAATCGGCAGCAACGACGGTGTACCGCCGCCCAAATAAATGCTCCGCACGTGATCTGACTTCTGACCTCTGACCTCTGACCTCTGCGCTTCCCGCACCACCGCATCTGCGTACGGTTCCATCCAGCGCGACAGGTGCGCGTACGTGTTAAAGTCGCAATAGGTGCATTTGATTTTGCAAAACGGAATAAAGACGAACAACGCGCGCGCAGAAGATTCCATCGTCATTCCATCTTCAGCCAATTCAAGAACCGACGCAGACCTTGTGCTGGCTTTTCTGCGCGTATGTTACCGGTGCGTCCATTGATGACGATGGTGTACTGCTTGCCCTTCATTCGATAATGCGCGATCCACAGCGGCAGCAGAATCAATTTGTACGATTCAACGACCAAACGCGTGCTGCTAACATGCAGATCTTTGTACGACCTGTACATCGAACTCCGAATCGCGCGTTTCTCGCGTTGCAACACGCGCCAGCGCGCCACGAGTGAGGCATCGCTCACCGCAATCGTGTACGTCTCCGCCGCCCAATTGACCAGATAGCGCGCATCGTACGGCACAAGCGCATCGAGCGGGAATGCATCTATTTCGGCGATGAGCGGCGCGCTGAGCGTGTGACTCGCCGCGACCAGCAAATCGTTTTCGTACACCACGCGCGTTCCCGAGGCGGGCAACCAGGCATCGTTTTCTTCTTGCGTGCACGTCCACGTGATTTCCCCCGCCAGATCGAATGTCCACGCCGGCAAATACACACCGCGCGGTGGCACCGGGTCGCCGCGCAGACTCAGTTTCTCGGCGCGAAACCAATCGAGCAGCGCGCGCAGCGCCTCGTCACGATCTAACGCAAACGGCACCACGCCACTCGGTTCGATCAGTTCGCGCGTTTCGACGCGTTCGACGACGTACGGCGCGCCGCAGTACGCGCAATCCGTCGCCAGCGTCTGCGGCGCGAGGACGAACGATGCGCCACACCCCTGACACTGGATCGCGCGCGTTGCGGTGGGCTTGGTGTGTCCTCTGGCAGTCGCAAGCGCGGCAATCAAATTCTGCTCGGTCAACAACACATCATCGTCCAGATCGCCGAGCGCCTGGCGTTGACCGCAGTATGCGCAGACCAGCGCGGTGCTCTCTGGCGTGAATGTCATCGCGCCGCCACACTGTGCGCACACATAACGTCGCGGCGCTGCGGCGGCAGATGCATCGCGCACAGGTAGCCGATCGGGGTTGACCATTTCTTCGCGCGTGAACTGTCCTTCCAGGAGTGCGAGCGCGCGCCGCGCCTCGGGGTCGGCGGGTTGGTATGCCAGCACGTGTTCCAGACACTCGCGTTTTTCCTTCACATCATCACTGAGTTCGGCCAGACCACGCCACGCGGCGATGATGTGCTCCGTCTCCGCATCGGGCGCGTTCAACACTCGGCGAAAATAGAAACGCGCCTCATCTTTAGAATTGCCCTTGAGCGCCGCAATACCGTGCACTAGCAAATCGCGCGTACGCTCCGACATATACTCTCCTGACTCGGACAAGCCCAAACTAAAGACTAGTCCATTCTTCTGTCCATCACTTGCCAGAATCGGCAAGATTGATTATATTCCAAGAACGCAGCTCGTGGAAATTCAGGCTTGGATCAAGGCACGTGGGAATAGACGTCGTCATCGGACTGGCGGGGTTGTTCGTTGCGGCAATGATGGCTGGTGTGATCAATTCGGTGGCTGGTGGCGGGAGTTTGATTTCGTTTCCCGCGCTCATCGCGTTCGGTGTGCCGTCGGTGCCAGCCAACGCCACGAACACCGCCGCGCTGTGGCCGGGCACACTCAGCAGCGCGTTGGCTTACAGTCGCGATACTCAACTATATCGTCATCTGATCCTACCCCTCATCATTCCCAGCGCGCTCGGTGGTTTACTGGGCGCGTTCGTACTCGTCATCACACCGCCCGAATGGTTCGATATGATTGTGCCGTTTCTGGTGCTGTTCGCGACACTCTTGTTTGCGTTGCGCGAACAATTCAATCGTCTGTTCAATCTGGGCGGGAGTGAAGAGAGTGTCAGCGCGCTGGGACGCGTGTGGGGCTTTGTGTTTCAACTCTTTGTCGCGACGTACGGCGGCTACTTTGGCGCAGGCATTGGTATCCTGATGCTCGGTTCGCTCAGCGTGATGGGGCTGCGCGATATTCACCGTATGAACGCGCTCAAGACGATTCTGGGCACGATGATCAATGTGATTGCATTTTTCTTCTTCGCCATCAAGGGGCTGGTCATCTGGCACCTCGCGCTCTGGATGACTCTTGGCGCGATCATCGGCGGTTATGTGGGCGCGCGCACTGCCAAGCGCGTGGACCAACGCTACCTGCGCGCGTTCATTACCCTCGTGGGGTTGCTCGTTTCGACGTGGCTGTTCTTCAAATGACAGAGGGCTTTCTTCATCTGTCATTCGTCATCCGTCATTCGTCATCCATCGTTCGTCCTTCGTCCTCGATTGCAACCGGCGCGTCTGGGCGTTCCAGAACGATTTCGCCAAACACGGTCTCCTGGCGCGCGCGAATCTTGCGCTGTTTGATGAGTTCAAGAATCGCGAGAAACGTGACAATGATTTCGATACGCGTCTGGGCGCGTTCGAGCAGTTGCGTAAACGTGACCGAGGAATGACGTTCCGTCCAGACGAGAATGCGCGCAATCTCCTGGTCAATCGAAACGGTCAGTGGAACCGTGAGCGTGCCGTGCGGCAAGGTGGGACGGATACGCAGTGCGCGCATCAGCGCGCTGGCTAAATCGTCGAGAGAAACGCCTTCCAGACGGAAGGCGGTGGGCTGAAGACGTGGCGGTGGGGCGCAGCGCGTATAGCCACGCCAGCCGCGTTGCGCGCGCTCGCGCAAAAACGCCGCCGCTTGTTTGAACAGTTTATACTCGCGCAATTGGCGTACCAGATCATCGCCCACGTGTTCTTCCGCTTCGGGGGATGACTGTTCAGGTTGCGGGAGTAACAGTCGCGATTTGATGAGAATCAGTTTCGCGGCGATAATCATATAGTCCGCTAACTGCGATAGCGCAATGTTCCCGGGGCGACTGATAATGTCGAGAAACTGATCCGTGACCGCGACGAGTGACACGCGCGTAATATCCAACTTACGCTGTTCAATCAGTTGGAGTAGCAAATCGAGGGGACCTTCGAATTCGGGAAGACGAAACTGGTACATTTTGGATGGCCGATTTTCGATTGCTTGAATCGCCAATCGAAAATCAAAGACGATTATACGTGGATTCTCACGGGACGCAAACACCACTCATTCAAATCGAAAATGTCACGCGCGCGTACACGATGGGCGCGCGCACGCTCTACGCGTTGCGCGAGGTCTCGTTAACGATTCACGCCGGTGAATTCCTGGCGATTGTGGGACCATCGGGAAGTGGCAAATCCACGCTGTTGAATCTGATGGGAGGAATTGACAAACCCACGACGGGACGCGTGTGCGTTAGTGGCATCGAAATCAGCGCGTTGCGCGAAAACGCGCTGGCGCGCTGGCGGGGTGAAAATGTGGGAATCGTCTTTCAATTCTTTCAACTCTTGCCCACCCTCACCGCGCTCGAAAACGTCCTGTTACCTCTGGAATTGCGTAACGCATTACCGGGCGCTCGGCGCGCGCGCGCGCTGGAAGCACTGGCGCGCGTGGGGTTGCAAGACCACGCCCACCAGTTGCCCTCCGAACTCTCCGGCGGTGAACAACAACGCGTGGCGATTGCGCGCGCCCTGATCAACGACCCACCGATTCTGCTGGCGGACGAACCGACGGGCAATCTGGATACCCAGACGAGTGAGCAGGTGATTCGGCTGTTCAGCGATTTGCATCGCGCCGGCAAAACCATCGTACTGGTCACGCATGAACACGCCCTCGCGCAGGTCGCGTCACGTCTCGCCTTTATGCGGGATGGACGGATCGTGAGTGAACACCAAGTGGAGCAGTAATGAGACAGTATTCGGGATGGTACGTTGCCACCTGCATCATACTCTTCGTGTGTATGTGTTGCGCGTGCGCCGCTATGGTCTGGCTGGCGTATGAATTATGGGAAATCGAACCGAACGCGCGCGTTCAAACATCACCCTCACCCACACGTGTCTTTGCAACGAATGCCCAGATGGGCGCGCCCTCTTTCATCCGCACTCCCACGCGCGTCACAAATCCATATCGGGTCATCATTCCAACACCCACCGCGCCGCCACTGATCTATCCCATCACGTTCAACAGTGATTTTCGCGTGGTGACGTACACCGTGACCGGTAAAACGTTCAACGAAATCAGTCGTTCGCTCGAAGCCAATGCTATGCCCGACCCTGCCGAACCCGGCAGTCGCTATTACGCGCTGACGCGCTGGCACCTCGCCAGCGATTGGTCAGTGCGCCCCACCCTGCGCGGCTGTAGCGTGGAGGCGGGAACCATACGCGTCGCCATCACGATGACGCTGCCCGCACTCGTCACGCCCAACGTACCTGCGGATGCGCATCAGCGTTTCAATACTTTTTTGGAGCGAACACTCGTGCACGAAAGCGATCACGTGGCAATCATCCTGCAAGGCGCGCGCGCCTATCAACACGCTCTTGGCAATCATCCTCCCGCCGGTGATTGCGAAACGCTCAAAACACAGTTGAGCGATCTCTTCCGTCAAAGTTTCAATGCGATCAACCGTGCCAATCGCGAGTACGACGCGAAAACGCAACACGGTCGCACTCAGGGCGCGGTCTTTCCGTAAGGCAGTATTCAGTATTCAGTATTCAGTGTTCAGTGTTCAGTCTGAATACTGAACACTGAACACTGAATACTAACCACTAACCACTAACCACTGACCACTAACCACTGACCACTAACTCGGAGATGAACAAATGTTACTTGCCGTTGGCTCAAATATGGAAATCGTGTACATCCTGCTCGCGCTCTTGATTGCGCTGACGATACACGAGGCGAGTCACGCCCTGGCGGCTATGCTGTTGGGCGATCCCACGCCCAAGGAAATGGGACGACTTTCGCTCAATCCGTTCGCGCATCTCGATCCCTGGGGCGCGCTGATGATTTTGCTCGTTGGCCTGGGCTGGGGTAAACCGGTGATGATCAAAGCCGAGAATCTGAAACCCGGTCCACAAATCGGAATGGCACTGGTGGGCATTGCCGGTCCCCTTTCGAATCTGCTGCTGGCGCTGCTTGCCAGTGTGCCGCTCCGTTTTCACTGGGTTTCGCTATTGCCCGAACGTTTCATCGAAATCGAATTCCTGCCAGCGGAATGGCAATTCTTTTCGATTGGGCGCGTCATCCTCTATCTTGTTTTCATTTCGATTGGACTCACGGTCTTTAATCTCATTCCGATTAGCCCTCTGGATGGTTCACGCCTGTGGCAGATTCTCTTGCCTGCGCCGGTGTATCACCGCCTCGCGCGCGTGGAAATGGTGGGGTTGGTCATCGTCATCGCGCTCGTCCTTTCGGATCGCTTTTTGGAGACGCATATCCTGATGAATGTACTGGCGCCGCCCATTCGCTTCTTGTGGTGGCTCTTCGTGGGAATGGCGCCGCCATTTCCATTGTGAGGTCAACGATGCTCAAGACACACACGTGCGGTGAACTGCGGACAGAGCACATCGGACAAACAGTAACGCTGGCAGGTTGGGTGCATCGCCGGCGTGATCACGGTGGTGTGATTTTCATTGACTTGCGCGATCGCTTTGGATTGACGCAAATTGTTTTCAATCCGAGTATTTCAGCCACTGCACACCAACTGGCGTACGACCTGCGCGTCGAGTATGTGATTCGCGTGAGCGGTCAAGTGGTCGCGCGTCCCGCCGGACAGGAAAACCCCGCGCTCGCGACCGGCACAATCGAAGTGAATGCCACAAGTGTCGAAATCCTCAATCCCGCTAAACCGCCACCGTTCTACATCAACCTCGACGAAAACGTGGACGAGAGTTTGCGCCTGAAATATCGCTATCTCGATTTGCGGCGCGAACGCTTGCAACGCAACCTCACGCTCCGCCATCGCGCCATCAAGTTTATCCGTGACTATTTCGATGCGCGCGGGTTTATCGAAATCGAAACGCCGATTCTCATCAAAAGCACGCCCGAAGGCGCGCGCGATTACGTCGTGCCCAGCCGCGTTCACCCGGGCAAATTCTACGCGCTGCCCCAATCACCGCAGCAACTCAAACAACTCTTGATGGTCGCTGGCTTTGAGCGCTATTACCAGATCGCACGCTGTTTTCGTGATGAAGATTTGCGCGCCGACCGTCAACCCGAATTCACACAACTTGATGTCGAGATGGCTTTTGTGGAACAGGACGATGTGCTGAATCTCATCGAAGGCTGCTTCACCGAGTTGGTCAAAACAGTCACACCTCACAAACGCGTCCTGTCACCGTTCCCGCGCCTGACCTACGACGAAGCGCTGACACGCTATGGCACCGATAAACCTGATCTGCGTTTTGGGATGGAATTGGTGGATGTGAGCGAGATTGCCGGCGCGACCAGTTTTCAGGTCTTTGCGAATGTTGTTCAGCAGGGTGGGCAAGTCAAAGCAATGTGCGCGCCCGGTTGCGCGCACTATACGCGCAAGCAGATTGACGACCTGACCAACCTCGCGCGTGCCAGAGGCGCGCAAGGTCTTGCCACAATTGCGCTGACCACCGATGGCATCAAATCACCGATCGCTAAATTTTTGAGCGAAGATCACATGCGCGCGCTCGTCGAACGTGTGGGGGCACACAGCGGCGACTTGATGTTGCTTGTGGCAGACAAGCCCAACATCGTCGCGAATACGCTCGGCGCGCTACGCGTGCATCTGGGGCAACAACTGCATCTTGTCCCCAACGATTTACTCGCGTTCGCGTGGATCGTAGATTTTCCTCTGTTCGAGTGGAACGCGGACACGCAACGCTGGCAAGCCACGCATCACTTGTTTACCTCACCCAAGCCCAGCGACGTGCCACTTTTGGACACCGATCCCGGACGCGTGCGCGCCAACTGTTACGATCTGGTGTGCAACGGCTATGAACTCGCGAGTGGCAGCATTCGCATTCATCGCCGCGACATTCAAGAAAAAGTTCTGGCAATCCTGCAATATTCGCGCGAAGAAGCGTTCGCGCGTTTTGGGCATATGCTCACCGCGTTCGAGTACGGCGCGCCACCGCACGGCGGTATTGCCCCCGGCATTGATCGGCTGGTTGCGTTGCTGTGCGATGAATCTAGCATCCGCGAGGTAATTGCATTCCCCAAAACCACCGCCGCCGCCGATTTGATGACCGATGCCCCCTCCGAAATCACTGTTGAGCAGTTGCAGGAACTTGGCTTGCGGTTGACGAATTAACTCTCGCATTTGACTTATCTACGGATCCGTGTTATAGTCTGTAACGAAGATGCGTAGATTCGGACGAGCCGCCCAGAGTCTATGACTCGGGCGGCTCGTTGTTAGGAAGCAAGTGCCGATGCGAAGAGCCGGGCATTTCTTCCACAATTTCAAAAGGAGAAAGTAGAAAATGGATTCCAAATTGTACGTCGGCAATTTGTCGTACAACATTAGCGAGGGAGATTTGCACAGACTCTTCGCTCAAGCCGGTGAGGTGAAAGAAACCACCCTGATTATGGATCGCACCACGCGCCAATCCAAGGGCTTTGGCTTTGTGGAGATGGCAACCGATGCCGGTGCTCAAAAAGCCATCGAGATGTTTAACGACTACGAACTCGATGGACGCAAGTTGATTGTCAACATCGCGCGCCCGCGCGAAGAGCGCGGGGGCGGTGGTAGCGGCGGACGTCGCGGCAGTGGCGGCGGCTACGGCACACATCGCGGCGGTCGCGGCAGACCCCGCGGACGCTACTAGACAGAAAAGACCTGTGAGGTAAAGACCTCACAGGTCTTTTTTTATTTTACACCGCATCGAGTTGTGGCTATAATCGAATCACAGAAAGGAGATAACGCAATGAGCGATTTACATACTCGATTCACCCGCCGCGAGGTCTTGCGCCTTGCGGCACTCGGCGCGGGGAGCGCGCTCCTTGCCGCCTGTGCGCGCGCCACCGAACCCATCACGCGCACGTTCCCAACGCCATCCTCCGACGTCCCAACAATTCCCATCACCGCGACCAGAGATTTCTTCACCCTCTCGATTCGCGGTACACCCACCACCCCCACCGATTGGAAACTGACCATCGGTGGCTTGGTGGAACAGCCACTCACACTGACCCTCGATGAAATCAAAGCGCTGCCAGCAGTAACTGCAATGCGAACGCTTGCCTGCATCTCCAATCCAGTCGGTGGCTCTTTGATTGGCAACGCCGTGTGGCGCGGTGTTCGATTGCGCGATCTGCTCACGCGCGCGGGGGTCGCAGCGAACGCGCGGTATCTCAAACTCGAAGCGTTCGATGGTTTTCATACCGGCATCCCGCTCGATCTGGGAATGGACGCAGACGCGCTGCTCGCCTACGAAATCAACGGCGAGCCATTGCCGCGCGATCTCGGCGCGCCGCTGCGCTGTCTGTTTCCCGGTCGGTATGGGATGAAGCAACCCAAGTGGATTCAAACGATTACCGTGACATCCGAAATACATCTTGGCTTTTGGGAAAGGCAGGGATGGTCGAATGAGGCATACATCTTGCCTTTTTCGCGGATTGACGCGCCGAAAGATTCCGCTACGATCACCGAAGCCACATTCACGCTCTCCGGCATCGCGTTCTCTGGCGCGGCAGGGCTGGCAAAAGTCGAAATCGGTTGGGACGACACTCGGCAGTGGCTGCCAACAGAACTGACGCGCGCGCCGTCGCCACTAGCCTGGTCGGTGTGGCGCTGGAGTGGCGCGGCGTTGTCCTCCGGACGCCACACCTTGTATGCGCGCGCCACCGACGCGCTGGGCAATACGCAAACGCGCGCGCAAGCGTTTCGCATCATGGAAAGTTTTCCCAATGGCGTGGATGTGATGCACTCGATTGTGCTGGATTTCCGCCGATAAAAATGTAGGGATGTTCCACGGAACATCCCTACGTTTCTAATCGTCGCTCTAACCACAGTCCCAGAAAAATTCCCAGCATGGCTGCCGCCTGCAGCACGCACCAAATTCAGTACGCATCCAGCACGAACGCTTCGATCCCGGTCAGATACGCGGCAAAAAACAAGCCTACGCTTGCCATCGCCAGGCGCGCGTTCAACAACCACGCCGGCGCATCGTCGCGCGCGCGGAGCGCCCACAGCGCGCCGAGGAGCAGCGCACTATAACCCGCCGCGCCAATCGCCGCAACGGGAATTCCCAGCAACATCGAGTACGGACTCGCGTTCACTAAATCGCAATCGCCCACACCGCAGATGATGTGCGACTGCGAGACTTTGCTCCACCACAGATACACCGAAACGGCAAGACCAACCACCGAGAGTAACGCACTGAGGAGATGAAGATTACGCGGATGGGAAAATAGTTTCATTTTTCTGTCCTTCGTTTTCCATCGCCCCGCAGTTTACCACAAACCGCCACGCGCGCCAAATTTATCGCGCCAGCACGCGCGCGCGTCGCGCCAGTTGATCAAAAGTGGCTTGGCGAAGACGCGCGATCAGTTGCGCGTGCGCCTCTACCCATACCTCATGCACGGAGCAAACCTGCATCAGCGGACACTCGCGCGGATTGATGACGCACGTATTGAGCGCGATTTCCCCCTCCATCGCGCGCGTCACATCGAGCAAACTGATTTCGCGCGCGGGACGCGCGAGCGCGATGCCGCCGTCCCTGCCGCGCGTCGTCGTAATCAACCCGGCTTTGCCCAGCCGCGTGATGATGCGCCGCACGAGCGCGCGCGGAATGATGCGCCGCGCGGCAATCTCCTGCGCGGTCACGCGCGTTTCAGGCGGCAGGGTTGCCAAATGCAAAATCACCCGACACGCATAATCCGTCTGCCGACTAATTGTTATCATCTTCCCTCTTTCATCTCTATCACCTCATCCACCCACTCCAACCCCTCTAGCCGATGTGTGATGATGAGCATCGTGCGCGGTTCCGCGCGCAGCGCGTCCCACACCGCGCGCTCGGTGGTCGAATCCAGATGCGCGGTCGCTTCGTCGAGAATGAGAATCGGCGCGTTCTTGAGGAGCGCGCGCGCGAGCGCGAGGCGCTGACGTTCGCCACCGCTCAGTCGCAAACCTTGCTCGCCGATGCGCGTCGCGTAACCTTCGGGCAGCGCGGCGATGAAATCGTGAATCTGCGCGCAGCGCGCCGCCGCAATCATCTCCGCTTCGCTGGCGTCAGGTCGCGCGAGCAACAGATTCTCGCGAATCGTCGCGTTGAACAGATGAATCGTTTGCGGCACAACGGCAAAGCGCGCGCGCGCCTCGTCGGGGGACAGTTCGCGCAATTCGCGTCCGTCAATCCAGATGTGCCCTTCTTCGTAATCCCAGAATCGCAGCAACAAGTTGACGAGCGTGGACTTGCCCACGCCGCTTGGTCCTACAATCGCCACGCGTTTGCCGGCGCGCAACTCGAAACTGACGCGCTCGAGCACGCGCGGCTCATCGGGCGCGTAGCGGAAACTGACATTGTCGAACACGAGTGCTGACGAAGGACGAAGGACGAAGGACGAAGGTTCAATTTCTTTCGCCTTTGGTCTTTCATCCTTCGTCTTTGCACTTGCAAATTCGAACAGCCGCCGCGCCGCAAGCAAACTTGCATCGAGATACTGGAACGCGAGCGGCAACGCCAGCACGCCCTCGAAACTTGCCAGCACCGCCATTGCGATGACTGGCAGATACACGCTATCGAATCGCGCGGCGTTCACGAGTGGAATCGTGATAACGAGCGCGCTCCACATCGCGAGATACGTCAGCGCGTTCCCCAGCGCGTTGTGCGCGCCCGCGATGATCGCGAGATGTGTTTGCGCGCGAATCAACGCGCCACTCGTCGCGCGCACGCGTTCGAGGTACGCGGCTTCGCGCCCGTACGCGATCACATCGGCGATGCCTTGAATGCCATCCACCAGTTGCGCGTTCAGTTCAGCGCGCAGTTGAATTGTTTGATTGTTGAATCGCTGGCTCGTTTGTTGCGCGAGTATCGGCAGCACAACGCCCACGAGAAACATAAATGCCAACACAACGAGCGCGAGGGTCGTCGAAAAACTCGCGAGATAGACGCCCGTGATGATCGCGATGACGAGCGCGACGAGCGGCGGCGCAAGCACGCGCACGTAGAAATTCTGCAACGTTTCGATGTCGCTGACGACGCGCGTCAACACATCGCCGCTACGCCACGCCGCGCGCATCAACACCGCCGGCGCGCGCGGCTCGATGGATTCATAGAACCACACGCGCAAACGCGCGAGCAAATTGAAATTGACCGTGTGCGAGACCAGTCGTTCGAGATAGCGGAACACGCCGCGTGCAATGCCAAAAAAGCGCACGCCCACAATCGGCACCGAGAGTTCGGCGATGGAAGGATGCCGCGCCGCATGCGCGATGATGTACGCCGAAGTTGCCATCAAGCCGATGCTGCTGCCAATCGTCGCCGCGCCGAGTAGCACCGCGAGCGCGACAAGCCACTTGTACGGCGCGACGAATTGCAGAAGGCGGAAGAACGTCGCGGGATTGGCGATTGCCGATTGCCGATTGCCGATTGTCCATTCTCGATTGCCGATTGCCAATTGCCGATTGCCGATTGCCGATTGCCGATTGCTGGCTGCACTCCCATCGTAAATCGCAAATCGAAAATCGGAAATTCCTTCGTCTTTCGTCCTTCGTCCTTCGTCTTTCGTCCCTGGCACATTGGTCACAATTTCCGCGACGCGACCCTGTTCGAGAACGATGACCTTGTCCGCGCGCTGCATCGTGCTGCGGCGATGCGTGATGATGAGCGCGGTCTTGTCGCGCAGCAAGCGTTCGATGGCATCTTGAATCAACGCCTCGTTTTCGGGATCGAGATGCGCGGTCGGTTCGTCCAAAATCAAGATAGGCGCGTCTTTGAGGAACGCGCGCGCGAGCGCGACGCGTTGCGCTTGCCCGCCGCTCAAGCGCGCGCCGCGCTCGCCGATGAGCGTGTCGTAGCCGTTGGGGAGCGCGCGGATGAATTCGTCCGCGTGCGCAAGGCGCGCCGCGCGAATCACCTCGTCGAGCGACGCCTCGGGACGCGCGAGGCGGATGTTGTTGGCGATGGTGTCGTTGAAGAGGTACGGCAGTTGCGGCACCCACGCGATTTGCTCGCGCCACGCGCGCGGCGTCCACGCGCGCAATGGAACGCCATCGCACAAAATCTCGCCGCGCGTCGGTTCGATAAAGCGCAAGAGCAAACTGACGACGGTACTTTTGCCCGCGCCGGTGTGACCCACCAGCGCCACACGTTCGCCGCGTGCGATGGAAAACGAAACGCCAGCGAGCGCGGCGCGCGCGCCATCGTAGGTGTAGTGAACATTGTCAAAGACCAAGGACGAAGGACAAAGGACGAAGGTCAAACCTCCGTCGTCCGTCATTCGTCTTTCGTCATTCGTCGTTCGTCTTTCGTCATTCGTCATTCGGCGGTCGTCGGTCGTTTCCAAAATCTCGAACACGCGCGCGCCTGCCGCCACGCCGGTCATTCCCGCGTGAAAGCGCGTGCCGAGCAGACGCAAGGGCAAGTAAAAATCGGGCGCGAGTACCAGAACGAAAAACGCCTGCTCGAACTCGATGTGCGCGTACAGCAGCCGCAAGCCAATCTCGACCGCGATGATGGCGGTGCTAATCGTCGCAATCATTTCGAGCGCGAACGCGGAGAGGAACGCCACGCGCAGCACGCTGAGCGTGGCATCACGAAACTGATGACTGACGCGCGCAATCGCGGCGACCTGATCGCGACTCCGCCCAAACATCTTGAGCGTCGCCAAGCCCTGCAACACATCGAGGAAATGCGCGCTGAGCAGACTCAACGATTGCCACTGCCGTCGCGTCAACGCGTCCGCCGCGCTGCCGATGAGAATCATAAAAAACGGAATGAGTGGCGCGGTGAGGAAAAGCACGATCGCGGACAACAGATCGAGTGGGAAAACGAATGCGAGGATGAGGAGCGGGATGAGGACGGCGAGAACGAGTTGCGGCAAGTACTGGCCAAAGTATGCCTCCAGCGCTTCGATGCCCTCGCCGAGCGTGTTCGTCAGTTCGCCGGTGCGTTCGCCGCGCGCGTACGCGGGACCCTGCGCGAGGAGGTGCGCGAACAGACGCGCGCGCAGGTTCTGCTTGATGCGCGCGGCAACCGCGAACGCGCTCACCTCGCTTGCCCACGCCAGCAGCGCGCGCGCGCCGATGAGCGCGAGCAGAACGAGGAGCAAATTCCACACGCGTTCGAGCGCGGCATCGCGCAGGAACACGTCCGCCAGAATCGTGCTGAGGACGCGCGCCTGCGCGACGATCAGTATGCCTACGCCTACACTGCACAAAAGCGTCACCGCGAACAAGCCGCGCGCGTCGCGCAGTTGGGCAAGCAAGCGTTTGTCGAATTTCATCGAAGAATGAATCGTGAAACGCGAGACGTGAGACGTGAAACGTGAAACGTGATCGTCACGCATCACGCATCACGCTTCACGCATTACGCATCACGTTTCACGTTTACACTGCGAGCGTCTTTTTGCTGATGCGTTGCCTGAACACATAATACGTCCAGCCCTGATACGCCAGCACAATCGGAACAAAGATGATGGCGACGATGGTCATAATCGTCAGCGTGTAGGGCGAGGAGGACGCGTTGTAAATCGTCAGATTGAATTTGGGATCGGTGCTGGAGATGAGCACGCGCGGAAAGAGCGTCAAGAAAATTGTGGCGACAGTCGTAACGATGGCGAGTGCAGTCATTCCGAACGCCCAGCCCTCGCGCTGGCGCCGCAAGAACCACAGCGCGGCAACCAGCGCCGCGCCACCGAGAATCGCGGTGACGATGGGCATCGTCGGGCGCGCCAGTAAATCGGTGGAAAGAATCGTTGCGACGAGCGTGACGACGTACAGCGCGAGCGCGGCGTATGCCAATTTCGACGCGACCTCACGCGCGCGCGTCACGAGCGCGTTTTCGGTTTTCAGCGCGAGATACACTGCGCCGTGCAGCGTCATCACGACCAGCCCGAACAAGCCGGTGACGAGCGCGTACGGATTGAGCAGTCCAAAGAAATCGCCGGTGTAGGTCATTTGCGCGTTGATGGGAATGCCGCGCAAAATGTTACCGAATGCCACGCCCCACAAGAGCGCGGGGACAAAACTGCCGAAGAAGATTGCCCAATCCCAAAAGTTGCGCCAACCGGAGCGCGCGTCCTTGCTGCGAAACTCGAACGCGACGCCGCGCAGAATCAGCGCGACGAGCATCAGCACCAGCGCGAGATAGAACCCGCTGAACAGCGTGGCGTACCAATGTGGGAACGCGGCAAAGATCGCGCCACCCGCGGTGAGTAGCCACACTTCGTTCCCGTCCCAGAACGGACCAATCGTGTTGATGATGGCGCGGCGTTCGTCATCGTCTTTGCCGAGAAACGGCAGCAGAATCCCCACGCCGTAGTCGAATCCTTCCAGCACGAAAAAGCCGGTGAAGAGAACACCGATGAGAATGAACCACAGAGTATTCAGATCCATTGTGACCTCCAGGTGTCGTGAAACGTGAAACGTGAAGCGTGAAAACGAATGGAACACGCGTCGCGCTAGTACGCTGCGACCACCGACTTTTCCATCGGATCACGCCGCGCGTACTTGACCAGCAAGTAAATGTCCACCACCATCAGCACGCCGTAGATCAACGTGAACAGGATGAGCGAAAGCAACACATCCATGCCGGTGACCGATTTGGAGACCGCCTCCTCGGTCTTCATCAAACCATAAACGATCCACGGTTGGCGCCCCAATTCGGTCAACAACCAGCCCGTGGTGTTGGCGATGTACGGCAAGAGAATCGCCCAGGGCAACAGACGGAGCAAGCGCGGCGCTGTTTCGAATTTCTTTTGCCGCATCAAGAACGCGCTCACCACGGCGAGCAAAACCATCAGCAAACCGGCACCGACCATAATGCGGAACGACCAGAAACTCAATGTGACGGGCGGAATGTAATTGCCCGCGCCGTACTTTTTGACGTACTCGGCTTGCAATTGGTTGATGCCTTTTACCTCGCCGCTGAATTGATTGTACGACAGAAAACTGAGCAGCGCGGGAACGCGCAGCGCGAAAATTTCCGTGCGCGTATTCTCGTCGAAGAACGCAACGAGCGAGAGTGCGGCGGGATTCTCGCTGTTCCACAACGCCTCTGCCGCCGCCATCTTCATCGGTTGCGTCTGCACCATGTGCTGACCCTGCGCGTGCCCCACGATGCCGACCATCACGCTGCCGATCAACGCAAACGCGAGCGCAAGGCGCGTGGAGGCGCGGAAAAATTCGACGTTGCTCTTGCGCAGCAGATGCCACGCGCTAATGCCCAGCACAAAAAAGCCCGCGGTGGCGATGCCGGAGAAAAAGACGTGCGGATACTGCGTAAAGATGTTGGGGTTGGTCACCAGCGCGAAGAAATCATTCATTTCCGCGCGATTGTTCCGCAAAACGTACCCCACGGGCTGCTGCATAAACGAGTTGGCGAGCAGAATCCACAACGCGGACAAGTTCGAGGCGATGGCGACGAGCCAGATCGAAGCGAGGTGGGCGCGTTTGGAGATTTTGTCCCACCCAAAGAACCACACACCGAGGAAGGTGGATTCGAGGAAAAAGGCGAGGAGCGCTTCGATGGCGAGTGGCGCGCCAAAAATGTCACCGACGAAACGCGAGTACTCGGACCAGTTCATCCCGAACTGGAATTCCTGGACGATGCCCGTCACCACGCCCATCGCAAAATTGATGAGGAACAACTTGCCCCAGAACTGGGTTTGCTTCTTCCACACCTCATCGTTCGTGCGATAGTACATCGTTTGTATCAACGCGACGAGGATGGACAAGCCCAGTGTCAGCGGCACGAAGAAAAAGTGGTACGCGGTCGTGATGGCAAATTGCAACCGCGCCAGAAACAAGGCATCCATAACGTGTCTCCCTCCTTTTGAATAAAAATACCTGCCCCCGCGTCGCGCGTCCGCACGATGCACTGGGACAGGCACTCATCACCTGTCTATAAATGATACTAATCTGGTATCATTATAGCAGGTTTGGCGCGGCTTGTCAAATTTTTTGCGGTGCCGTGATTGACATTAGAACTCTTGTTCGCTATAATGTGCACCGCGATGGACATTCAGCAGAAACTCGATTTGCTCGGTTCAGGTGCGCAAACCGATCTGGCGTGCGGCTCTTGTGGTGAGGGGCAAGTGCGCGTGCGCGATGACGTGGGGCGGTGGATTTACCCCGCCGTACGCCCCGACGGTAAACAGATTCGCATGCTCAAGGTCTTGCAGACGAACGCGTGCGAAAAAGATTGTTACTATTGCGCGACGCGACGCCAGCGCGAGCAACCGCGCGCGACCTTCCAGCCCGATGAACTCGCGCGTCTCTTCGACCAAATCCACCGCGCTCGTCTTGCCGAAGCCATCTTCATCTCGAGTGGGGTTGTGGGGGGAGGCACACGGACACTCGAACGAATGCTCGCCACGGCGGAACTCTTGCGCACCCGCTACGCGTTTCGCGGCTATATGCATTTGAAACTGATGCCCGGGGCTGAACCCGCCGCGATTGCGCGCGCCTTGCAACTGGCGGATCGTGTCTCGGTCAACCTCGAAGTCCCTTCGTCCGAACACCTTGCCAGACTTTCATCCACCAAACGTTTCACCGAAGAACTACTCGCGCCACTCCAGATCGCCAGACGCTTGATGGATAACGATCCAGCGCTGCGTCACAAGACGATGACGACACAATTTGTCGTTGGCGCGGCGGATGAAACCGACCGCGAGATTACCGCGCGCGCAGCGCAACTCTATCGTGAATTGCATCTCGCGCGGGTCTATTACTCTGCCTTTCAGCCGATTGAGAATACACCGCTCGAAAATCGCGCGCCGACCCCACTCCTCCGCGAGCATCGGCTCTATCAGGCTGATTTCTTGTTACGCCAGTATGGCTTTACGTTCGACGAATTGATCTTTGATGCGCGCGGCGATCTCGCCACCGCTGCGGATCCCAAAACCGTGTGGGCGCTCCATCACCCCGAATTTTTCCCCATCGAAGTGAACCGTGCCAGTCGTGAAGCGTTGTTGCGCGTGCCGGGGATCGGACCGCTTTCGGCGCGTCGCATTCTTCAACTCCGGCGTACGTGCAAGTTGCGTACCCTCGAACAACTGGCGCGTCTCGGCGCGAATGCCGAGCGCGCTGCACCGTTCATTCTGCTCGATGGGTATGCTCCTGCTCATCAACTCACGCTCCACCTGACCGCGTAGAGTTGTCTCTCTCCTGTGCATTCCCCGCCGTACAGATTTTGTGTAATTCAGTCGTATTTCAAGGCTGAGCAGGTGCTTTCTCTTACTTTATTCAGTCTCGCGTCGCAAGATCCGCTCCAGAATTGCCAGACTGGTCGCGTACGTCGGATCCATTCCAAAGTACGAAGGATGCACTGCGCCGAGATTTCTGCCTTTACTGTAAGGCGTATCGGAGGCATAGTGCAAAAATCCAAAATCAAAATTGGTATGGTACAGTCGTACGATTTCGTTGATGGGGAATCGTTTGGGATAGATCATTTCGTAAATGGCAGAAAGGTATGGTCCGGCTTCCATCTCGATGTCGGTATAGCCTTCGCGATAGAACAGTTCCATAAATTTTTGATTCTGCAAAAAGGTTCCTTTGACGGTGATCGCTTTTTGATTGTCCAACACCGAGCCATAGACCAGATACTTTTCCACATCGCGAGCCGTGAAACAATTGTTAAAGAGAAACGTGTTTTGCGAGTGTTCGTCGTACACCACGTTGGGAATGATGACATCGCCGATACGTCCGTTGAGTGTAGCGGCTTTGCCCATCGAGTACACTCCTTTGATGTGATCCACATTGCGCGCGACTTCGGAAAGAATCTGATACGCCGCGAGACCGAGAGGATAGTCAATGTTAAAAATCACCGCGCGACTCGCGCGCAATCGTTCGAGGCTGGGACGCGGCAGGCGCGAGTCCAGCCGTTCAGGAATCAAGCGGTTCAATTCGATGATTTGCGCGTCCACGTCCAGATAGCGTTCGCTCGAAATGTGCGTCAACCCGGCTTCCTGCTCCGCCTGTTTTTTCTCGGCAACGGCGGCGGCGTTTTCGGGATCGGCACAATATTTTTTCAGGGTGTAGTACAAAAAGTTTTCCTTACTACTCTTGACTTGTTCGGCTTGAATTGCCTCGTACTCGCGCATCAAGTTCTCGTGGCGCCGTGCGTGGATGTAGTGAATCAGTTCCGCCTCGTGCGCCTGAGCGTAACCCGAAATTAGGTTGGCTAAACTATGCGTATTGCTGGAGACAAAATAGATGGGGCGACCTTCAAGCAAATGTCCCGCGCGGCGCGCGATGTTGTTCCACCAATGCCGCGTGGCTTTGCGATAATCAAGGAGCGAGCCCGCCAGCAAGCGGAGCGCAAAGTGTTTCTTCATCGTGCCGATCGTTTTGAGGCGCGCCAACAGAGTATGGCCCCAGATATTTTCTAGCGTGGTCAGGTCAGCCGGGGTCAGGAACAAGATGCGCGCCAGTTCGGCGCGCGCCGGAGCATTCAACGGCACATCTTCGCGCCAGTGCTGCAACCCTCCTGCCTGAACAATCAAATCGTGAATCTTGTTCCATTCGATTTCATACGCCGTGAGGATAGGAATCAAATCGTCAATGTCCGACGCACTGGCGATAAACGCGGCGAGGGTTTCTTTGCCATCAAAAAACATTTTTCGGCGACGTCCTGCCGCGCTGACTGGCTGCCAGTACTCCACATCGGTATAGCCCGCTTTGTCGAAGACTTCATCAGACTGTCCCAAAAGCACGCGACGCACGCGGGGCATACAATCGGGCAGGCGCAAGGTGGAGTAGATAAAGGCTGCCACATCCGGCTCTTCACTGCGCGCTTTGAGATGCAACGACGAGTTCATCTGGGTGTGCGTCTCGATGAGGGCTTTGATTTCAATTTCACCACTGGACCGCAGCAACGAATAGTACGTCCGCATATACAGTTCGATGTCTTCGTTCGCTGCCGAGGGAATTCCGCGATCCATAAGTTCCTCCTGAGGACGAAAGACGGAGGAGGACAGTCGAACGACGAAAGGGTTCAGGGCAACTCGTCCTTCGTCATTCGTCCGTGCTCAAATTTTTCCTTTCAACATCCTGTACAACCAGTCGAGTTCGACAAGGCGTGTGGCATAGTACCACACCAGCGCGAATGCTTCGCGTATCGTATAGCGCATACGCAAGAGGGTATGCGCGTAGGTCGGACTGGAATGTGCGCCCGAACCGTACGCTTCGAGACCCAAATGGCGCGCGATAAGTTCGGCGCGGTACAGGTGAAACGGATCACTCACGATGATCGCCGTCTGCCAGCCACGCGCCGCCATCAGCGCTCTGGCATTGCTCAGGCTTTCCTCCGTCGAACGCGAACGTTCCTCCAGCACCAGCGCCTCGGCAGGAATTCCTGCGCTGACTGCCAGACGACGCATCACTTCGGCTTCGCTGGGTGGATTCTTGCCGACTCCACCACACAAAATCAAATAGGGTGCTAACCCTTGACGATACAGGGTAATCGCGTGTTGCATACGCGCGTTCAGCGCGGGGGAAGGTCGCTCGTTTGCCCACACCGCCGCTCCCAGGACGATAATCGCATCGGCGGGGCGCGCGTGATCCTCACGCGCGCGCGTATCCACGCGCAGGTACAGCACCGCCACCACCGTCATAACCAGCAGCAGCACACTCAGCGCAAGGCGCGCACCATACCGTCGCCACACCGTCCGCGCGCGGTCTGGATGTTTTGTCTCGTATCCTTCATCGGAAATCATCGCCACTGATACCAGAAGACGGTAGATGAATAGGTGATGGAGAGATTATTCCCCTTGTTGCCGTGTTGCACTTCGACGCGCAGACGCTTGAAAAATTCCGGCGCATCGTTGAGGTAAAAGCGATATTGCGATGAGGGTTCCTGATTTAGACGTTGATAGTCCATCAAGGTCAAGCCCGATAGGCAATATTTGGTATTGTAGCCTTCGTATCCAGCAAAGACGTAATAATAACTTGCATTGAAATCGTCCTCGATGCCTGTGCCGGGAAGTGCAAGCCGATCGTCTATCCACACATCCACATTCGATTCGAGGTATGGAAAGCGCCAGTGTTCATCCAGCGGACCGTTGAGCGCGCGCCGATCCAGTTCCCACGCGTTCAAGATTATCCCCAGGTATTTTCCCTGACCCTGTACATCTACCGCGACATAGTTATCGGCATCATCTTCGCGCGCGAGCATTCGAGCGGTGTGATATAAAACGTGCAGGCGCGCGTTTTCGGTGCCCGGCAGGGTCTCGCGCAATGCCAGTTCCACCGTCAGCGGCAGGGTCTCGGCGCGATCGTTCAGAAACACGAGGCGCGCCGATTGAAAGGGCATTGGAAAATAAATGTAAAAAAGATGTTCAGTCAAACTATCCAGAAATCCCACCGGCAAGGCACGGTACGGCAAAAGTTTTCTATCGGTACTGAACATCGCGCGCAAGGGCGCCGACATACTGGGATGAACTTGATCATCCCAGAACACTTTCATCCACACCGAATCTTCCATCCCGCGCGGAACGCGCACGCGCAAGCCTGCAATAGTGCCGGGCTTGTCGAGCACCAGTTCAACAGATTTGTTGCTTGGAATATGAAAATCGAATGACCTGAATGGAGGGAGGCCCAGCGGCGTGCACGTTTGCCATGCCTGCACCACCTGTTCGAGCGCGGCTTGCTCCTCTGGTGCAAGTCGCGGTGAAAATGAGCGAAAGGTACTCGCTTGGTGGTAACGCGTCATATTACTGACGAGCGAAGCAACGGAATTGGCGACCAGACGTTTCACCTGAATTTGCATCATTCGTGGTCGTCCCGTGGTGGTCACACGAATAGAGTTCTGGAATGGAATCGGCACATAGTTGATATTGCCACCGTTGGCGGAGGCATAAAACGCCGCAAGGGGGGCGGGAAAAGGATATCTGCCCACGAACAAATTTTTGATGTTAAAATCGAGGCGTGGCTGTGGCTCGTCATCAAAGTAAAAACGTATGTTACCCACCTGCCCCAAGTTGCCCCAGTTGAACCATTCGGGGTCATGCGACATATCGGTCGGATTGTTGATGCTCTGATGCTGCTGATGGGCAAACCAGATGCGCGTAATCACGCCCGGTCCCGGCGTGCGGGGAACAATCTCATATTCGGGTTGACCATCGAATCCCGGCACGATACGGTAAGATCGAAGGGTACCACTCTCGTCAATGTAACCATAGTGAGGTCCAGTAAAATTGCCATCATCAATGAACCAATCGAAATAGTGCTCCAGCGCTACCCAGTTGCGACTGGTGAATTGGGTGGTGATGGTATTTTCCATGATCGGCAACCGCGACAGGTCTGCCAACTGGGTCACATAATGCTGAAACGTAGAGACGGCGACAGGCGTGGGCGTGGGGGTAGCGGTGGAGATTGATGGTGGCGTGGGCTCAACAGTCTGACCCAGAGACAAGGTAACGGTCGTTGTCGGTAAAACGCGCGAGGCAGTGGGAGTCTCTGCAGCGACGTGGACAACCTGATGCGGTGTTGAAAGCGTAGGAGGCGTGGGCACCTGTGCCACGCGCGGCCCTGTCTGCATAGTGCATGCCGTAACAAGCCATACTATTCCAGCACACCAGAATATTAGGGAGAGACACAATTTGAGTGTCGGTGAAAAGAGGTGGGAGATACCAGTCAACATCGTATTCCCCTACTAGGGTGACTCGCTCCACGCCTTACCGTTGGGCAGAAACGTCTACAGCCCTCTTTCGTTCGCGAATGGCGCGAACCCTAGCGCGTGGTTTTCAGTCGTGAGGCGTGCCCTGGGATATACCTTCAACGCTCACAAACTTTTTTCCAGGGGTGTTGCACTGTTTTCTGTTCAACTTGACGGCACAATAGAGACGCTCAATGCGTAGATACCCAAAAAGCGCAGAAAAAAACGCAAGCCCCGCTGTGCCGTGTGCGTTCAGAGTTGTGAACCCGCTTGCGCAGGTGGGAGACTACTCTTCGAGTGGTCCGGTCTCCCGAAGGAGTGGGCGCGCTCTCCGCAGAACCGTCTCCCGATGTACGAGTGTTGGCTCAAACACCAGAAACGCATCACAAACACCGCAGGGTTGCAACCCGATGCTAACATGAGAAAGCAGAAAAGTCAAATTATCGAAAATGTTAAAGGTTCTTGCAATGACTGTTCAATTTGACAATCCCCCTGCAATCGCATATACTCATTTTGTCAAACACAGGGGGCCGTAGCTCAGCTGGGAGAGCGCTTCAATCGCACTGAAGAGGTAGAGGGTTCGAGTCCCTTCGGCTCCACTGATCAGAACGATGGGGCTGTAGCTCAATTGGGAGAGCGCTTCAATGGCATTGAAGAGGTAGTGGGTTCGAATCCCATCAGCTCCACTGTTCATTTTCGATTTTAGATTGCCGATTGGCGATCGTGAAAATTGAAAATTGCTAACGGCGTTGAACGGGAGTAGTAGATCATCCGCGCAGCGAGTTGGGAAAGAAAGGGTGCAAGCCCAACACCGGCGCCCTCGCGGAGCGCCTCACCAGATCGAACTCGCCCGGGAGCCGCGATGGTGAATCACCTAGCCATCGCCGCCTTGCGCGCGTTACGCGCTAGAGTGAGTGCAACACCAGTGCCTTGGTTTGTTCGCGCGCAATGAGCTTGTCAACTATCCAACAATCCAACGATGGCACGATGCAACGATTGCACTAACACGGGTGGTACCGCGGAGTCAAACCTTCGTCCCTGTGACGGAGGTTTTTTGTTTGTTGATGGAGCTCGACGCAGAAAAAATCGAACGTGTCACGCTTATCGGTTTGTCGTGGGGCGGCGCGATTGCGCAACGCATCGCCGCGCGCGTGCCGTCGCGCGTGCGTAAACTGGTGCTGGTGGACAGTTCTACGGACGCGTCGAGTCTGGAGGTTTTGCGCGCGTACCCGATTCCCACACTCATCACGTGGGACGAGGAAGATGTCGTTATCCCGGTCGCGCGTGCTCACTCGGCCGGGCGTTACCCCACGCGCGCTTGTGCCTCCTGACACGCGCGGAACGTGATGCCGACGCGAATCCAGAGAATCGGCCCTGGTCGCAAGAGACCCATTCACACGTGTGGAATCGAATCGTCATGGAATTTTTAAAGGAGGAGTTGGGCATGGACGCATGCGCCCGCCACGATGGATGAAAATATCCACCAAGAACACGAAGAGACACAAAGATTTTTTTCTTCGTGTCCCTTCGTGACCTTCGTGGACAAACGGATTTTTAAAGGAGTGATGATATGCCAGCCAAAAAGAATCCAGTCAAAAAAGTTTCCAGAGCCAGAACGGTGACGAAAGCAAAGACCGCGAGGAAAAGCACAAAAACCGCGAGCAAAAAAACCACGCGGCGTACCGTCTCCCAATCACCTATTCACCCAATCACCCAATCTCCGCCGGGACCTTTTTCGACATCGGAGAAATACGTTCCGCAGGAGTTTGAAGCCAAGTGGTACGCCAAGTGGCAGGCAGATGAATTGTACAAAACCGCGCCCGCTGACGAACGGCCCAAAATGTACATCCTCGATTTTTATCCGTACCCGTCGGGCGATGGATTGAGCGTGGGGCATTGTCGCAACTATGTGCCCACCGACGCGCTCAGTCGCTATTACCGAATGAAGGGTTATAACGTCTTGCACCCGATGGGCTGGGACGCGTTCGGTCTGCCGGCGGAAAATGCCGCCATCAAAATGAAAACCAACCCTGCTAAACTCATCGCACAGTACGCAGCAAACTATAAACGCCAATTCGGTCTCATCGGCATCTCGTACGACTGGAGTCGCGAAATCAATTCTTCCGATCCCAGGTACTATCGCTGGACGCAATGGATTTTTCTGCAACTGTACAAATCGTGGTACGATGCGCGCGTCCAGCGCGCGCGACCAATCGCAGATCTGGAAGCCGAACTCGCGGAAAAAGGGACGCGCGACTTGCCCGATGCGCCACCGCTCACCGCCAACGCGTGGAATGCGATGGACATCAAAGCGCGCCGCGAGTACCTCGCGAATTTTCGGCTTGCCTATCGCAAACCCGCCTGGGTCAACTGGTGTCCCGATTGCAAAACCGTCATCGCCAACGAAGAGGTCAAAGAGGGCAAATGCTGGCGCAGCGGAACCGTCGTCGAGAAACGTTTGTTGAACCAGTGGTTCTTTCGCATCACCGCATACGCCGATCGCTTGCTCGCGGATCTCGACTTGATTGATTGGCCCGAACACATCAAGTTGATGCAACGCAACTGGATTGGACGGAGCGAAGGCGCAGAGGTCTATTTTCCAGTGTTCAGTGAGCAGTATTCAGTATTCAGTGAGCAACAAACACTGAACACTGAACATCGAACACTGAACACTGAAAACGCGATCACCGTCTTCACCACGCGTCCCGACACGTTGTGGGGCGCGACGTTTATGGTGCTGGCGCCAGAACATCCACTCGTCGAAAAGTTAACCCCGCCGGAACACAAAGCCGCGGTGGACGCGTACGTGAAGGAAACGCTGCGCAAAACCGAAGCGGATCGCACTGCCATCGAAAAAGACAAGAGCGGCGTGTTCATCGGCGCGTACGCCATCAACCCGGTCAACAACGAACGCATCCCCATCTGGATTGCGGATTACGTGTTGATGGGTTATGGCACCGGCGCGATTATGGCGGTGCCCGCGCACGATGAGCGCGATTTCGCGTTCGCGCTCCAGCACGGCTTGCCGATTCTGCCGGTCATCGAGCGGACAGACGGTCTGGCCAAATCGTTCGCGCTGGGTGGCACGATGCGCGATGGATTCGCCGATGCCTTACGCGCCGAGAACATTCCCTTCGGAGAAAAACAGGGATCGCTGTACATCACGATTCCGCCCGCCAAGATGGAGCGGTACATCGAGTTGGCGCAAGAGTTCGTGGTGCCGGGCAAGTGGAATGAAATCGTTGGCGCGCGCTGGCTGTTCATCTTCGGCAAGGGCGACATCGAAACGTTGGGCGGCAGCGAAAGCGAAAAGAAAATTCTGGCGCGCTGCCACGCACTTGAACCGAATGTGCGCGACAAACGGACGGTGATGGAAATGCTGTACGCCGTCGAGTTTTATCGCGACGCGCTCTTCCATGCCGAGTACGGTACGATGATCAACTCGCAACAATTCACCGGCACGCCGGGGGATGTGGCGGTGAAACAAGTGACAAAGTGGTTGGAAGAGACCGGCAAAGGCAAAGCGCGCGTCAACTACAAACTGCGGGATTGGGGCATCAGCCGACAACGCTACTGGGGTTCGCCCATTCCCATTATTCACACCGAACACGGCGAAGTGCCGGTGGAGGAAAACGCTTTGCCTGTCCTGCTCCCCGACGTGGAATCGTACGAACCGACCGCGACCGGTGAATCGCCGCTCGCCGCGATTCCTGAGTTTGTCAATATCACCTTGCCCGATGGTACACCGGGGCGACGCGAAACCGATACGATGGGCACGTTCGCGTGTTCCTCGTGGTACTTTTTGCGCTTTGTGGACCCGCACAACGATCAAGCCCCGTTCGACAAAAAGCAGGTGGACTATTGGCTGCCGGTGGATTGGTATGTGGGCGGCGCGGAACACGCCGTGATGCATTTGCTCTATGCGCGCTTTTGGACCAAAGTGCTCTACGATCTGGGCTATGTCTCCTTCGTCGAGCCGTTCCAGCGGCTGCGCAATCAAGGGATGATTCTCGCGCCCGATGGCAAGGAAAAAATGTCCAAGAGCAAAGGCAACGTCGTCACGCCGGATGAAGTCGTTGCCGAGTATGGTGGCGATGCGCTGCGCGCGTACGAAATGTTCATCAGCGACTTTGAGCAGACGACGCCGTGGAGCACACAAGGGCTAGGTGGCACGTATCGCTGGTTGCGCCGCGTGTGGGACATTCTGCTCGCGCCCGCGCCGCAGCCACCTGCCGATGCCTCTACCGAAGCCGCCGACCGCGAGTTGCGGCGCAAGATGCACAAGACCATCAAAAAAGTCTCGTCCGATCTGGAGAACTTTCGCTTCAATACGGTCATCTCAACGCTGATGGAGTTTACCAACGCGCTCTACGATGCACAGACCCAGAGTGTGAGCGCGGCGGCGTTCGACGAGGCGCGCGATGCGCTGCTGATTCTGCTCGCGCCGATCGCGCCGTTTATGGCAGAAGAAATCTGGGCACGCAAAGAACGCCCCTACTCGATTCATCAACAAAAATGGCTGGAGTACGATGAGCAACTCGCCGCCGACGAAATCATCACGCTGCCGGTGCAGGTGAACGGCAAAGTGCGCGATCGGTTGCAGGTGCCGGTGGACATTAGCGAAGCAGCGGTAAAAGACGCCGCGCTCCAATCGCCGCACGTGCAAAGACATCTGGGCGGCAAAGCACCCTCCAAGATCATCTACGTACCCAGGCGGTTGGTGAGCATCGTTGTATAAAACAAAGACCCGAAGGAGTGCATCCTTCGGGTCTTGTCTTCTATGGCATAACTACCCACTGGCATCGCTCGCTGTCGGTTAGAGACTGACGGCTCACGCCCGCCGATGGCGGAGCCTGAATTTCGCCGTCGTTGTACGGGCGAAAAAAATCTTTCGTCTCTACGGAACAACCCTACTCATTCCCCTGCCTCCTGCTCTCCTCGCAAAGAGTAGGTGGAAATGGGAGTGGGGTGAGGGCGGGCGGCGAAGCCGCCCGCCCTCACCCCTACCCTCTGATGCCCCCTCCCCACGCCGCTCTGCGGCGTGGGGAGGGGGCTGGGGGGGGGGCTTGTCGCGAGGGATAGCAAGGCTGAGTAATTACGTTTTTTGGCACATTTGGCACATTTGGCTTGACTACTCGAATCTGCCGAGTCGTTCGACTTTTTGCTTCAGGACGTTCTCGATGAATTCTTCTTTGACGCGCGACATTAAATCGGGATCGCTCAACAAGTCAATCGTGGTCATCGCCATTCCTTTGGCGGCGAGGATCATTCCCGCGTGTCCAAGTGGCGAGATGGCGGCGTCACGAAATTCGGGCGTGTGTCCGCCAATACCTTCGGTGGTGATTTTGATGTACGGATGAATCGCGGGGACCACGTGACTGACGTTGCCCATATCGGTCGAGCCCATTCGATCGGTAGGGCGCGAGTCAGTGATGTCAATGCCCAACGCCTTCCAATTTTCCGCGAACGCGCGCGCGAGAGTCAGGTTGGGGATGAGTTCGGCGTAACTGGGCTTGGTCGAGTATTTGAGTGTGGCGCCGGTGGCAGCAGCGCCGGCTTGCGCGCACTGAATCACGCGCCGCAATACTTCTTGCGCGTACCCCTGTGTTGCCGCGCGCACGCTGAATTGCGCGGCGGCGTAATCGGGGATGATGTTGGCGGCGGTGCCGCCGTGCGTGATGATGCCGTGCACGCGCGCATCGGGGCGCAGGTGCAAGCGCAGCGCGTTGACGTTGTTGAAGGTGAGGATGACGGCTTCGAGCGCGTTGATGCCTTCTTCGGGTGCGGCGGCGGCGTGGGATGCTTTGCCGCTGAACTCTAAAAAGAGACGCGTGGAAGCGAGCGAACCGCGCGCGACCATGTTGCGATTAGACGGATGCACGATCATCGCGGCGTCCACATCGTTAAAGATGCCCCGCTCGACCAGAATCACTTTGCCGCCGCCGCCTTCTTCCGCCGGCGTGCCGATGACAACGACACGTCCCGGCAATTCAGCCAGCACATTTTTGAGCGCGAGCGCGGCGCCAAGCGTGGACGCTGCCATAATGTTGTGTCCGCACGCGTGACCCAATTCGGGCAGCGCGTCGTACTCGGCGAGGAGCGCGATGGTGGGACCAGCGCCGTTGCCGTACGCTTCGGCGCGGAACGCGGTGGGTAAATCGGCGATGCCGCGCGCGACCGCAAAGCCGGCGCGTTCGAGTTCATCGCACAAGAGCGCGGACGATTTGAACTCTTGGAACGCGACTTCGGGATTCGCGTGCAGCGTCGTGCTGATGTGAATCAAGTGGTCGCGCTGCGCGTCAATGAAGGCGAGCGCGCGGTGTTTGAGGTCAGCGCTGGTGGGCATAAGTTTTTGCTTCGTAGAATGTTATCCCAACACGCTGGATGTGTGCCAGCACATCAGGATCGGTAATGAGTGCCATAATCGAAAGGTCAATGGTGTACGGCAAGAGCAAGTCGTCGAGTTCGTCCATAATTTTGTACAACACCTGGAGTGTCAAATCCGCGCCGCCGCACAAGGTCAGGTCAATGTCCGAACCGTTCTTGTAGTTTCCTTTGGCGCGTGAGCCATAGAGAATGGCACGCTGCACTTGAGGATAGCGCGCCAGGACGCCGCAGATTTGCTCGATGGTGGATTCAGGCAGACCATACCTCATATTGTCGTTTCTCGTCTGATTTCTTCCATCTTGCGCTGAAACGATACAAATGCCACCCAGTACCGAGTGCGGATAGCCAAAGCGATGGCGGTGGCGATGCGTTCGTTGTAGGTGTGCGAGGTCAAGTTACGGCTTTTGATCATATCCATCCACACCTCGCCGTCTTCAATAAGCCCTCTTTTGAATGCTTCGCGTGTGACATCTTTAGAGCCGTACAGTTTGCGTTCACCGCGCTCTTCGAGGAAATCTTTTAGCGTGTTCCAAGCCAGTTCATGAGTGAACTCGAATGCCTGAATCAATCCTTGCTCTTCGAGTGGAGAGAGCGGGCGCTGGCGCTCCAGTTCCACCGCTTCTTGCAAGCGAGCGAGGGCTTGGTTGAAATGATTGAATCGCTGAATCCAGCGCACATCTTGATCACCCAAGGGCATAGTGCCTCCCGTCATCATTCCCCAACCGATGCGCGAGATAAAGACGTTTGAATCGCGCTGATGTTATGCAAAATGCCACTTGCCCTGTGCGCGCAAAGCGGCTTCCAGATCTTGCTCGATCAAAATCTGCTTGATCTCTTCCGGCGTGCGATGGCGTCCAATCGAATCGGGATGCGCGGCAAGGTGCAACACCACGCGCGCGGCAACCATCGCGCACTCGTGCAGATCGCGCGCGTTCACCTTGTCGAGCGTGTCCATCGCGGTATGCCCAAAGCCGCGCCCGAGCGCGCGATCGGTTTCCCTCGCGAACATTGCAATCGCTGGCACACCTTCGATGAAAAACGGAAAGTTGTCCGACGCGGTCACTACTTTTTCGTTCAACTTGAGCGCGTAATCGGTTTCACGCGCAATCTTTTTCAGCAACGTTTCCACATCGTCCAAGCCGCTGGTGTTGAATCCCTTGCGTCCGCTACCGACCGCGCCATCGAGGTTGATCATCAGCGCGATCTGTTTCATCTCGTCGCGATGTTTTTTGACGTACTCGGTTGAACCGAGCACGCCCAACTCTTCACACGCAAAGGCGATGAAACGAAGCGTGCGGCGCAGTTGATTCTGAAGTGGCGCGAACACGCGCGCGAGTTCCAGAACGAGGCAGGTGCCGGTCGCATCGTCGCCCGCGCCTTGCGAAATGTCGTGTCCGTCGTAATGCGCGCCGACGACGATGACCTCGTCGGTTTGTCCGCGCACTTCACCAACGACGTGCCACGCGGTCGTAAGATGCGATTTGTTTTGCACGTCGAGCGTCACAATCGTTTCACCTTTTTCGGCGAGGCGTTTGAGTGCGGCACCGGTTTCGTATGATACCGCGACCCCCGGAATTTCGCCGAGTCGTCCGGCGCGTAGTGAGCCGGTCTCTGGCAATCCGCCGGGCAAATGCCGTGCGTACACAAAGCCAATCGCGCCGGCGTCCACCGCCCAGCCGTACTTTTCGCGGCGATGCGGAATGCGGCCGTCTTCCGGATTCGCGCTGGAACACAAAACGATTTTGCCTTTGAGCGCGTCTTGTTTGCGCGCGTACTCTTTTTCCGTGCCCATTCCCACGTCCACGAGCGGCGCGCGCAAACCGCCCGTTGGCGTGGAGGGCGAATAGACCAGCGAGATGGCATCGAACGATTGCGCGCGCGGCGCGACAACGTTCAGCGCGCAGGTGCCGCGCCACCAGCCCAGATACTCGAACGGATCGAGATGGACGTTGCTCAAGCCGTAAGCGCGAAATTTTTCCGCGATAAAATCGCGCGCTTGAATCTCGCTGGGGGTGCCGGCAAAGCGACTGCCAAACTCGCACAGCGTCTCCAGGTTGGCGTACAACTCGCGCGAAGTCCACGTTTCGGCGATGAGGGTTTTGTCGAG
>DAOTYB010000034.1:0-12579 GCA_034435315.1 Anaerolineae bacterium | reverse complement strand
CCCCCGTCCCCTTGATTCCCCCCCACGCTGCAGAGCAGCGTGGGGAGGGGGTTAGGGGGGTGGGGCTATTTCGCGAGGGATCGGACAGCTGAGCAATTATCCTGTGCTACGAAAGCGGAAAAAACTTTTGCACGTTACTATGTGACCCGATGAAGATTCCCATCACGCCTCAGTTGGCTCTTGACGAAACCGAATTGCACGAGACGTTCATCCGCGCCGCAGGACCCGGCGGACAGAACGTCAACAAAGTGGCGACGGCGGTGCAATTGCGTTTCAACGTCCGACATTCCTCCTCACTGCCCGAAGCGGTGCGCGCGCGTCTGATGCAGTTGGCACGTCGGCGCATCAACGCGCGCGGCGAAATCATCATCACCGCGCAACGGTTTCGCACCCAGGAACAAAATCGTGCCGATGCGCGCGCGCGTCTGGTCGCGCTGATTCAACGCGCCGCGCAACCCACTCCAGCGCGCCGTCCCACCCAGCCCTCGCGCGCGGCAAAGGCACAACGCTTAGCCGAAAAACGCAGGCGCAGCCAGATCAAAACCCTGCGCCGCCAGATCACAGCGGAAGAATAGGGCGGAGCAAAAAGGGGGAGGACGGGATGGTGGCGGGCGGCTTCGCCGCCCGCCACTACCCCGTTCTTTGACTTCCTCTCCCCGTTGGGGCGAAAGATTTTTTCGCCCCAACGGGGAGGGGCAGGGGGTGGGGCTATGCGTTTGCAAAAGTGCAATAAGGTGGGCTGAGAAACTTGCCTCCAAACTGAAATGCCACTGCAATCCTGCAATCCCTCCGCTTGTCTCCCCACCGCGTTTGATGTAAAATAACCACAACCAATCTCTGAAGCAGGAGGTTACGATGACTATCGTAGCGCAGGTGCTACAAGAAAAAGGGCATACGGTCTGGTCAGTGCCACCCGATGCCACTGTCTATCACGCACTGGAACTGATGGCGGAAAAGGGCATTGGCGCGGTATTGGTGCTAGACGGTGAGCAGATCGTGGGCATTCTCTCGGAACGCGATTATGCGCGCAAAGTCATCCTCAAAGGCAAATCCTCGCGCGACACCCGCGTCAGCGAAATTATGACTACAGCCGTTTACTACGTTCACCCTCACCAAACCGTCGAGGAGTGTATGGCGTTGATGACCGCTAAACGCATCCGCCACTTGCCTGTGCTGGAGCAAGGCAAACTGGTCGGTCTCATTTCGATTGGCGATGTGGTCAAAGCCGTCATTAGCGACCAGGAGTCTATGATCCAAGCACTGGAGAAATACATTACGGGTTCACGTTAGATATGACGATCACAACACTTGCCGAAGACAATCACTGGTGGTTTGCCACGCGTACGTGGTCACTCTTGAACATGCTCGACGCGCACCTACCGCGCCGTGATGGCAAGGTGCTGGATATTGGTTGCGGCGCGGGTAATATGATGCATCACCTGGCGCGCTATGGACACGTGCAAGGTGTTGAAGTGGACGCGCGCCCCGTCGCAATGGCACGCGCGCGCGGTTATGACGTACAGCAAGGGGATGCCACGCGCCGCCTCACCTTTGAGGAGGCGTCGTTCGATCTGGTGACGATACTCGATGTGCTCGAGCACGTAGAGGACGACGTGGCCATGCTACGCGAGGCGTACCGCGTGACGCGTCCGCGCGGCTGGCTGGCCATCACCACGCCAGCGTTCCAAGCCCTGTGGAGTTACAACGATGAAATCAATGGTCACAAACGCCGCTATACTCCACACGAATTGCGCACCCGCGTCCAGAGCGTGGGGTTTCGCGTGCGGCGTCTGACGTTCGGTTTCTTTTTGGTCTTTCCACTCGCTGCACCGCTGATTCTGCTGCGTAATCGTCTGGGAACCAAAAAACAGTTGCGGTCGCATCACCTCTCGCAAGACGAGTATCAGGTCGAAATGGAACCTGTGGCGCCGCCCATCAACACCATCCTGCGCGCGGTCGGTCGCCTCGAAGCCACACTCGTCGCGTCGGTGGATTTGCCCATTGGCACATCGCTAATGTGCCTCGCGGAGAAAGTCTAATGGCACTCATTCCTCCCTTTTTCGCCGATTGCGTCGTGGCGATTGGCACCAACGATACCAAGGGCAACCGCTACTGGATCGCGTCGGGATTTTTTTATGGTGTTCCCACATCACAGCGCACGCGCGCAGAACAGGTATATCTGGTCACCAACCGTCATGTTCTGGCAGACCTGGACCATGCCTATCTCCGTTGCAATCCCCGGGCAGATGATAAATACGCGCGCGAATTCCAACTCACTCTCTTCGATGGACACAAACCGCTCTGGTTTGTTCATCCCGACGATGACGTTGATGTGGCAGTCGTTCCGATTCACTTTGATGTCCTGATCGAAAGTGGCATGCAAGTCGCGTATTTTCACGCCGAGCAACACAGTGCGACGATAGACTTGCTTAAATCCCTCGGCGTGACCGAAGGCGATTTTGCCTACGTGCTCGGTTTTCCGATGGGATTGGTGGGGCAGCACCGCAACACCGTGATTGTACGCAGCGGTACGCTGGCGCGCATACGCGATGCGCTGGCACGCGCCAGCAAAATCTTTCTGGTGGATGCTTTTGTCTTTCCCGGCAACAGCGGCGGTCCGGTCATTTTGAAACCCGAAGCCATCGCCATTGCCGGGACACAAGCACAAACAATGCCTTACCTCATCGGTGTTGTGCAAGCGTACGTGCCGTACGACGATGTTGCCTACAGCGCGCAAACGGGACGCCCGCGCGTCGTCTTTGAAGAAAACACCGGGCTGGCAGCGGTGCACCCCGTGGATTACATCCTCGAAACCATCACCGCGCGACGCACACCGCGCCTCGAACGTTGCGCGCCGCCGCAAGTTTCCCTGCGCCCGCCGGATGTGGAAGATTGAAAGGAGGATGCAATGACTCAACCAACTGAAGAAAAGACGTGGGAAGAGCACCTCGCCGCCGCCATCAAAGCATTCCGCAAGGAACTCAAAGAGATGCGCGGCGAAATCTTGCCCGCTGAATTTCGGACACACTGTCGCGCCGCACAACGCGAAATGCTTTTGGCTTTGCGCGCGCTCATTGACGCGAAAATCGAACGCCTCGAACAAGCAGAAAAAGCCGCCCCCAAAGCCACGCGTATCCCCGTCGAATGACCACGGACGATTTTATTGCTGCCGCGCGCGTGTGGGACCTGACACTCTCCCCGGCACAAAGCACCGCTTTCGAGACATACTATCGCGAACTGGTCGCGTGGAACGCGCGCGTCAACCTCACTGCCCTCACGACACGCGAGGAAATCTTTGTCAAACACTTTCTCGATTCCCTCTCTGTGACGCCCCACGTGCGCGCGGCGCGCCGCGTGGTGGACATTGGGAGCGGCGCCGGCTTTCCGGGGTTGCCTCTCAAAATCGTACTGCCTCATTTGAGCGTGACCCTGCTGGAAGCCACCGGCAAAAAAGTGGCTTTTCTTCGCCACATCGTCACCCAACTCAACCTGTCGGATATGACGATTCTCCACGCGCGCGCCGAAGATGTCGCGCACGATGCTACGCAGCGCGCCCAGTACGATGTCGCCGTCGCGCGCGCGGTCGCCTCGTTAGCCACGCTACTCGAGTACGCCCTGCCGTTCCTTCGACTCGGAGGTATGCTGATCGCACAAAAAGGGGTCGCGGTGGAAGACGAGATGCGCGCGGCAACGTACGCCTGTCAGGTACTAGGCGGACAGTGGCGCGCGGTGGTGCCGGTGCAACTGCCTCATCTGGAACAACGTCATCTCGTTATCGTGGAAAAAGTTGCCGCCACTCCTGCACAGTTTCCGCGCCGCGCCGGCGTTCCCGAACGCAAACCCTTGCGACGATAGAAAAATTTGTCCCGCCGCATTTGTCATTTCTCCAACCTGTGGTATAATCTGCCCCGCAATTCTCTCATCCCGAAAGAGTTGTTCATTCGCGTCATCGCCTATCACGACAGATGAAGGATGGACAACGTAGGGTAATTACTCAGCCGTGCCGTCTCTCGCGAAAAGCCCCACCCCCTTACCCCCTCCCCACGCCGCAGAGCGGCGTGAGGAGGGAAAATCAGTAAGGGGAGGTGGTGAGGGTGGGCGGCTTTGCCGCCCGCCCTCACCACCACTCTCATCTCCCCCTTCTCTCCCCGCAAGCGGGGAGAGAAGGGGGCAGGGGGATGAGTGGGGTTGTTCCCGGTAGGACAAATTTGAAATTTGTCTCCCATTTTCGCAGTTGTGCATGGGCGCACGCGCCCGCCACGACGGATGAAAATATTCACCAAGAACACGAAGATACACGAAGGTTTTTTCTTCGTGTTCCTTCGTGACCTTCGTGGACAAATGTATTTTCGAAGGAGTCACAGTGGATTTCTTGCCTTCCCCAATTGCCTTTAGCATTCCATTACCCGATGGTAGTTCGTATCCAATCTACTGGTACGGTATCCTGATTGTCGCCGCTGCTCTGGTGGGCGCATACGTCGCCTCGCTGGAAGCTAAACGACGCGGCATTGATCCTGATCATGTCTGGAACGGGTTGCTCTTTGCCTTGATCTTTGGCGTCATCGGCGCACGGCTGTACCACGTCATCTCATCGCCGCGCGGCAGCCCGATCGGTTTCGATTACTATATGCAAAATCCAATCGAGATTCTGAATTTTCGTCAGGGTGGCCTGGGGATTTATGGCGCGGTGGCGGGCGGCATCCTGGGCGTCTGGCTGTATGCACGCATCGTCCGCCTCGAGTCTGAACATTGGTTGCCCCGCTTGTTGACACGCGCGTTTCGCTTTGAGTGGCAAACTGTCAAACTCAGTTTCGCGCGTCTGCTCGATATCGCGGCGCCTGCTCTGGCACTCGGGCAGGCCATCGGACGCTGGGGCAATTTCTTCAATCAAGAGTTGTACGGTTACACCACCGATTTGCCCTGGGGTATTCCGATTGACGCGACGCATCGTTTGCCAATGTTCGCCGATCTCACGCAATACCCCGTCGAAACAACGCGTTTTCATCCGACGTTTCTCTACGAATCGCTGTGGAATCTTGGCCTGGCGATTGTGCTTTTGGTCATTGCGCGGCGCTGGCATAAAGCCATGCCCGGCGATTTGATGTTACTGTGGGGTGTGGGCTATGGTCTGGGACGTTTCCTCATCGAGTTTCAACGTCCCGACGCGTGGACGATCAGTGGCATTGCCGCAGCGCAGTTGATTGGCATCGCGCTGGTAGTGATCTGTGGCGTTGCGCTGATGTATCGGCACACTGGACCGAGCAAGGCACAACTAGCCGCGGAACGCGCGCGCCAGCGACGACAAAAATCGAAATAGAAAAAACCTGTCCGAGTCTGCACTCGGACAGGTTCTTTTTTTCAACGCGGTGAAACGCGACCGAGCCGCTGATGTTCCTGACTTGCGCGTGTCTCGCGCAACGTCACGATGACCAGCAGCGCGCCGATGCACAAGACGACCGCGTTCAGATAGAACGGCGTCGCCGGCGTGATACGATCGTACAGCCAACCTCCGACGAGCGGTCCCACCGCTGCACCCAGAAAATACGCAAACGTGTACAGTCCATAACCACTCCCGCGCACATCTTGCCCCGTCACATCGGCGACGAACGCGCGCTGCGCGGGCGTTGCCGCCACGCCACCCAGCGCTCCCACTGCCCATAGCACTGAAAGCGAAAAAATGTCCGACACATGCGGAATCAACACCGATGACAACGCGCCGATGGCTAACCCGATTGCAATGGGTAACTTGCGCCCCCACCGATCCGCCAGGCGTCCCATACGTGAGGGCAGAAACGCGCCGACGAGTGCCGCAGGTAGATATGCCAGCCCCAGCGTACGAATATCCGCGCGCAGGTGATCTTGCAGAAAAATCATCACGAGCGGCGCGACCATCGCCATAGACGCGCCGACAATAAAGACAATCCCCATCATCGCGACCAGTTGTCGCGAGAGCGGATGTGTTTTTGCTACCCGCGACGTTTGCGGTGGACGCGTTTCGCCAATCGCGCGCCAGGCAATCCCCAGCGCGATAAGCGCGGGTATCGTATATGCCAGAAAAAGCCAGAACCACGTCCGCGTGATGTGTAGTTGAAACCCCGCCAGAGTGAAAATCACCAGAAAACCTGCGAACGCGCCGAACAGCCCACCGCGCCCCATCGCCTCGTCAATGCGACCAAAGTCGCGCCCGCGTCCTGTAACACTGGCAACATCGGCGACAATCGTGATGGCAGAAAGAAATAGGAACGCTTGTCCCACACCCTGCACCAGGCGCGCCAGCGTCAGCATCCAGATAGTGTTCGACAAACAAAAAAGAATCATCGCGACTACATAGCCGCCCAAGCCCAACAACAAAAAAGGACGCCGTCCCCACCGATCGAGTGCCAGCCCCAAAAACGGTCGTACGAAAAGCGGTACGATCGCCAGCGCAGAGAACAAGCCGCCAATTTCTAGCGCGCTGCCCCCCAACTCTTTGCCATAAATCGGCATCACGAACCCGAGGATACCAAAGGGCAATGAGACAAGAAACATTGCCCACCATAACGCCGACAGGATGCGAAGGTTTGTTTGCTGAGATGTTGTTTCCATTTTCATTCAACGACGAAAGACGAAGGACGAAGGACGAAGGACGAACGACGAAGGACGAAGGACGAAGGACAAACGCCGGCTTGTGCTACGTTGTCATTCCACAATGTCCGCAATCGTGCGAATGCCCTCACGTGCGCATACTTGCAGCAGACCGAGATTGATCGCGCGCACTAGCGCGGGACCGGCGTACACCAGCCCGGTGTACACCTGCACGAGCGACGCACCGGCGCGCATTTTTTCGAGCGCGTCGGGCGCGCTGGCAATGCCGCCAACGCCGATGATCGGTAGCGCACCGCGCGTGCGCTGCGCGATGTAACGAATGATGTGCGTCGCGCGCGCGCGTAACGGCGCGCCGCTCAAACCCCCACTCACCTCCGCATATCGCGCTAACCCTTCTCGAGCGAGTGTGGTGTTCGTGGCAATCACACCATCCACACCACATATCATCATCACATCGAGCAAATCGTCAAGTTCAGCCTGGCTCAGGTCGGGCGAGATTTTGACGAGGAGCGGCACGCGCGGCGTCAGGCGATCGCGCGTCGCAATTACCGCGCGCAACAAATCGTAGATTGCCGCGCGTGTCTGAAGGGCGCGCAAACCCGGCGTGTTGGGACTGCTCACATTCAGCGCGACGTAATCGGCTTGCGCGTGCACACGTTCAAGGAGCGCGCAGTAATCCTGCGCGGCTTGCTCCAGCGGTGTCTCCTTGCTCTTGCCGATGTTGATGCCGATGCGCGTCACGTCGCGCGGCACGCGCAGCGCATCCACCCCGGCGTTCGGAAAGCCCATACTGTTGATGAGCGCGCGTGCTTCGGGAACGCGATGGAGACGCGGGCGCTGATTGCCGGCTTGCGCGCGTAATGTGATGGTGCCAACCTCGATGTGTCCAAACCCCAGACAACTGAGACCGCGCACGGCAACGCCATCCTTGTCGTACCCCGCCGCCAGTCCCACAGGATTCTTGAACTGCACACCAAACACCTGAACGCGCAGACGCGCATCCTCCACGCGAAACAGCGCGCTGAGCAGACGAAACGTGAGCGGAAAATTACCTGCCCACCGCGCCAACTGCAACGTCGTCGCGTGCACACGCTCCGCATCGAAACGAAAAAGCACAGAACGCAGCAGCGGATACATCACACCTGTCCCAGGTACGCCTTGACCTGCGCGAGTTGTTCCGCCGTGATGGCACCGCTGCGATGCAACTCGGCGAGGAGTTCACTCAGCGTGACGATAGCGTGGAGCGTATAGCCCGCCGCCGCGAGTGATTCGCGCGCGCCTTGCTCGCGATCAATCAACACGACAATGTCACGCACGCGCAAGCCGGCGCCGGTCAATTTTTCGATCGTTTCGATTTTCGATTCGCCGGTCGTCGCCAGATCGTCAATCACGACGACGGTTTCTCCCGGCGCAAACGTGCCTTCGATGGACGCGCGCGTGCCGTACTCTTTTGCCTCGCGGCGCGGATAAACTAGCGGGCGATTCATCTCCAGCGCGATCGCGGTCGCAATCGGCAGCGCGGCGTACGGAATGCCCGCTAGCCGATCAAATTCGAGTGTGCGCAGCACGCGCGCGTACGCGCGCGCCACGCGTTGCAAAATGACGGGATGCGCAACGAGTTGCCGCAGGTCGAGGTAAATCGGCGAGCGCGCACCGGATTTCAGGGTGAAATCGCCAAAACGCACACACCCCGCCGTGAACAAATCGCGCGCGATAATCGGTACGGGCGACGGTAGGGGCGAAAATTCTTTCACCCCAACGACGTTCGCCGCGCGACAACGATTGATTTCATCGCGCCAATGCCGCGCCGCCGCGCGCGGATCGGGCGCGGCGGCGATAGCGCGCGAAATGGTGACGAGCATCCCCAGTCCATCGGCGCGCAAACCGGCGGCAAGCGCGGCAGCGAGATCGCCGCCCTGCGCGCCGATGCCCGGCGCCAGAATCCACACGTCGGGTGCGACCGCGCGCACACGCACCAGCGCCGCAGGATCGGTAGCGCCGACCACGAGACCGATGTTGCCGCGCGCGTTCCACGCGCGCGCGTGTTCCGCCACCACCTCGAACAACGCGCCGTGTGCTGTCTCCAAACCTTGAAACTCGTCCGCGTCCGGGTTCGATGTTTTGCAAAGCACGAACACGCCGCGCATCGGTTGAGTGAAGAACGGCTCGAGCGCGTCGCGCCCCAGGTACGGATTGACCGTGATGGCGTGCGTGCCCAGATGCTCGAACGCGGCGCGCGCATACGCTTGCGACGTATCGGCAATATCGCCACGCTTGGCATCGAGAATGACCGGGGTGTCCGCAGGCACGCGCGCCATCACGTCGCGCAGCGCGGCGATGCCCGCCGCACCGAACACCTCGAAGAACGCGCTGTTCACTTTGAACGCCGTAGCAAACTCGGCGGTAGCATCCATCACGCGAAAGCATTCGGCGCGCAGCGCGTCCGCATCATCGCCGCGCGGATCCAAACCGACGCAGAGCAGACTCGCGCGCGCGCGCGCCGTCTCGTCGAGCCAGGTAAAAAAATTCTGGTTCATGCTTTTCCTAACACCATCGCCAAAAGTGCCATTCGCACGTACAAACCGTACTCCATCTGACGAAAATAGGCGGCGCGCGGATCGTCGTCCACTTCAATCGCGATTTCGTTGACGCGCGGCAACGGATGCATCAATATCATATTCGGCTTGGCGCGTGTCATCGTTTCGGGAGTAATCACGTAGGCATTCTTGACCGATTCGTATTCATCGGGATTTTCAAAACGTTCTTTCTGCACGCGCGTCACGTACAACACATCGGTCTCGTGCAGGACACCATCCAGCGTAGTATGCTCGGTTTGCGGTACGCCGCGCTGGCGCAGTTCTTCGATGAGCGCAGGCGGCATTCGCAACAAATCGGGCGAGACGTAATGCAGAGTGACATTGTACAGCGCGAGCAAGCGCGCGAGCGAGTGCACCGTGCGACCGTACTTTAAATCACCGAGCATCGTTACGGTGAGACCATCAATGCGACCGAGTTCTTCGCGAATCGTAAAGATATCGAGCAGGGCTTGAGTGGGATGTTCACCGATGCCATCGCCGGCGTTGATAATCGGTTTGCGGCAATATTTCGCGGCAAGCGCGGCTGCACCGGTTTCGGGATGACGCAAGACGATGACATCAGCATACGCTTCGAGCGTGCGCACCGTATCGGGTAACGATTCGCCTTTGGTGACGGACGAGTAACGCACTTCGTTGATGGGAATCGCGCTACCGCCGAGTCGCTCGATGGCGGCGATGAACGACGACGAAGTACGCGTGGACGGTTCGTAGAACAAGCATGCCAGCACTTTGCCCTTGAGCAAATCAAAAGTGCCGACGCGCTCGACCATCATGCGCATTTCTTCAGCAACCGTAAAAATTTCTTCGAGGTCCTCGCGCGAAAACTGCAAAACGGAAATAATCGGTTTGCCGTACAAACGTCCTTCGCGTTTTTCGCCAAACGGTAAATGTGCTTTGGGCACGCGATTTTTGTGATTGTTAACAGGCATAACATATCCTCCATCAAGAAATTTTTGTAACTACTATTGTTACCCAGGGAACAACCCCACTCATCCCCCTACCCCCTTCTCTCCCCGCAAAGCGGGGAGAGAAGGGGAAACGGGAGCGGGGAGTGGGCGGGCGGCTTCGCCGCCCGCCCACTCCCCGCTCTTGACTCCCCTCCCCGTAAGGCGAAAGATTTTTCGCCTCAACAGGGAGAGGGCAAGGGAGGGGATGGGACTATTGATGACACGGCTGAGTAACTACAAATTTTTACGTAATAAAGGATGGACGCACGTTGCGTCCTGTGCCGGGTGCTGCCAGCAGAGGCGAAAAATTTTTTGCCCCACCGCCATCGCGAAAAGCCTCTTTGCCGTTCAACACCACACGTACCACGCGCCCACGCAACGTCCATCCTTCAAACGGCGACCAGCGCGCGCGGGTGAACAGCGCATCGCCACGCACCTGCCACGTCGCTTGCGTGTCCACCTCGATCCACGTTTCGGTTTGCTCCGCCAGTCCAAAGATGCGGCGCGGGTTGGTGACAGTGCGCGCCACGAGATCGGCAAGCGAAAGCCGACCCTCATCCACCAGCGCGAGGTAGAGCGGCAGTGCGGTCTCCAGCCCCGGAAAACCGGGCGGCGGATTGGCAGAATCTTTTTCTGCAAGTGTGTGCGGCGCGTGATCGGTGGCAAAGCAATCCACAATGTCCAGATGCGCGCGCAATGCGTCGCGATCCGCGCGCGTCGCCAGACGCGGACGCACCTCCGCGCGTCCTGCGCCAATCGTCGGTACATCGTCTTCGGTGAGGAAGAGATGATGCGGCGTCACTTCGCAGGTGACGCGCAAGCCCTTTTCCTTTGCCGCACGAATCAGTACGATTTCGTCCTGACGACTGACGTGACAGATGTGAACGGCGCGGTCAAAGAGATGCGCGACCAGAATCGCTGCGGCGATCGTGCGCCCTTCGGCATGGCAGAGCAGCAGTAGATGCGGCGGCGCGTGACGCGCGTGTGCCATCAACGCGCCCAGCCCTTCCATCCGCAGCGGACCGAAGGTTTGATCGAGGTACATTTTTAATCCCACAGCGTACGGCGCGAGAGGGGCAATGTCGGTCGCGTTCTCTTCGTTCGCGCCCAGATGAAAACCATAGTCGCACCGCGCGGACGCGCGCGCGGCGCGCGTTTTGGCGGCGAGCGCGTCGGCGTTGACGACAGGGGGCGTGTTGTTGGGCATATCGAGCACGCAGGTAAATCCGCCGGCGAGTGCAGCAGCGGTGCCCGAGTCCCACGTTTCTTTGTGCGGCGCGCCGGGTTCGCGCAGATGCACGTGCGGGTCAATCAAGCCGGGAAGTCTGAGAATGGACATAGTAAACCAGTTTTGGGCAAAAAAAGAGAGCCGCTAACAAATCGGCTCTCACTTCAAAAATCAAAATGACGCTGGATGGCAAGGCATACGTTTGCCACCAGCAGGGACACGTGTAACACAAGGAATGAGTTTACGCGTGTTGTGTGTCTGGACATTACTGCGCCAATTATACGAAAAACGCGCGATGTGTCAAACATCTCGGGGCGCGATGTGTATCGCACCCCGAGGAGAACGAACTTAGCGCCAGCCGCCGTGCCGTCCGCCAAAGGGCATCCCTTTACCATCGAACGGCATCCCCTTGCCACCGGGCATACCGGGCAAGCCCCAACCGCCGCGACCAAATCCAAAGCGATTCAAGTCCACGTTCTCTGGTTTGAGATTCGCTTTCATCTGATCAGCCTGAGCCTGGGTCAGTTTGCCGTCTTTGACCAGTTGGTCAATCGCGGCTTTTTGCGCGTCGGCGATGGCGGTGCGCAGTTTGGCAATGTCCACGTTCTTTTCCTGCGCCAGAGTCAGCAGGGTCTTGGTGCGCAACGCGGTGGTCAAGTCCGCGCTGGTCATTCCCAGCGTCCTGGCTGCCGCGTCCAGACCGGCTTGAGCGATGATGTTCGCGGCGGTGTTGCCGGTTATGCGATCGGCCTGGAGTTGTGTCAGCAAGCCTTGCTGCACTCCCTGGGTAGCCGCTTCTTTGCGCGCGTCGGTCATCGCTTGCTGCAGTTTCTCGACGGTTGTGCCGAGTTTCTGCGCGAGTATCTGCCAGTACAGGTCCATCCAGGTCTTGCCTGTCGGCGTGGGACCTTGCGCGAGGGCAACAGTTCCGCCGACACCAAAGACCAGCAGGGCAAGCACAAGCAGACTGGCGATGATGAATTTGGTTTTGTTCATCAAACACCTCCTAAAGTTGATGGTGCGGAGCATCGCAATTTACACCCGCCAGTCTAATGAATTTGCATTAAAATTTCTTGAGCCGAGACTAAGAGTTGTATGAGATTTTAGTCTCAATAGACATTATCGGAAATAAGGAATTGCCTTTCTCTGGTGCGAGCGGCGTTCCGTTCTGAAATTGTGCAACCCACATGCAATTTCCATTGCCAGATCGGCAAATTCGTCT
>DAOTYB010000033.1:0-11839 GCA_034435315.1 Anaerolineae bacterium | reverse complement strand
CGCGACTCGCATCAGCCAAGTCAGCCGTCTCAGTGTCCCGCCCGTGCTGTGTGGCAGCCCTGCACTGGGGCGAGTCTATCTTCTATCCGATTCTTAAAGTGCGAAATTTAGGCTTAAGGCTGGCACTTGCTCCATTCCTCGCCCCCTCCTTCGCCTGAATTTGGGAGAGGGGAGGGTTGTAATGCGGCATTCCCCGCTTAAGTTGACGCGTATGGGGCAAGGGGGTGGGGCTTTTCGCAATGGGTGGCACGGCTGAGTAATTCCACAAAAATTACATCTTGTCAGGACGGGTGTTCTATTTTGAGATAATTCCAGTCACCTCCTTGGGGAAAGTATGACGGACGGATGACGAACGAATGTGCTTGCAATAGGCAAGGACTAGCCTGAAACGACTGTGTAAGAGCGGAAACGATGCCTTACGGAGTTGCGGCGATTCTAACACGAACACGCTCTTCTGTCAAGATTCTTGTTCCGTTTGTCCCTCGTGCAGGACGTGTAAAGTCGGGCACGGGCGCTTGAAACCGCTGCAATTGTTAGTATTCACGCAGGATACTTTCGAAACTGATGTCGTTGGCTCATTTGCCATTTATTCATTCGTCCCTCGTTCTCTCCCCTTGCTCTCCCCTTACTCATTTGGCTCATTGGCTCATTCGTTCGTTCGTCTTTCGTCCTTCGTCCTCCCGCGCCACAGCACCCCACCCAACACAATCACCGCGAGCGCGCCCAGCCCCACAAGCGGCAGCGCGCTTGGCGCGTCCGCGCGCGCGTCGAACGAAGAGAGTGTCACTGCTGTTGGCGCGCCATTGTCCGTGATTGCCCAGTTGGAAAACGCGGTCACGTTCGATGCATAGACGTAGTTGCTCCCGGTATCCACGCCGCCGGGTTGTAAGACCCAGCGTGTGCCGTTGTGGCGCCACGCGCGCAGGTTGGCTTCGGTCATTCCGCCGGTCTCGCTGTCCAGATAGCCCAGACGCAATGTCGCGTCGTACGAACTGATGTTGGTGGGCGTGATGGTGTACGAGCGCGGGACAGCAGTCGTCAAGCCAGCCGGCGCGCTCTTGCTCAAATTGATGACGACGCTGGGCGATGCGCCGTTCGTGATGCTCGAAAAGTTGATGAGCGTGTTTGCGTTGTTGAAGGCATAGTTCGTGCCGGTGTTGAACGCGTGCGCACGCCGCACATTGCCCACCACGTCGCCGGTGCCGGTGACGGTGGCATTGCTGCTGAGCGTGAGTGTGTGGCTGCCGGTGTTCAGGTCGCCGGAGGTGAGGGTGAGGGTGCCGGTGACAGTGGCATTGTTGTTCAAGGTGACGCCAGCAGAATTGTTGATGGTAAGATTGTTAAACGTCGTTGCGCCACTACCGCCGATGGTTTGGGTGGAGGAACCGTTAAAGGTGATAGTACCTGCATTGGCGGTAAAAGTACCATCATTCGTCCAATTCCCCGAAGCATTGAAAGACGAATTTGTGTTCACGGTCTTCCCAGAGTCGATCGTGATGTTAAAAGGATGGTTTCCGAATGTGGTAATTGTACTTGCACTACTACCCGTGAAACGAACTGTGCACGTACCTCCACCGCACCCAAAAGAGCCAGCCGTCTTGGAGAAATTTCCCGCAATCGAGATGGTTCTATTGCTACTCACATTCAGTGTTTTACCAGAAGCACTGATTGTCAGATGATTGAAATTCGTGGTACCACTGCCTCCCACTGTTGCACTACTCACAGCCGCAAGAGCAAAAGTGACCGTGCCACTGTCTCCATTGAAAGTCCCGCTGACCGAAAATGTTCCATCAAGAGTAATATCTGTGCTACCTGCATTAAGGGTTTTGCCCGCATTGATCGTTATAGATCGAAATGTAAAAATGCCACTACCGCTAAGAGTGGTTGTCCCGTCGAATGTTACACCACCAGCACCTGTCGAGTATTTCAATTCACCATTGTTGACCAGATTACCACTCAATGTCAAGCTACCACCCGAGCCAATCGTCAGAGACGCTCCCGTATCAATCACGATTCCAGCAACCGAGACTGCACTTGCAATGATCGGCTTATTCGTGACATTCGGGATTGTCACCGTATCGCCAGCCGCTGGCGGTGCGTCTCCGTCTCCCTGACAATTCGACCAGTTGCCAGTGGTTGCCCAATCCGTATTCACTGCCCCCGTCCACACACACGTCGCCGCGAACACCGGCATCGGCGATAGCATCAGCAGCAGCGCCAAAGTCAGCAATGCCAGCGTCGCCAATAGCGTCACGCGCATCGTTTTTGTTTTCATTTTGTCCTCCTTGTGAGATGATTTGAAAACAGAGACCCGTCAGGTCTCCAAGACCTGACGGATCTGGTAGACCAAGTCATTCCTGAAATCGTGGGACAAATCTGGAAATCTGTCCTGCGGTTTAACGCGCAATGAACGGGAAAAAGATGCGGATGAAATTGTACACCGCTACCACCGCATCGTGATCCGTCCAGCGCGCGGCAAATTCGGCGCTGGTGTGTACCACGTCCACGCGCACGCGCCGCGCCGCAAGCGCGGGACTAACGACGATGTGATCCAACGTTTGCGAGTTGCCCTCGTACACGTAGGTGTAACGTTCGTTCGCTGGTAGAGATTCAATTTCGTTCACCAGACCGCCCAACGTCTTGAGCGTATTCAAAGGCGTCGAAAATTCAAAATCGTTGAGGTCGCCCAGCACAATCACCAGTGCGTTCGGGTCAACCGCGCGGATACTCGCGACGAAATTGCCGACGACGGTGGCTTGTTGATTGCGTTGCGCTTCGGTTGTCAAGGTCGGTGGTTGATAACGCCCGAACAAGGGTTGGTCTTCGCTTTTCGATTTCCAGTGATTCGCAATCACAAAGAGCGTGTAACCGTTGAAGACGAATTCACCAGCGAGTGGTTTGCGGCTATCGGTGAATGCCGCATTCGTCGGATCAATTCTGCCCGGACTGTACTGCAACTGTGGCACACCGCCATTGTTGATCACGGCATTCGCCGTCGTCGCACCCGCACCAGGCCGATCCACGAACGCGAGTCCACGATCGGTGCGGAACAAAAAACCCTGCCGAATGTTCCCACCCGTCTGTCCCCCATCCTGATCGTCCACTGGATTGATCTGGCGATACTGATACGCGGGACCACCCGCGGCGACAATCGCGTCAATCAGCATCGTCCACGTTGTACTCGCATCCACGATGGATGTGTTCGCTGCGCCATCGTTGTCTTGAATCTCTTGCACCGAAATCAAATCGGGCGATCTCAAGTGATTGACGATGAGGTTCGCCAGTCCGGCGAACTTGCCATCCGCGACATCTGTATCGCCGTCCGCATCGTTCGGGTCGAGATTTTCGACGTTCAGGGTCGCGACCGCGAGTTGTCCAGCAGCGGGCGCGAGCGTTCGTTCGCGTCTTAGCCCGCGATCGACGCGCGTCGGTGTGCTGGTGGGATAGAGTTTATAGTTGCCGTACGAGTAATCTATCACGCCGATAATCGGCTCGGCAAAAGTATCGCCCACGTTCACATCGCCCGGCAAAAAAGCGAGCGCATTCGCGAGAAGAATGCGCTCGGGGTTGAAATCGCTGGCGCGGATGAGGAGGCCGCCGCGCGCGGTCAGTACATTCGCGTGCGCGCCGTTATCGCCGACGATAGGAATCTCTAGCGCGTTGCGCGACGCATAAAAACGACTGGGTCCAACGGCGCGCGCGTTGTTGATTTGCACGCGCATCGCTTCTAAACTTTCCCAGAAATCAATGCCATCGTTCTGCGGATCGAAGGTGCTGGTTGTCTCGACATCGCCGGAAGAATCATCGTCAATGATGGTGTTGGGGGGGATGCGTCCGCCGGCGCCCACGATAATCGGCGCGGGTAGCGCGTTGCCGCTGGAGTGCACGACAATCGTCGGCGAAGCGATTTCGGTCATCGTCAAATTGTTCGCGTTGCCGGCAGGACGAAACTCGTTGACCACGCCGCTCACCCAGACGAAATCGCCGATGCTGACGGTGGGCGTGGTGTTCGTGTAAACAAAGATGCCTTCCGAGGTCGCGTCGTCCGCATCGGGTTCGGGGTCTTGCATATAAAATCCGTTGCTCCGCACTGCCGTCACGACGCCCGGCACCGCCGCCACCGCTTGCCCGTTGAATGGCGAAATGTGTGCCGCGCCTTGAATGGCGTGCACGCGCAATACATCGTCACTCTGAATCGTGCCGATGCCCTGTCCATCATTGAGGAGCGCGCCGACGACGTTCGTAACGTTGACGAAGAATGTTTCGTTCGGCTCGATGTTCGTATCGCCGACGACGGTGACTTGAAAAAGATAGAACTGGCTGCCTTCGGGAATCGTTTGCGCGATGAGCGCGCGCTCGAGGTAATCGTTGTCCGCTGTGGTCGCGGTGTTGTCTTGTGTCGCGATGTCGAACGTGACGCCGCCCGCGGGCGCCGGCGCGGAGAGCGAGACGGTGAACGTCGCGAGTGTCGTGCCATTGTTACCTTCAGCGACCGCTACATCGTTGATGGAAAGGTACACACCGGGGGGATTCGGTGTCAGCGCGAAATCGTCAATCGCGAGACCGTCATCGGAGCCCGCTGCGTTGAAATCGCTCCAGCGAATCCAGAAGGTCGCGCCGTTCGCGATGCTCAGCCCGCTGATGATGTAACTGATAGTGGTGCGATTCGCGGCGGCGTTGCCATCGCGCGCGCCGACTGTGCCGCTGGTGACCGGCGCGATGAAATCGAGCGCGTCGTAATCAGTCCAGGTGCCGGTCGTGAGTGAGGTCGCATCGGTGCTGAGTTGAAAATCCAGACGATCCTCGCGTCCGGTCGCGCCCAGCCGCCACTGTTCGCCGGTGTACTCGATGCGCAACGCGGTGATGGTTTCGCCGGTGTTGTTGGTGAAACTCGCGCCGATGGTGGGAATGAGCGAGCCACTCTGCAACCCACCGAACGCGCGCTCGCTGCTGCCGGATGAACCGAAACTGTAGGTATCGCCGGTGCTACTTGATCCTGTACCCGCCGAGTAAGTTGTGTTGGCGTTCGAGCCACTCTCGGCGAAATCCCAACCCGCTGGCACAACGCTGGATGTACCGCTATTCGCGAGCGTGTCAAAGTTCTGGGTGTACGCGACGCCGGGCGCGGTCAGCGTGATGGTGCCGGCGGCAAAAGTGGGTGCAACAGTGGCGCCATTCAACAAGGTCAAGAGCAGCGCGAAGGTGGAGAGACGGAGAAGAAAGGGTATAGACAAATTCTGCATAACGACTTGTGTCAGGCACTAGACGGCTTTTCAACGAGATTACCTGTCACATACTGATGCACAATGTTAGCGATAAGTGCCTGATATGACATTCCTGAGGCGGCTGCCTTCTTACGGATAGCCTGGATGTCTTCTGGCGGCAGGGTGATGCTGATCAAGCCCATCGCTTCAAAGGTAGCAACAGCATAGGATTGATATTGCCGTAGTCTCTCCTGGAATCTGGTAACAGACCGCCATTCGTCCCGCTCATAGGAATCCACCAGTTCCCGCTCTTCTGGTTCTAATTTCAAGTTATGGTTCATTTTGTTCATCTCCCCAAATACTTTTTGGTCGCCTTTCGACTTGGAATGATTGTCTTCAAAAATATCTTGTCTTCTGACTCTACGAATGGGACAAGCCACGCATAGTCACGCATTTTGACGATAAAGATATGTTGCCCCTGATACTTTTCAGGATGTGGATGCTCAACAATGTCAAGCAAATCGCCAATGGCAAGGTGCACAATTATCTCTTCAAACGATACACCTCGTTCGGATTTGAGGCGTTGATTCTTCTCTTCATTCCAAACATACACCTTCACGACGTGTTATACCTCGGACATATCTTTCAGAGATGAACACTGCAGACGCTCATCTCACTACAGAGTGACTGGAATGGATTCATGTTCCACCAACGCGGTGCGCATAAGTACACACTTTTAGCCCCTCGTTACAATTTATCGGAATCTTCTGGTTCGACATCAGGGGCTCGGTTGAGAATTTCTAAAAATCTCTCACGACTGCCACGCCTGGCGCGTTTTTCTAAATATTCAACGGCGGAGATTGCCGCAATTTTCTCGGCAACCGCAAGCATGATAAACTGATTGACAGAAATGCCTTCTTTCTGCGCCAATTCATCAAGTTGCTCGTGTAAATACTTCGGCAAGCGTAAACTTAACGCGCTCATTCCTTCACCTCACCAATAATCCGCAAAAACTCTTTGGGTGTTACGGCTTGAATTTCAAACTTGTCAACACCTTTAAAGTCGCTGGTATTATGTGTCACGATATACTCACACTTTGCAGTTACTGCCAATTCAAGAACAAGTTCATCATTCACATCGGACAAGATGGGACGCCACAGAAAATAAATCTTGTGATGATGAGCCATTGAACAAAGCGCATCAATGAAATCGGTCACCTCATCTTGAGACAGCCCAAGTTCGGTGCGTTGACGTTGTAGAACATCTTCATACTCAAGGACAAGCGCCACCGAATCGTGAATTTAAAACTTGTGTGTACCGACAAGGGATAGCACCTTGTGGGACGCATCTTTTTTAGAGCGAAGAGCAGCAACGATGACACTCGTGTCAAGAACAATATCAGGTATCTTCATGTAGAGTGGACTCGCGAGAAATTTCTTGTAACGTTATACCCACACCTCCAACCCAATTATACCACCATCTCGCGCAAATGCGCGGGGATGGGAAAATCGGCGGGGAGGACGCCTTTCTCCACCAACACCTGACGCCGCGCGAGCGCTTCGAGGCAATTCACCGTTGCGGGCGCGCGCAGATCGCCATCTTCGAGTAATGCCAGCCCATGACAGCGCACGCACACGCTTTGCAGTTCGCACGCGCGGCAGATCGGCAAATCGTTCAGTGTGATGTGACTCAGTTCGTTCCACGCTGGCGACGATTCCCAGATTTCGCGCAGCGAGCGCTCGTGCAGATTACCGATGCGCTGCCGCACCTGCACGCACGGCGAGACGTTGCCCTGCGGATCAATCACGAGCGCGTTCGTCGCGATGGCGCACGGGCGCGTCTCGGGTGTCAATTTGCGTTCGACCCACAGCGCAGGGTCAATCGCCTCACAGAACAGCCACACCAGATCGTCGTACGTCAAACGATGCTTGAGCGGATCGCGTCCGCCATTGTCTTTGGCGGTGATGGTGATGTCGTAGCGAAACCGCGCGCCCAGCGAATCGGCGAGCGTGCGCAAGGCGTGAAACTGGCGTACGTTCTCGCGCATCAGCGGCGTCTTGAACACGGTGCGCACGCCGCGCTCGCGCAGCAACTGAAACGCGCGCATCGTCAACTCGAACGAGCGCGCGCGTTGCGTGATGCGTTCGTGCGTCTCGGCGTCCGCGCCATACACGCTGATTTCGACCGCGTACGGATGCAGCGAGGCGATTTGATCCGCGACGTGCGGGGTAATCAAGATGCCGTTGGTGAACAAGCGCAGCAAGAATTTGCGCGTGCGCGCGTACTGCGCAATCTGAAACCAATCGTGGCGCACCAGCACCTCACCGCCCGACAGCGTGAGGTTGAGCGCGCCCAGGTCCGCCAGTTCGTCAATCACGCGGAAACATTCTGGCGTCGTCAACTCGTCGAGCGAGGGACTGGCGGGCGAGCATACATCGAGGTAGCAGTGCGAGCATTTTTGATTGCACCGATACGTCACTTCCCAATGCGCGCTGAACAAACGATGTTGCTTGCGCGTCTGCGCGACAAGGTGATCGTACGGTGTTACGTTTCCGGGGAGAGAAGAGGGACCTTCGACGGACATTGTAAATCCAGTGAGACAGTGGGTCAGTGGGTCAGTGAGACAGTGGGTCAGTGGGTCAATGAGACGGTGGTTCAGTGGGATAGTGGGACAGTGGGCGGTCGTGGAGGGTGATGGCGTTCGCGTCGAGCAGAGTTTGCAGGAAGGATGCGACGTCCTGCGTGGCTTGCTCCGTCGTCACGTCGTACTCAGCAACGATGCGTTGAATGATGTCACTACCACTGCGCGTGCCGTCTATCAGTTCCCAGATGCGCGAGCCGACGGGATTCAGCACGGTCACTTCGCCGGCGTCCGCGAGGACGATCACCGCAGAGCCATCCACGATGCGCGCGGCAACCTGGGGATGTGGGGCTGGGTATTGGGAAAGATTCATTGGTTATACTCCGAAAATGTGGGACAAATTTCAAATTTGTCCTACGTTGATCATCGCGCAGTTAGCCGCGCAGTCCTTTGGCGCGCAAGAGCGCGTCCGCCCACGCGGCATCTGCGTCACTCAACGGCGGCACGGGATCGCTCCGATAATCTATCGCCAGATCAAACCCCGCGCGATCGTACAACTCGTGCAGCAGCGTTTGCACATCGAGGCGCGGTTCTGTGTCTTCGCGCTGCAACGGAATCGGAAACGCTGGAATCGGCTGGCGCACACTGAACGCGTACAAATCCGCCTTGGGACGACGCTCGGCGCGGCTGACCAGAATGCGATAATCGGAAGGCGCGCCTGTATCGAACATTCGCATCGGCTCGCCCGCGCGCAACAAGTCAATCTCGACCAGATGCGTTGCACTCGCCAGGACGTGATTGCGCTTGGTTTCGTACGCTTGACGTCCTTTGCCGGGGCGCTTGTTGCTGAGCGAGAGAATTTCGATGGTGGTAATCACGTTGTTGGTCGCAACCTCGCGCACTTCGAGATAGCCCTCGCGGATTTCGTCAAAGACCGGCACGCGCACAGGACGCGGCAGTGTGGTCGCTACCGCGTACGCTACCGCCATTTGTTCGCGCAACACGGCAACATCGGGGCGCCCAACGAAGGGCTCTTCCAACTCTTCTCGATAGACGCGCACTTCGATTGCCACATGATACCTGGGGCGTACCTGCGGCATCAAAACATCGGCTATCGCTACAATCAACCGATGGTGGACTTGGTTCCAAAAATGCGGATGCTCCAAAAACGGATCCATCCCCGGAAATGGCGAAGGCATCGCGTCACTCCGCTTGATCAATCACCGACCAGAATCCATCGTCGCGACGGAAATGCAGCGCGCGCACCGGCACGCACGTCGCGAGATCGAAACAAATGTCGGTGACGCGGCGCGCGTTTTCGGGTTGCGCCATCACGAACGGCACGCAGCGCACCAGTTGCGCGACCGCATCGGGTAGCGCGAGCGGCGCGAGATAATGTTGCGTGTCCTTGACGAGTGTGAACAGTCCGCGCAACTCTGCCGATGCGTTCGTGCGCGGCGCTTCGGGCCAATCGCCGCGAAACGGGACGCCGCACGCGTGGTATGTCCCCGCGACCTTTTTGATAATGACGAGGTCGTCGCTCAAAATTGTGTGCGCGGCGGAAAGCGTTGCGGTGGTGGTCTTGCCGCTGCCCGAGGGACCAAAAAACACATAGCCCTTGCCGTCGCGCACGATACCGCACGCGTGCAGCAAGAGCGAATCGTGATCGAGCGCGAGCCACGCGTAGAGAACGCGCAGATAGTTTTCGATGTTGCCGGTGGGACGCAGAATCAACTCGCCGCGTCCCGCCGCGCGATCCATCCAACCCTTTTCGGCGTGCGATTCGAATTGGATGACGCCGTTCTGCAACGTCGTTCGAATCTGCCAGACGCCGTGCTCCTGGAATGGAATAAACAACGCGCCCGCCTCACTTCGCACGCGCACGGCGAGCGCATCAGAATCGAACGGGACGACGAACGCGGCATAGCGTTCGGCGATGTGTGCGCGCGTCGCCGCGTCACATTCATCAAGCAACAACGACACACGCCAATCGGCGATGGAGAGGGTGAGCGCAGTCTGTGACATCATTCTTGAGGTTTGTCCGCAAAAGCCGCCGCGACCGCGCGGTCCCAATAGAGACGCCGACCATCCAGAAACGCGGCGACCTGGCTATATTCCACTGCACCTTCGTAGCCTTCGAGAATTTGCTTGCCTGCAACAACGGGCATAGCGCGATAGCCGGCGCGACGCATCAAACCCGCGCGCTCTTCGGCGCGCCGGACATCGTTGCGATCTATCGTGTAGGATGCTTCGATGACCAGCCAGATTTCTGGCATACCCTCGCGGTGACGCAAACGGCCGTTAATGAGTACGTCGGTGAGCATCAGGTCATCCACTTCTTCCTCAGTCAAACGCTGTTCCAGGTCCTCGCGCAAATCGTTTGGCGAGACCACGCGAATGGATTTGAGCCACTTGCCAAAATAGGCACCCGCGTACTCGCGGTATCGGCGGGCAATATTATCGCCGATCACTTCGTTCAAACGCCGCTCCATCTCTTTCTGGCTACGCGCCAGGTCGGCAACAGCTTGCTCGGTGCGAAGTTGAGCTGCCGCCAGTTCGGACAATTGCTTTTCGAGATGGAATTGTGCCTGCGTTAGTTCTTCGACACGCGCCGCCAGCGCATCCACGCGCGCGGTAAGCGCATCCAGACGCGCTTCGGTGCGCGCTTGTGCCTGTGCCAGTTCTTCGACACGCGCCGCCAGCGCATCCACGCGCGCGGCGAGCGCCTCCAGACGCGCTTCGGTGCGCGCTTGCGCTTGCGCCAGTTCTTCGACGCGCGCGGCGAGCGCCTCCAGACGCGCTTCGGTGCGCGCTTGCGCTTGCGCCAGTTCTTCGACGCGCGCTTCGGTGCGCGCTTGCGCTTGCGCCAGTTCTTCGACACGCGCCGCCAGCGCATCCACGCGCGCGGTGAGCGCATCCACACGTGCAGTGAGTGCCTCCAGACGCGCTTCGGTGCGCGCTTGCGCTTGCGCCAGTTCTTCGACACGCGCGGCAAGTGCCTCCAGACGCGCTTCGGTGCGCGCTTGCGCTTGCGCCAGTTCTTCGACACGCGCGGCAAGTGCCTCCAGACGCGCTTCGGTGCGCGCTTGCGCCTGCGCCAGTTCTTCGACGCGCGCAGCGAGTGCCTCCAGACGCGCTTCGGTGCGCGCTTGCGCCTGCGCCAATTCGCGCACCAAATCGGGTAGTGCCAGTAATTCCTGGGTCAAAACGATCCGACGAACCTCGCTCAACCACTCGGGATGAGTGGTCAGGAGACGCGTGAGGTCGTGCATATCCTTCACCGTGAATGCCATCTTCTTACCTCCACAGCACGATTATAGCGTACTCTACTCTAAAAATCAACCGCGTCTAATTGCGTTCCGTACGATGGCGGCAAACGATTCGACCAGACGACGCGCGCCCAAGCCAAGTCGCAGAAGGTAGAACAGGGGAAGGAGCGCAGGATGGGCAATGCGATAACGTTCGCGCATATACTCTGGACTGGGGAAAAAGACGTGGAAAAAGTATGCCGCGCGCGTGTGCCAATCCCGAAAACTCATCCCCTCACGCAGAATCGTCGCGTCGGTTCGTTCGGATGTGGAAACGATGACTTGCCAGTGATTCGCTACACCGCGCGTGGATTCGGCAAGCGACGCGCGCACTGGTTCTGGTACGGCAACGCCCCACGTATCGGTAACGTGGGTCAGCACAGCATCCAGCGCGGGGAGAATCTCGAACTGACGCGCGGCGTCCAGAATTTGCTCCCAGTGCAACTCGTGCTGATGCAACGCGAGCAAGAGCGCGAGGTCATACGACCAGCGCAAGCCGCGCATCTGGTGATGCACGATGAAATGTTCAGCCAAGTGCACCAGTTGCGCGTCCCAGTCGAGCACTGCCACGCGCCGCGCGTTCAGCGGTACCTCGCGCGTGCGCGCCCAGAACCACTCGACATCGAGCGCGTGCGCATAGCGCGGGCGATTGATGAGATTCCAGTGCAAATCCACCGTCGCCGCGCGTTTGCCGCGCCGCGTGTAGCACTGCTCGCTGCCGAATTGTTCGCGAAAGCCCGCCGTCA
>DAOTYB010000032.1:0-7208 GCA_034435315.1 Anaerolineae bacterium | reverse complement strand
CTCTCCCCGCGTGGCGGGGAGAGAAGGGGGTGAGGAGGGGGAGGTGGCGGGCGGCTTCGTCGCCCGCCACCTCCCCCGTTCCTCTCTTGATGTCCCCTCCCCATGCCGCAGAGCGACGTGAGGAGAAGGCAAAGGGGTGGGGCTTTACGCCATAGACAGCACGGCTGAGTAATTAAAATGAAAGTTTGTGCCCGTTCCAAGTATAAAGAGGTGGGGACGAACTACCAGAGCGTCCCCACCTCTTTTACACAAGCCGCATCGTCAGGTTGCCAGTTGTTCTGCGAGCGCGGCAGGCTCGGTGACCGGTAACTGGCAAACCTGGTTCCGGCATACAAACGCCGTTGCGCGTTCACTCGTCGGACGATGGTTCAGCAACGGCACTGGCGATACCTCCTCCGGCGCGCCGCACGCGACCACCTGATTGGGACGATACTCGCTCCACACAACGGATAACAACTCGCGGCGGGCTTGCGGCGTACCGATGATAGCGATTTCTTTTGGACGCGACAGAGCAAAATCGTACGCGCAGAGCCAGTACGCCAAACCGAGCGGTGCAGTCGCCAACAGGTGTTGCACGCTCTGCAAAGCGCGCTGCGCGGCATCGTAATAGCGACCGTCACCGGTGAACGCTGCCAGTTTCAACAATACGTGGGTCGCCATTGCACCACCAGAAGGAATGGCATTGTCTTGCACATCCTGCGGACGAACGATCAACTCTTCGTGATCATCTGCGGTATCGAAAAATCCGCCGCGTGGATCCGCAAAGTGCGTGAGAATGATCTCCGCCAGCGCGCGCGCTGCGACAAACCAGCGCGCGTCACAAGTGGTCTCGTACAGCGTGAGCAGTCCCTCCGCCAGATGAGCATAGTCCTCCAGATAGGCGTTGACGCGTGTACTTCCTGCGCGCCACGCGCGATACAGCCGACCATTCGGTTGGCGCAGTTGCGTCAGCACAAAGTGCGCGTTGCGCTCTGCCAGCGCACGATAATCGTCACGCGATAACACGCGTGCTGCACAGGCAAACGCGGCAAGCATCAAGCCGTTCCACGCCGTCAGCACTTTGTCGTCTCGCGCCGGTGGAACGCGTTGGGCGCGCACGGCCAGCAGTTTCTGGCGCGCGCGTTCAAGACGCGTCTCTACCTCCTCCATCGTGAGATGATGCGTGGCTGCCACCACATCCAGATCGCGCGCGCAATGCAAAATGTTGCGCCCCTCCCAGTTGCCGCGCGGGGTAACGCCATAGGCATCGCAAAAGAGATGTGCGACATCCTCCAGTGCCGCGCGAATCTCGGCGTACGTCCACACGTAGAACTTGCCCTCTTCTCCCTCCGAATCGGCATCCTGCGATGAGTAAAATCCACCTTGCGGTGCCGTCATTTCGCGCGCCACATAGTCGAGCGTCTGTTCGGCAACGCGGCGATAAAAATCGTTGCGGGTGATTTGCCAGGCATACACATACACGCGCGCCAGTTGTGCGTTATCGTACAACATCTTCTCAAAGTGCGGCACTAGCCAGATTGCATCCGTAGCGTAACGATGAAAACCGCCCCCCAGTTGATCATAGATGCCACCCCGCGCCATTCGATCGAGCGTCGTAGTAATCATCTTCAACACCAGCGGATCGCGCAGCGCGACATAGCGACGCATCAGAAATTCGAGCGCCATCGGCTGCGGAAACTTGGGCGCATCCCCCCAACCGCCATTCATCCAATCGAACGATGTTTGCAGATGCGCGAGCGCCTGCATCAGCGTTTGTTCTTCGAGCGTTGCTGCTGCGGTCGTCCGCCACGCTTCCGTTTGCAAAGCCTGAAGAATCTTGCCACCAGCCGATTCGATGTGCGCGCGGCGCGTCCGCCACGCATCCACCACTGCGCGCAGTACATCGGTGAACGCCGGCAAGTTGTAACGTCGCACCGGCGGAAAATACGTACCACCAAAAAAGGGCACACCGGTCGGCGTAAGAAACACGCTGAGGGGCCAACCACCTTGCCCGGTCAGCATTACAACAGCGTTCATATAAATCGCATCGAGATCAGGACGCTCTTCGCGATCTACTTTGATGGGGATAAAGTGTTCGTTCAAAAGCGCGGCAGTTGCTTCATCCTGAAACGACTCGCGCTCCATCACGTGACACCAGTGACAGGCGGCATAGCCAATGCTCAAAAAGATGGGTTTATCTTCAGCGCGCGCCCGCTGGAGAGCCTGTTCGCTCCAGGGATACCAATCCACCGGATTGTGCGCATGTTGCAAAAGGTATGGACTTGTTTCGTGAATCAAACGATTGGGCATAGGTTTCCTTTCCAGACTGTTCATCACACATAAAAAATGTGTGATTGACAAGCCGTTAGCGTCACAGTATAATCGTGACCACTCAGCAGCTAATCGGATTCGGTAGCATCGCTCTGAGTATCGCTGATGCAGGGATGTTTGTCAATACCAGGACCGTCCAGAATTGGTCGTGCCAGAGTCGTTTTCGTCACTAACAGTATAACAAGAGTTGCTCATAGCGGTCAATCGCCACCACGATGAATGAAATCGGAGCAATGAATGGCAAACTTTATTGATCGGCTAAGTAAAGCAGTTGAAGAGAAAAAGAGCGCGCTGGAGAAAACGCTCCGCCCCGAGGCGGACGTACACGAAAAGCCGCTCGCGCATCTTGTCCGAAAACACTGGCATCGTCACCTGCCTCCACCCGCCACGCGACGGCGGCCTGCCTTTGCGGTGGACGGATCGCGCGCGGTGCGTCATCTTGCCAATGGTGCCTACCTCTTCGTCGCGCAAGCATTGATTATTGGCGAACATAGTGCTGCATCGTTAGAAGATGCCGCGGTGGATGTCGAGATTTTGCCGGGCACCGTGCCATCCCCTTTCGTCGAACGCTATGCCGAATTGATGATGCATCGTCTCGAGATTCAACTGGCGCGTCAACACGCGGCAACCCTGCCAGCCGAAAGTGTGATTTTTCTGGACGGCGCGTTGTACGGTCAACTGCCACAACTGTACCCTTTCCGTCAGATGCACATTGAAATTCCGAACCTGGATTTGCCCCAACAAACACTGAACGAATATTTGCATTTGTTTGAACATTGCGCGGCGCGTCAATTGATGCTTGTCTCGATTGCCAAAACGAGTCGTCAATGCGCGCACACGCGCGTGTGGTGGCAGGCAGAGTATGCCGAAGAACTCCCGCGCGAAAAAGAACTGGCGGACAGTGAGAGCATCTATCGCTGGACCGAGCGCGCGGCTGGCTATTCCACGCCGATTCTGTTCGGCAAACGCGCCTTTGAACAACAACCCGAAGCCATTGTCTTTGAGCATGTCAAAGATCTACCCGCCATCGCCTCGTGCTTTGTGCGTCTCGCCGATTTTGACGATGCGCTACGCATTGACGTACCCGCCACGTGTCTCGGTCGCTCCGAAACGATGCAAGACATTGAGACCGGCGCAGAAATTCTGCTCGATCAACCCAGCGATCACGCTCATATCACCGAACTGCTGGCTCTGCTGCGCGCCGATTACGGCGGACCAGAGGTGTATAACGCCTTGTTGTACAGCGTGGACCGTCAAGTGCGTTTGCGTCAGGATATGATGGATGAAGTGTACCTTGCGCTTATCCAGAGTGCTCTGGGGGCAGAGATCGAACTCCGTTTGGATCGGAGCGAACGACGTTTTCATCTCCAATGATAACCACTCAGAGGTCATCGCGCGATCACCCCAAAGGAGAGGGTGATGGCAAGTGGTAAAGCTGCTCGCCATCACCCTCTCTCATCTCTCCGCCATCGAATTTGCCAAGAAGGGTCAATCGTGCTAAAATAGCGATGCTGCTGGTCCGCTAGCTCAACTGGCAGAGCACCTGACTCTTAATCAGGGTGTTCAGGGTTCGAGTCCCTGGCGGATCACCACAAGACCTTGCCTCGGCAAGGTCTTGTTTGTTCACTCTCTTCAGCGAGCACGCGCGCACGGCGTTGCGAAAATCGTGCCGGTGTGGTACCAGTTTGCCCACGCGTAAATGGGCCAGTTGGTCACCGTGAACACCAACCCCAGCACACCCCCAAACACTTCGGGTTCAACAAACTCGCCGCGCGCCACGCGCATCTGCCGGCATTCCTCTACAGCGGCTTTCCAGAGTAGATGAAAGCCAACCCCGATGACCACGTAGAGCAACGCGATAACGACCAGTACAAGCCAGCACCCCTGTACCGCCCTCCCCAACACATCACTCGGGATACTCACCTCCGCACCTCCCTTCGCCATACCATCAACGCGAGCACACCCACCAGCAACCCGCCACCGCACGCCCAGGTGCCTGACGCGAGCGGCGATGACGCGCCTGGCGCGGCGGGCGTAACAGCATACGATTCGATACCCCCCTCCCGTATGGGGGGTGGCGTAGAAAACGCGGGCACCGCGCGCGCATCGGTGGCACCGACTCCGGTGTCTGTGATTTCGTAGGTAACGCCATCCAGAACGAAGATGACGCGCGTGCCGAGCGCGAGATACCTGGCTACCTCGACGTTGTTTACCAGTGCAAAGTACGCGTCGCTTCCAAATTCGATTTTCTGCGTCGTCATCTTCGACGGATCGAACTGCGTGTCCGTCCATACATTGTTGCGCCACAAGAACGTTTTGTTGCCGATAGCCTGAACCGGCGCGGCAACCTGCGTGGTTGTGCCAGTACCACCTGGTTTGGGCACGGCGGCGGGCATCGTTGGGGCAACATTCGCGCCGCGCAGTTGACCTTGCTCGACACTCTGTTGCACTGCCGCTGGTCCCGACGTGGGCGCTGGAGCCGGCAGCACCACAATGTTCGCGCGACCACTTTCCGTCAGCACATCCTTGCGTTCGTCCACGAGGAACGAGGTGTACGGCGTGACGATGCCATAGCGCACCGCGAGCGCGACGATTTCGTTGACGATTTCGCGATTCTCGCCGCGCAGACGGATCTCGTTGAGCAGGTAGCCGATCTTGCGCGTGGCCCACAGGCGCGGTATCGCGTCATCACCTCCAGACGTGTGTAGCGTCACGTCGCTGTAGCGGAACGATTGCGGCGCGTTGTTGACATTGCCCTTGAGTGTAATCGTCGTTGCGCCACCTTCACGATAACGTCCCGCGACGACGAGTTGCGTGCCCGCGAACAAATCGGGGAGTGGATACGGATACACATCATACACGCGCGCGCTGCCCCAATCAATCGAAACGTCTGCCAGTACGGGCGTGGACACCTTGGCGTAGAACGCGGAGATGATCTCGTCAATCTTTTCGTTGGGGCGCACGTAGCCACTCGCGCCGCGCAATTTTTCCGCGAGCGAATCGAGCAGCAGCGTGTTCACGTCATCGCCGACGCCAAAGGTAAACAGGCGCACATTTTTCGGCGCGGCATTGGTCACATTCGCGATGATCTTTTGCACGTTCGTCTCACCGGTCGTTGGGAGTCCATCGGTCAAGAAAATCACAATCGTGGGGCGCTCCTTGTCCGCCATCTGCATCGCTTCGAGCAGCGCGCGATTGATGTCGGTGGATCCTTCGGCGCGGAGGCGCGCGACGAAACTGCGCGCGTCCTCGCGCGCGGATGCGGGCCGCAGCGCTGCCGCGTACGCCTGTGTGCCGGTGCTGAAAACAATGATATTGAACCGATCATTTGGGTTGAGTTGGTCAAGAACATAGTAGAGCGCGCGTTTAGCCTGATCAATCTTCACGCCTTGCATCGAACCGGACACATCGAGAACGAGAATCACGTCCTTGTCCACGACCCGCGCGCGCTCCACTTGAATTTTCGGCGCAACGAGCATCACAAAGAATCCATCTTCGCCGCGCTCTTTGTACGAAATCAGATTCAACCCGATGTCGTCTTGTGTAACCGAGTAATACAGCACAAAATCGCGATCGGGTTTGACGTTCGATGCTTCATAGCCGACGCGCGCTTCGTACTCACCTTTGCGCGTGATGCTGATGTCGTGCGATGGCGAGTAGATCGCTTTGATAGCGGCGTTGGAACGAATGGACACAGTGACCGAAACATTCTTGAGCGGCTTGGGCGAAAATTTTTCGGTGTTGAGCGGATAGACGTACCGCACCAAGCCCGCCTCGGCTTTGAGAATCTGCGTGTACTCGATTTCGACGCGCTTTTCACTTTGTGGTGGAATCGGATAAATGCGCGCCTGAAACGCGTTGCGTCCGACGTACTCCAGGAGCGCGGGATCGCGCTGGCGTCGCACGATGTCTTCGTAGATGCGGCGCGCTTCGTGCTTGTCCAGCACCCTGCCCTCTACCCGCTTGCCATCCACCCACATTGCAAACTCGCTGATGGCGGCGTCTTCGGGCATCGGAAAGATGTACGTCCCTTCGAGCGCGTAGGTGCTATCGTTAATAAACGTCTGGTCCACGCGCGTGCGCGCGATTTGATGGTCAATCGTGACCGTGACGTTGTGATTCTTTACGGCGAGGTACGTGGAGCAATCACGTCGAATCGGTGGGAGCGGTGGATGAACTGTTACGGGTGGCGGAATAGGGCGCGGTCGTCCACATTCGCCTTCGTACGCAACACTTGCCCCTTCGGATGCGGCAACGCAATGGTTGCTGTACGTTTTTCCATCGCACCCACATACCGGAGCATAGAGCATAATGCACGCTTCGGGGCGCGGGGTGCAGACGCCGCGTGCCTGACACTGCCCAAAAGGTCTGGCGCAGTACTCCTGGCGGCTACATTGCGCGTTGCTTTCACACGAGCGCAGTACGCGCGCGGTCTCGGTACCCAACGGCGGCACCGTCAGCCGTGTGGGCATTGTCCCTTCCGAAGATGAACCTTGCGGTGGTAACGGCACCGGTAATGGAGGACACTCGACGATGACGAGACCGTCGGCGTGCGCGGTGGAGGGGCGCATCACAAAAACCGCCAGCGCAATGCACACGGCGAACAGGAACGCGCAAAGCAATTTGGTTTTCATCGAGCCACTCCTTTACGACTGCCGACGGATGACCGCCGACTGCCGTGTATCTTTTCATCCTGCGTGTAACTGCTCAGCCCCGGGTTCGCTCGCTATCGGTTAGAAACTGATGACTAACGCAAGCCGATGGCTGAGCCTGAATTTCGCCGTCGTGCCCAGAGAACAACCCCACTCATGCCCCTGCTCCCTTCTCTCTCCGCAAAGCGGGGAGAGGGGAGATGGGGGTGGAGTGGGCGGGCGGCTGCGCTGCCCGCCCACTCCACC
>DAOTYB010000031.1:0-7348 GCA_034435315.1 Anaerolineae bacterium | reverse complement strand
CCCCTATTCCCCTGTTTCCCCCTCCCCACGCCGCAGAGCGGCGTGGGGAGGGGTTAGGGGGTGGGGCTATTTCGCGATGGATAGACGGCTGAGTAATTATCCTGTGCTACGAAAGCGAAAAAAACTTTTGCATGGTTACTTAGCGGCCCATGCGCGGATCCAGCAGATCACGCAAACCATCGCCCAGCAAGTTGAGTCCCAGGACCACCAGCATAATTGCAAACCCGGGGAACATCACAATGTGCACCGCTGTAAAGATATAGGTACGCCCCTTTTGTAGCATCGTACCCCATTCGGTGACATTCGGCGGAACACCCAGCCCCAGAAAGCCTAACGCCGCCGCAGATAGAATCGCGGAGGCGACTTGTAACGTGGATTGCACGACCAGTGGGGCAAGAATGTTGGGCAGGATATGCAAGCGTAACATCCGCAGGTGCGAAACGCCAATCGAGCGCGCCGCTTCGACAAATTGTTCTTCTTTCACAGCCAGCGTCGAGCCGCGCGCCAGACGGGTATAGACTGGAATCGAGACAATCCCTACGGAAATCATCAGATTGAACAGCCCTGGACCTAAGAACGCTGAGACCGTAATCGCGAGCAAGATGCCCGGGAATGCCAGCATAATGTCAATCAGACGCATCGCCAGCATATCCAGAATGCCGCCAAAGTAGCCTGCCAGCAGTCCCAGTGGCACGCCAATCAACAAACCGATACTCACTGGAATCAAGCCGACGAGAAGAGAAAGGCGTGCGCCATAGAGCAAGCGCGAAAACATATCGCGTCCAATCTCATCGTTGCCGAGCCAATGTTCTGCACTGGGACCTTGCCGCGCCAGCATAAAGTTGGCTTTATCCGGATCGTACGGCGCAAGGGCGGGCGCGAATATCCCCGCGATGACAAACACGCACACGATAGCCAGTCCCAGCATCGCGGGACGGTGGCGTGTAAAGCGTCGCAGGGCTTTGCGAAACGTGGATGAAGAGGGGAGGGGACTTGAGTGTACAAGTGCTGCCGCCTGTGTCATTGAACTGTCCTCCTAGGCATAACGAATACGCGGGTCGAGAAAGGCATACAGGATATCCACTGCCAGATTGACGAAGGTAAAACCGACCGCGATGAACAGGATGATGCCCTGCACCATTGGATAATCGCGATAACTGATCGAGTCCACCAGAAGACGCCCGATACCGGGCCAGGCAAAGACCGTCTCGGTGAGCACCGCGCCGCTCAGCAAAATACCGAATTGCAAACCCATAATCGTCACCACAGGAATCAGCGCGTTGCGTAACGCGTGTCCAAAGACGACGGCGCGTTCGCGTAAACCTTTGGCGCGCGCGGTGCGAACGTAATCCTGGCGTAACACCTCGAGCATCGTCGCGCGCGTCATTCGCGCCAGTATCGCCATCGAAGTTGCAGCGAGCGTGATGGTTGGCATAACGAGGTGTTGCCAGGTGCCACTGCCGGTGGGGGGAAAGATCGGTCCAGGCAAACCCAGCCAGCGCGGCAACAGCACGGCAAAAAAAATCATCAACATCAAACCCAACCAGAACACCGGCATCGAGACCCCGAGCAATGCCAGCGTCATACTGCCGCCGTCAATCCACGAGTAGGGTTTGACGGAAGCCAACACGCCCAACAAGATCCCCACCAGAGCGGCGAGTGTGAGGCTGGTCGTAGCCAATAGGATGGTGTTGGGTAACTTGTCCAGGATCTCTGCGATCACCGGAGCGCCGGTTTTGATGGATTTGCCCAGATCGCCCTGGAGAACTTTGCTTAAATAGATAGCATACTGGAGGGGCAGGGATTGATCCAGTCCCATCTCTTTGCGAACCTGTGCTTTGAGTTCGGGAGAGGCAAGTTCGCCTGCAATGGCGACAGCAGGATCACCAGGGGCAAGACGTAACGCGCCAAATACCAGAACAGAGGCGCCGAAAAGAACAGGAATTACCAACAGGATACGCCGAATGATATATCGAGTCATACGATTAACCAATCAGGCAGGAGTGACAAAAGATTTTCAAGACCGGGCAACCGGTGTTGCGCACTCGTACTTGGCTCACATTTCACACGTGATACTTTGGAACAAAGTAACTGCTCAGCCCAGGGTTCGCTCGCTATCGGTTAGAAACCGACGGCTAACGCAAGCGGATGGCTGAGCCTGAATTGCGTCATTGTTCCCAGGGAATAACCCCACTCGTCCCCCAACCCTCTTCTTTCCCCGCAAAGCGAAGAGAGAAGGGGGTGGAGTGTGGGAGTGGGCGGGCGGCTTCGCCGCCCGCCCACTCCCACACCCTTGATTCCCCCTCCCCACGTCGCAGAGCGGCGTGGGGAGGGGGCGAGGGGGTGGGGCTTTTCGCGATGGACGACACAGCTGAGTAATTACCCTGCGTCTCCGTACCTCGCAAGAGTGTCAGGTAATTTTGTGCCACCTACGAATATCTGGCGCAGACGTATGTCTGCGCCAGAATAACCGCTTTATTTTTTGTCCGCGGCGGTAACGACCATCCGTTCCGACGGGTGAACCACAAAGCCCGTCACGTTCTTGCGAATGGCGGTCACCTGGACTTCGCTGTAGAGGAAGAGCCACGGCGCATCTTCCCAGATGATCTTGATGGCTTCAGCGTAGGCGTCTTGACGTTGCTTGGCATCTACGACGCTGCGCGCCCTGTCAAGTAATTCATTCACTTTGGGATTGTCATAGAACGCGCCGTTGAAGCCGGGGGGATGATTCACTTTGTGGAAGAGACTGTACAAGCCATAGTCCGCATCCATCGTGACGGTTGACCAGCCCAGCATCGCGAATTGTGTGGTGTTGTTGGGGCGCTCGGCACGCACAAACGGCACATACTGCGCCCATTCCAGCGTCTTGAGTTCTACCTCCAGGCCACAGTCCCGCAGTTGCGAACGCACTGCATCCGCCACGAGGGCGTCTTGCACATAGCGACCCGTGGGGTGATGCAACACCAGTTTAGTGCCGGGGGCGACGCCTGCCTCTTTTAACAACGCTTGCGCTTTAGCCACATCGCGATCGTAGGATTTTTGCTGCGCATAGCCAAAGACGGCAGGCACAATGGGCGCATCACTCACGCGCGCCGCGCCGAGGAACAACTTGTCCACGATCGCCTTCTTGTCCACGCAGTAGTTGATGGCTTGACGCACGCGCTTGTCATCGAACGGTTTCCGTTCAACATTGAAGAAGATGTAGATGGTGCGCAAGCCCGGCGTAACATCCACTTCGATGTCCTTGTTCGCGCGCAGGCGTGCCATTTCCGCCGGCGGCACACGCACCGCCACATCCGCCTCACCGGCTTCGATCGCGACGAGACGTGCTCCATCTTCGCGAACGACTTTAAAGTTTACCAGGTCCAGGTTGGGCTTGGTGCCCCAATAGTCCGGGTTCTTTTCCAGCGTAACGTACTCGCCCTTCTTCCACTCTTTGAGTTTGAAGGGGCCGGTGCCGATGGCGTTCGCCGCCAAAAAGTCCTCGCCTTTGGCAAGAGCCGCTGGGCTAACCATTGCGACACCACCGTGCCCCAGGTGGTATTGCAAGGGAGCAAGCGGAAAGCGCGTGGTGAGCACGACTGTGTCATCCGCCGTCACCTTGACATCGGTCACCATATCCACCAGAGGGCTGCGGAACGCGGCGCGGTTCTCAGGCTTCAAAACCCAATCGAGATTGGCTTTGACCGCTGCGGCGTTGAACGGTGTACCATCAGTGAATTTGACACCAGTGCGGAGTTTGATGGTGTATTCCGTCGCGCCGGTGGCTTTGAAATCCAGCGCCAGCAAGGGTTCAATCTTGCCATCGGGCATCAGTCGAAACAACGTTTCATAGATATGTTCGAGCACAGTGAACGAGGGCGACGAGGTGACCCGATGGACCATCAAACTCTCAATATCCGTTCCAGTGACAATGTTGAGAACTTTGGGGCGCGGTGTTGCTGTGGGTGCCGGCGGTTTGGTTGGTTCTGGTGGTTTGGTCGGTTCCGGCGGCTGGGTCGGCGCTGGAGTGGGTTGTGCTGCCGGTGGTTTGGTCGGTTCAGGTGCTTTGGTCGGCTCCGGCGCAGCACATGCTGTGGCAATGAGCGTCAATGCCACAAGCAAGCCGATCACGACGAAGACTTTTTTCGTCCAAATGGTGCTCATTCTTTCTCCTCCTGTGAGAATCGGACTCGATATGCTCTGGATCGAGTCATAACATTCGCTCCGAGGCAAATGGGAGCGGGGGCGAGCAAAGGTTGAGTGGGGACGCTCTCAGTAAACGGAATAGCATCACCTCCTTTTTTCCAGATCAAGTTGGAGCGGAAGATGGTGCACCAAGTAGCCTCCATTATAATCAGCAAACGCAAAATGTCAATTACGCGTGCTTATGCATTCCGCCCGTGACAATACTTGTACTTTTTGCCACTACCGCACGGGCATGGATCGTTGCGGCTGCGCGGCGGGACGATGACCTGATCCTCCTCGTCTTCCTCTTCTTCCCAATCCTCTTCGTCCCACTCGTCGTCCCAATCTTCATCGGGTTCTGCTAAACCCATCGTTGTGATGCGACGCGTAAACACAAAGACGACGAGCGCGGCAACACCCAGCGCGAGGAGCGCGGCTTCGAACACGCGCACCTCGAACCACTGTGCCAGGAGTCGTCCGATCAGCAGAAGGAGCGTGCCGAGAACCAAAGTCGCAATCGCTAACAAGAACGAGACGATCGCAAAAATCGCAAGCGTCCACCCAAGCGTCGAGAGCACAGAGGAAATGGATGTTTTGAGTTGTGACATTTTTCACCTCTTCTTTTCGTCCTTCGTAAATTCGTCTTTCGTCCTTCGTCAATTCGTCCTTCGTCATTCATACCGCAACACGTACCCCACGCGCAAGCGCGCCGCCGCCAGCGCAGGGACTAGACTCGCGAGCGTTGCTAGCGCGAGCGCGAAGAGCAAACTCGCCACTAGCATTTGCCACGTGAAAATGTACTCGATTTGAAAAAGCACTGGTTTGATCAAGCCGAGCAAGAATTGTCCGAGCGGATACCCCAACAAAATTCCAACCAGCCAGCCGCCGAATCCTAGCGCCAATCCTTCGGTGAGAAAAACCTGGGTGAGGTGCGCGTCCGTCGCGCCGATGGCGCGCAGCACGCCGATTTCGCGACGCCGCTCCAGCACATTCAGCGTCAACGTGTTCAGCACACCCAGCGCGCCCATCGCGCCGACGATGAGCGTCATCGCGTAGAGCGCGAGCGTGAGGATGCGCGTTTGCTCTTTTGCCGCGCGCGTTTCACGATACGCCGAACCAGCCCCCATCTGATAGCGTTTGAATTTCATCTGCAACTCGCCCAAACGCGTCTCCACAGTGAGCGGGTCGTGCGCGTCAAAACGCAACGCGAAAAACGTTGCCCAGCCCAACCGATTCTGCATCCGCTCGACCATCGTCTCCTCGACGAACACCTTGCCCGCGACCGTGCTGCCCAGAAAGATGCTGTTGTCAATCACGATGCCCACCACACGAAACGCGCGGCGCGTCTCGCCAATTTCGATTTCGATGACATCGCCGACGCGCGCGCGCCGTTCCTGCGCGAGATCGGTGGAGATGACGACAGCATCGTTCTCGTCCGCGCGATACCAGCGCCCTGCCACGAGGCGCGGCGCGTACACGCGCGTGTTTGCCGGCACGCCCCACAAGCGCGCGCGCGCCGTGCCGACCCACGCATCGCCAAACGACCACACTTCCACATCTTGCACACCGGCGACTGTACGAAAATTCGCGGCAAAGTTCGTGCCGACCCACTGATCGAACCAGACCCACGCGTCCGCGCGAAAGGTGCGAAACAAATCGTCAATCGCCGTGTCCACCGACGCGCTGACACTTTGCGCCGCCAGCGATGCCGCCACCGCGAGCGCGATGATGAGCAGTGTGGTAAGCGAACGCGCTTGTCGGCGCGCCAGATTGCGCAGCGACATCGCCGCGAGCGGTGGCAGCGCGACGATTTTTTGCGCCAGCCGATCCACGCGCCCTTGTCCGTACGTCGAAGTGATGCCGTACGCTTCCAGCGCGTCCTTGACGCGAATCGCCGTGCCTGCGAGTGCGGGAATCAATCCGCCGACGAGTGTGACCACGATACCAACGACCGCGCCCAGCGCGACACCTTCGAGCGCGACGGTGAATGTGCTCTCCAGGTTCAACAGCGAGCCGATGTACGCGAGCAGTCGCCAACTGCCCAGCGCGCCCAGCATCGTTCCAAGAAGCGTGCCGACGATGCCGTACAACAGCGCGGCGATGAGATAAATCGCGATGACCTGCGCGCGCGTGCCGCCAATCGCCTTGACGATGCCAATCTCACCGACCTGCTCGGCGGTCATCGCGGCGAGTGTGTTCGCAACGAGAAAGCCGCTGACGCCCAGTCCCACCGCCGAAAAGACGCCGAGCAACACAAAGAGCGCGTCCAGTTCACGCTTGCCCGGATAGTTTTGCGGATCGCGCAGCGTTGCCGCGCTGCGGCTTACCCCACGACGATCCAACAGTCGTTCGGCTTCGCGCGCGGTTTCGCGCGCGCGCGTCAAGTCGTCCAGTTTGAGGAGCGCGTGATTCGCGCCACTGATGCCGAGTAGTTTGCGAACATCCGCCGCGTTCGCGTACACGGTCGCCCAGTCGAGAATCGTCGCGCTGGGATAGTTGGGGCTTTGCGCGAATCCCGCGAGCGTGAGCGTCAGCATCGTCCCGTCGCGCGCGCGGCATGCTATCACATCGCCAATTTCGACGCGCCACAACTCGCGCACGGAGACTTCGGCGACAAATTCGCCGGCTTGCGGCGCGCGTCCGAGCAAACGAATCTGGTTGATGCGTTGCTCGGCAAAATTTTCCAGGCCCCACAGATACACATCGCGATACGCGCCGTTCCATTTGCACTTGGTAAAGTAATTGTTGCGTAACTCTGCGGCGGTGACGTTCGGCAAATCTTCGAGCGCGCGCGCGGTCTTGGGTGGCGCGTCCCACACCCAGAACGTCACGTCGGCTTGCGAGGCGTTGCGGTAGGCTTCCTCCTGTGCCCGCGCCAGATTTTGCGCGGTCGAAACAATCGCCACCAGGCCGGCGACGCCAATCGCAATCGCGCCGATAGTGAGGAGCGAACGGACGCGCCGCTGGGTCACATCGCGATACGCTTTACGAACAAGTGCAAACATTGCGCGTATTGTAACGCAAGTCAGGGGAAACAGCAAGCACTACTCGCGTTAGGGCAGGGCTTGTGCAAAGTCAGCCCCCTGTCATTGCGAGCCGCGCAGCGGCGAAGCAATCTCCACACCGCAATAGGGGATTGCTTCGTCGCAAAGACCGCTCCTCGCAATGACAAGCGGAGGCG
>DAOTYB010000030.1:0-2740 GCA_034435315.1 Anaerolineae bacterium | reverse complement strand
CCCCTATTCCCTTGTTTCCCCCTCCCCACGCCGCAGAGCAGCGTGGGGAGGGGGCTAGGGCATATGCGTCAACTTAAGGCTGGCACTCGCTTCACTTAACCCCCTCTCCCGAATTTGGAAGAAAGGAAGGAGAGATAGATGGCTGTAATGCGGTATCCCCAGGGCATGTGCAAGTCGCTTGACAAGCCGCTGGGCGACTCAAGTCGCAGCAACAAGTACCCCAAGCCTGCCTCCGCAGGCTGCATTCTAGCCGCCGAAGGGCGGCTTCGGGTATGTGTTGCTGCGGTTTCAACCGCCCGTGCCCGAAGCCCTAGCATCCCCTGCTTAAGTTGACGCATATGGGGGGCTAGGGGGGTGGGGCTTGTCGCGAGGAATAGCAAGGCTGAGTAATTGCACAAATTCTAACACATTCTATTGATTCTGACAATTTACCGATGGAATCCAACTATTGGTCGTTGATAGCGATTCTGCTCGCGTTCGCGCTGCGTGTCTATGCGCTCGCCGCGCGAGGACGCGTGCAATCAACTTGAGGATTTGCTGATGGGCGTCACCGCCCGCCACGACGGATGAAAATATCCAGCAAGGACACGAAGAGTCACGAAGATTTTTCTTCATGTTCCTTCGTTCGTGGACAAATGTATTTTCGAAGGAGTTGCTCATGGGCGCATGCGCCCGCCACGACGGATGAAAATATCCACCAAGAACACGAAGAGACACGAAGATTTTTTCTTCGTGTTCCTTCGTGACCTTCGTGGACAAACGTATTTTCGAAGGAGTTTAACAATGCCTGCTCGTTTTTCCGGTCCCACCTACGAGACCATCCTGAATGACCTGGCGGCTAATCTCGCCGGTCCCATTGCTCTGGAGGATGTGATTCAGCAGACGCTGGCGCGCAAACCTTCCCATGCCAAACATCCAAGACAGATCGTGCGGGAAAGGCTGAGCGGGATGATTCCCCGACCGTTCGTCTTTCTCGATGCGCGCACCCTCCTGCCCACGCGTCTGGCAATGCAGGGAGCACGCTTTCGCCTGCCGCTTGGCCGTCGCGGCGCCGAACAAGGTTACATCGAAATCAAGTGGTTTGATTCGTATCTCCCTCTCCGCATCGTCCAGGAACCACATTTCGTAGATACCGAGGGCAATGTTATTCCTGCACCGCGCCGTTCCATCTCCCAGAAGGTTAAGGGCCTGCTGGGAACGTACGAGCAAACCATCTGGTTCGCCGACCTGAGCGATTGGCTGCGTCCGCAACACGTCACGCGCCACGACGATCTGCTGGTCACCTTGCTGGATTGGCACAACGGACTGCTCCGCCTGGAAGTCGAGCCGCAGAAAAAACGGGATGCCACTCTAATCAAGGCGCGCGATCGTTTGCTGGCAGATTTGCTCTACGCTCTCTTAGAGAATACCGCTGACGAGAGAATCAGCGTTCACGAAGCAATCACCACGGCGTATGCTCGCCTGCCGGAAAAAGACGGCTGTCCACCGCATCACTGGAAAATCGTGCTGGAACAAGACGACCGCTTTTCCTTCGATGAGATAGAGATCAGATACGCCGATGGGAAACTGGGGCTGCTCGAACGCTTGATTCTGGAGGAAACCGGGCAGCCGCTGCCGCGCCGCTTGCAATCGGTGACGCGGGAACAACAGAAACTTGTCTATCGCTTCAAAGCCGCGTTCAAGCACAATCCGCGCATCTGGCGCGAGGTGGAAATCCTGGGCACACAAACGCTTGCTGACCTGAATCGCATCCTCGTTGGTGCTTTCAAGCACGAGTTTGATCACCTGGCGGGCTTTTGGAAATTTGTCCCGCGCTATGGAGACAAGATACGTTATCGCGAGGTGGAATTGGGAACGGTGGATCCCTTTGGGGAAGGGGAAGGTGCCGCTGTGCAGATCGCGGCTATCGGCTTGAAGGCAGGCGAGCGTCTGAAATATGTTTTCGACTTTGGCGATTGGATCGAGCACACCCTCACGCTGCAAGCCATCTATCCCGCCGAGGTGGGTGTCCAGTATCCGCGTGAAATCGCCCGCAACAAACCCAGTTACCGCTATTGCGTCGAATGTCAGGCAAACGACAAGAAAACCATCGCGCGCTGGCAGTGCCTTACTTGCTCCGACGAACGAGACCTATACTATTGCGATGACTGTATCACTGAGCACGAGAGCCATTACACGGTGGAAATCGTTTATTGAAGCGCAGGATACTCCCCTCACGAGAACAGCACCTGCACATCCTCTTTGGTCAGCGACTTGAACACACTCCCTTTGGCAGAAATCAGTTGCTCTACCAGTTCGCGCTTGCGTTCCTGAAGTTGCATAATCTTTTCTTCCACCGTCTCGCGAGTGATGAATTTGTAGATGAACACCGGCTTGTCCTGCCCGATGCGATGCGCGCGGTCGGCGGCTTGCATTTCCACCGCCGGATTCCACCAGGGGTCAATGTGGAGGACGTAATCCGCCGCCGTCAGGTTAAGCCCAAACCCGCCCGCTTTGAGACTGATAAGGAAAAAGGGGATGTTTGGATCACTCTGAAAACGATCCACCTGTTCCTGACGATTTTCAGTTTGTCCATCCAGATAGGTATAAGCCATACCGCGCGCCTCCATTTCGGCACGTAGCAGACTGAGCCTAGATTTCGCACCCTGACGCTTGGATAAGTACAAATCATGCTTGGAAACGCCGATTCAATGCGTCCAGAGGCATCCAATAACCCAAAAGTAGTATCAGATTTGGTGTC
>DAOTYB010000029.1:0-36547 GCA_034435315.1 Anaerolineae bacterium | reverse complement strand
AAGAGACAGGGCTTACGCCATAGACGGCACGGCCAAGTAATTAAAATGAAATGAAAGTTTGTGCCCGTTCAAGTATATGCTGCCGCCGACCATCACTCACTACTCACATTTTACGCTTTGCCTTTTTTCGTTTTGCGTGTCGCATTTGCCAGCGCGCGCACGAACGCGTCAATCTGCGCGCGCGTATTCATCTCGGTCACCGCGACGAGCATCGCATTGCCCAGATGGGGATAATCGCGCGCGAGATCGTATCCACCGATGATACCCTCCTCGCGCAACGCCGCGTTGATCTCGGCAACGGGGCGCGGACACGTGACGACGAACTCGTTGAAGAACTCGTGAGTGAGGTCCACGCGATAGCCGGGCAAGCGATTGATTTTACGCGCGGCATAGTGCGCTTTGTGATAGCACAATTCGGCGACGCGCCGCAAGCCGGTCTTGCCCAGCGTGGCAAGATACACACACGCTGCCAGCGCGCACAAGGCCTGATTCGTGCAGATATTCGAGGTAGCTTTTTCGCGCCGAATGTGTTGTTCGCGCGCCTGGAGCGTCAGCACAAAACCGCGCCGCCCCTTGGTATCGGTGGTTTGCCCCACCAGTCGTCCTGCCATACGCCGGATGTACTTTTCGCGCGTCGCGAAAATCCCCAGATAGGGACCACCAAACGCGATGGGATTGCCCAACGGTTGCCCTTCGCCAATCACCACGTCGGCGCCATAGTGCCCTGGCGGTTGATACAAGCCGAGCGAAATGGGATACGCGCTCACGACAAAGAGCGCGCCAGCGGCGTGCACGCGTTCGGCGTAGGGCTTGAGATCGCGCACGCGTCCCAGAAAATCGGGGTTGGCGACGATGACACACGCCGTCTTGTCGTCGAGATGTTTCTCGACCATCTGCTCAAAGGTCGCGCTGGTATCTTCGTCACCGACAATTTGAAGGTCGTACCCTGCCAGATAGGTACGAATCGTCGCGCGATATTCCGGGTGCAAAGTGGGACACACCAAAATCTTGTTGCGACCGGGCAACTGATTGATGGCGAGAATCGCGGCTTCGGCGGCAGCCGTAGCGCCATCGTAATGCGACGCGTTCGCGGCGTCCATCCCGGTCAAATCGCAGATCATTGATTGATACTCGAAAATCGTCTGCAAGGTGCCCTGACTGATTTCCGCCTGATACGGTGTGTAGGCGGTGTAAAACTCGGTGCGAAAGACCAGATGGGGCACTGTGGCGGGGATAAAGTGATGGTACGCTCCTGCTCCCAGAAAACACGCGTGTTCGCTGAGATTGGCATTGCGCGCGGCCATAACTTGCAATTCCCGCATCAAATCGAGTTCGGACAGCGCCGGGGGAAGTTTGATTGCCGGATAGAGCACCTCCTGCGGCACATCCGTAAACAACTCTTTCACCGAGGTAACGCCAATCGTCTGTAGCATCGCCGCGCGATCCGCATCGGTATTTGGTAGATAACGGTGAGTCATAGGTCACTCCAGAATGACAAATGAAGAATGACAAATGACAAAACCACTCATCTGCCATTTATTCATTTGTCATTTGTCATTTGCTCATTTGCCCATTTGTCATTTGTTCATTTGCTCATTTGTCATTTGCTCATTTGTCATTTGTCATTTGCTCATTTGTCATTTGTCATTGCTAATGCAGTTCGCCGGCTTCGATCTTTTTCTGATACGTCGCCGCATCGAACAGTTGATCGAGTTCGGCAAGGTTGCTCGGTTTGATCTTGACGAACCATCCCTCGCCAAAAGCATCTTTGTTGACAAGGTCCGGTTGGGTCGCCAGGGCTTCGTTGACCGCGACGATTGTGCCGCTCACCGGAGCGTACACATCGCTCGCCGCCTTGACCGACTCGACAACGCCAAAGGCTTTGCCTGCGGTTACCTCTTTGCCAGCCGCAGGTAACTCGACAAAAACCACATCGCCAAGTTGATGTTGGGCATAATCCGATACGCCGACGACAACGAGATCGCCTTCGAGTCTTGCCCACTCGTGCGTCCCGCTGTACTTGCAATCGGTTTTGTAGATGACGGATTGATCAGACATTTTTTTCCTCCTTACACTACGACCGACGACCGGTGATCGCCGCTCGTCGTAGATTAAAACCTGATGTTTAAATTTTTTGTCGGGCGCGATTTTCGTAAAACGGCGTCTTGACGATGCGCGCCTGGAGCGCGTTGCCGCGAATGATCACCTCAAGTTCCGTGCCGATGGCGCTCCACGCGGGTGGCACAAATCCCAGACCCAGATTTTTTTGTAGCGTCGGCGAGAACATTCCAGTGGTGACGATGCCAATTGGTTGACCGTCTTTAGCGATGGTATAACCATTGCGCGGCACACCTCGCTCGATCATCTCAAAGCCGACGAGTTTTTTCTTGACGCCCTCGAGTTTCTGCTTCAACAGCGCATCGCGACCGATGAACATCTTGTTCCACGCGCACGCCCATCCCAGGCCGGCTTCGAGCGGCGTGGTGTGCGCGTCCAACTCGTGGCCATAGAGCGGCATTTTGGCTTCAAAGCGCAGCGAGTCGCGCGCGCCCAGACCAATCGGTTTCACGCCCACGTCCTTGCCGGCTTCCAGAATCGCGTCCCACACCTGTTTGCCGTACTGAATCGGGACGAACAACTCAAAGCCGTCTTCGCCGGTGTAGCCGGTGCGTGCGAACCAGCCGCGTTCGCGCTGAATGCGAAACTCGCGCGCGTGATGATACGGCAATTGGCGCGTGTCGAACCATTCCAGTTTTTGCAAGACCTCCTCGGCACGCGGTCCTTGGAGCGCGAGCATATAAAACTGGTCCGAAACATCCTCCAGCGCGACACGAAATCCGCTGCGATGCGCGTCCAGCCACGCCCAATCTTTCGCGCGATTCGATGCGTTGACGACGATGAGGTACTTGATCATTCCGCGGGTCTTGCCGGGCAATTTGTAAACGAACGTGTCATCAATCACACCACCGTCCGCATAGCACAGGATCGCATAGCCAGCCTGATAAACGTCCAGTCGGGAAAGATCGGCAGTGAGAAGATGTTGCAAGAACGGCAGCGCGTCTTTACCGGTGACCTCGAATTGACCCATATGGTCAATATCGAACAAGCCAGCCGCGTGACGAACGGTGTGATGCTCGTCGAGAATACCGCTGTACTGCACCGGCATTTCCCAGCCACCAAATTCCACCATCCGCGCGCCGAGCGCGAGATGCGTCGCGTAGAGCGGCGTGCGTTTGAGCGTACTCATTCGATCGAATCCTCCGCATCAATGTTCGATTCGCCGGCTTCTCTGGTATTCACCTTGATTTGAACACGATGCACCCCGGGAGATAAAGGTTGGTCTTCCACACGAAACGTTACCGTCGAATTGAGTGGAAAGAGGCGCGGCGTATCGAAGGAAACTTCGCTGGCGCGTACGGGCGTACCATCATTCACCGTGATGAAAATACGATCGTGCGGAATGACGCGCCCATCAATCTGAACACTGCCTACCCCTGTGAGTGTCCCTGCGGCGAGGGTGTTGCGTAAGGCCAGTTGAAAACCGGTGGGCGTGTTTTTGAAACTACCGCGCACGTACAGTTTCTTGAGTAAAAATGTTGGAATCATCGTCGGCATAATTCTCACTCCTCGGGTCAGGGCACATTTCACATTTGCCCTGCACCTGAAAAAAACCAAACAGAGGAGACGCGGCGCGACTGCCGCGTCTCCTCTGTTCGAATGCCTGAGAGATTCATCGCTTGCCACAGCGATTTGCCCCTTCGGCGTGGAACGCGACGCGTTCCACTCTCCAGAGAGAAAACACTTGGGGTCCTTTGACCTGAGAGATTCGCCCAGCGACTCGCCAGCCGCTGGACTTGCCCCTTCGGTGTCCGAGGCATCCGTGCCCGGAACTCTTCCCCGTCTGGTTATTCGATTCAACGATCTGCGCATCACCCACTACGAGCAAAGCGGTCACTGGATGCGCGGCTTGCAGGCTTTAGAATGGTTTTCGCATCTGTTCGGTCTCATTATAGAGTATCCCGCTCTGAATGTCAATTTAATCGCGCGGGTGGCGGGTGCATTTCAGTTTGAGGGCAAATCCGCTTGAGCCATAAATTTCGCAGCCGTGCTCTTGAGCAATCCCCTCTCATCCCCCTGCCCCCTTCTCTCCCCGCGACGCGGGGAGAGAAGGGGGATGACGGTGTGGTGGCGGGCGGCTTCGCCGCCCGCCACCACACCGTCCTTTGACTCCCCCTCCCCGTTGGGGCGAAGATTTTTCGCCCCAACGGGGAGGGGGCAGGGGATGGGGCTATGCGTTTGCACAAGTGCAAAAGGTGGGCGGAGAAACTTGCCTCCAAACTAAAATACACCCAGGGTGGCGCCGCGCATTTGACAATTCCCTGCTCAGGTGGTAATATGCGCCCGTACTAGACCAATGCTATAATCTTGAGCTAGATAGGGGTGATTCGATGTGACCGTGAGACTGCGTGACGGCGAGTCTTTCGATAGTCTGCTCCGTCGCTTTAACAAAGAAGTGATGGAAGGCGGTATTATGAAAGACCTGCGTCGCCGCCGTTGGTTCATTCCCAAAGGCGAGCAACGCCGCATGGACGAACGCAAGGGTCGGCGCCGGGCGCGCTTGATGCGCCTGCGCCAAATGCAAGAGGAAGGTTAAATGTTGGCTCACTAACAACAAAGCATTTGCCCACCCGACGGCAAATGCTTTGTTTTTCAGAGGAAGGACGAAAGACGCCAGCGCGTTGGTCTTTCGTCCTTCGTTTTTTGTGCTATCGTCGCGGCAGCATCCGTTGCAGCAGCGCGCGCTCGTCTTGCCCCACCGCGCCGAGCGCCAGCAGAACGACCACGTAAACGATTCCTGCCAGCGGCACCGCCAAAAGCACTCCCACTTGCGCGATCAACCACCACAGCGCTAGCCCCATCACCCCCGATGCGACGACAGGCTGCCAGGCGATAGCGAGAAACGGCACAGCGGCAAGATTTTGGCGCACGCCGTAGTAGAACGGAATCAGCAACACAATCTCGGACAAAATCGTCGTCAACGCCGCGCCCACATAACTGAGCGGAGGAATCACCAACAGATTCGCAATGACGTTGAACAGCACACCGATCATAAATGCTTTGGTCAGAAACCGCTGTTGCCCTAGCGCGATCAAAACATAGTGCGTCACACTGTTGATGAAACTGAACGGCAGAAACCAGATCAGCACCTGGAGCGCGATCTCAGAATCGGGCAAATAGGCATCGCCGCCGAAAATCATAATCAGTTCGCGCGCGATGAAAACCGTCCCTGCCGTAATCGGGAGCGCGAGCCACAGCAAAATCTTCAGCGAGAGGATGTACGCACGCCGCATCGCATCTCTGGAATCTGCCGCCATACGCGACAGCACCGGGAAAATCGCCAGCGTGAAATTGGAAGGGATAAAGTTCAGCGCGTCAACAAATTTATACGCGGCTTGATAATACCCGACTACCGTATCCCCTTTGAACGGCTTGAGAATCAAAATGTCAATGCGGAAAAAGAGCGACGAGAGCAAATTGTTGATCATCAAGGGGAACGATTCAAAGAACATCCAGCGCACCAGCGCGCGATCGGGTTCCCAGTGCGGCACAAATAACGTACGCCGAACGAGCAGGTAGAACATCGTCAAGGTAAACAGATTGGTAACGATAGAGACCACGGCCAGCCCCACATAGCCATACCCCGCCACGAGTGCAATGACCCCCAGCGTCACCGCCAGCAGTCGCGTCGTGAAATCTACCGCGATGCGATACTCGAACTTTTCATATGCATTGAACAGAAACGCCAGCGACGCGGCAAGTGAACTGGGCAACATGCCCAGCATCAACAACGCGAGCGCGAGCGCGGTGCCGGACGCCAGATCGAAAAACGCCAGATAAATCGCCGTGATGAGAGCGACAGGGAACAATGAGATTGCCCACAACACAAAACGCAGAATGGCAGAGTTGATCAGAAAACGATTCGCCTGCGCCCGCGCGCGCGATACTTCACGCGTGACCAGAATGCCCAGGCCAAAATCGGTCAGCGTGTTTGCCAAAAGCCAGACGGTGATTGCCCAGCCATATTGACCGGTGCCGGTGGGACCGAGGACGCGCAGCGACAGTAACGCAAAGGCAAGGTCTAGCAACTTGGTCAAAAGTGATGTCGCCATCGGCAGAATCGAATTCTTCGCCACGCGAATCACCGGCGTTTCGATTTCGGCGCGATAAAAACGACGCCATGCCAGATACGCCCAGCCGAACAAGAGCATCATCACGCCCAGAAACGAACCGATGGCACCCACGCGAAACGACACCGGGCTGTACTTGAAGCGAATCGTGTGCTCGCCCGCTGGAACATAGACGGCGCGAAAATTGTAATTCGCGCGATAGAGGGGCGCCTCCTTTTCATCAACGAACACCAACCAGCCGGGAAAATATGAATCGGCGAGCACAAGCCAGCCGGCACACGCCTGCTTGCTCCGGATAATCACCTCATTGCCGCTGTACTTTGTAATCGTCACCGGCGCGTACGCGCACGCGGCAGCGTTGGCAATGCCGGGGTCTTGTTCCAGCAACACCTCGCGGGTCGGATCGAAATCGCGCATCTGCGCGAGGAGCGCGGCGCGATCAGGAATCACGCGCGCGTGCGGCACCAGAAACGCGCGCGGTAACACGCGCTCGTTACGATAGATTTTAATCTCGGCGTCGTACACCAGCGTGTATCCCGCGTTCGGCAAGGGGCGCGTCGTGAGCACGTACTTGACGTTGAGGAGATGAACGATGGGCGAATCAAAGGGGGCAGGTTCGTAGAATGGCGCAATGCGGTTATAGAGCAGTTCTCCCTGCGGCGCCAGCGCGCCCATCAACTCGGCGTACTGTCGGGGAATGATCGAGTCGTAACCGCGAATATCGGCAATGCCAAAAAACATTCCGACGTTCGGATTGAACACTTTTTCGTTCGGTGCATCATAACTGGTGATGCGATAGAGCGAACGGTCCTGTTGCAGAAATTTCACCGCCGGCGGCACAAAGTCAACCAGATGCGGCGCGGCGCGCGGATAGAACGGCGTACCAATGATGAACAGATCGGCAATGAGAACGCCCAGCGCAACCAGTTGCCAGAAACGCGAGGTGTTGAACCTGAAACGCGCAACTTGAAACGTAAAGCCTGAAACCCGTAGCGCGAAACCAGCACCCATCAGCAAGAGTGCAAAGAGCGCGAGGTTGCGAAATTCGTACGAGTAGAACATCCGCGCGCTATCGAATGCCAGTTGCGCCATTTCGGACGCGTGCAAAATGCGTTCCACCAGTACGAGCGTATGTTCGCGGAACACCCATGACACGCCAAGCGCGACAAGAATCAGACCACCCGTGAGTAGTGAGAGGTTAGAGATTAGAGATTGGAGATTCCATTTTCCAATCGCTAATCTCCAATCTCTAATCTCCATCACATGCGCGCCAATTCCCGCCAGCACTGCCATACTCAACGTGTATGGAAAAACCCAGCGGAACGGTGTGTGGAGTTGATTGAAACCGGGGACACCAAAAAAGAGAATGGCATACAACGGTGTACCGAAGGTAAAGAGCAGCGAGACGAGCGCCAGCGCTGCGAAAAGCCACGTTACAGGTTGCCAGATTTCACGTTTCAGGTTATCCGAACCTGCAACCTGCAACCTTAAACTTGCCACCAGCGCCAGTAACGCGAGCAACAAGGGTAAGATGCCTACGTACGCACCGGCTTCGACGTAATTCTTGACGCCCCAGAAAATTGTGCCCTTCGGCGCGGCGCGCGTGGTGAAATCGAACACGTCCACGTACGAATGATGCGTGGGATTACCGAAAAAGTCGGGGATGAAAAAGGTGATGAGTTGTTTGAGCGGATACGCCCAACCGATGACATCGTGATACGACGCCGAACCGCTGCGGAAATTATTTTGCACCAGTTCGTACAGCGGCACCAGTTGCACAGCCCCCAGCGCAATGCCGATGATGATCATCGCGCCCAGCGCAAAGAGCATGCTGACCAACGATCGCAGGCCGCCGCCTGAAGACCACAGCCTTGCGACGATGCGCCACGCGGCGTAAAACGCGGTGACCATCAAAATGTAAATCGAAATTTCGATGTGTCCGGCGAGAAACTGGATGCCGATGCAAATCGCGCCGAGGAGCGCCCAAAAGATTTGTCGCGCGGAATTGGTCGCACGAATCACCAGTTCGGTACAGGCAAGGATTGCCGGCAGCCATGCCGCCGCTGCAATCACCATCGGGAAGGTAACGCTGACGAAGAAGAACGCGCTGAACGCATACGTGATTGCGCTGAGCGTTGCCGCAAAACGTGATAGCCCCAGCACCCGCGCCAGGGCGTACATCGCCAGCGCGGCGAGCGCGAATTGCAGCGCAACAAAAATGCCAAACGCGCGCGGAATAGGCAAGAGGTAGAACAGCACCGAAAAGGGATAGAGCGCGGAATGCTGCCCTGCTGCAAGAAAGGGCACCCCGGCAAAGAGGTACGGATGCCACAGGGGAATCTCTCGGGCGCGCAACGACTCGACGATGAATTGCTTCCAGACGTAATTTTCGAGTACCAGATCGCTCGCCAGTTCGTTGTACGGCGTGGTAATACCGAACTCGGCGGCGAACGCGCGCCAGGGGGGAAAACGAAAGAGGTTATCGAAAGGGACGAGGGTCGCGCCGCCAAAAATCACTGGCGCAAAAAAAAACGCCGCCAGCGCGACCAGTAACAAGACCACTTGGAGATCGCGCCTAGACACGTTGATAGTCCACCTGCGCGTTGTGTGAGAGCGCGCCATAGCGCATCCGAATTTGCACGACGCGCCAGGCGGCTTCGAGTTTAATCGGTACCGTCATTTTCGATTTGCCAATGCGACGGTCTTCAAAGTAGATGGGCCATTCCAGAATCCGCAACCCCAACTTTTCACTCAAGTAAGCCATTTCCACTTGAAAGACATAACCGTTGGAGCGCACTCCCTCCAAGGGAATGCGCTCCAGCGCACGCCGACTCCAGCACTTGAAACCAGCGGTCGCATCGCGTACTTGCGTACCCAGAATATAGTGCACCCAAATACTGTTTGCCCATTTGCTCAACAGGTAACGCCAGCCACTCCAGCGCGGATCCAATCTGCCGCCAGGGACATAACGCGAACCCACCACCACATCGTACTCGTTCATTCTGGAAACAAAGTGCGGAATATAGTCGGGCGAATGGGAAAAATCACAATCCATTTGAACGATGTAATCCGCGCCGCGTTCCAGCGCCCAACGAAATCCCATCACATAGGCCGTCCCCAATCCAAATTTTCCCGCCCGATGAATCACCGTGACGCGCGTCGGTTGTTGCTGTTGCAAACGCTCGGCAATCTCTCCGGTGCCATCGGGCGAAGCATCGTCAATAATCAAAACGTGCACATCCTCCAGCGGAAGTGCCAGGAGGTGCCGGGTCATCAGTTCGATGTTCTGGGCTTCATTGTACGTGGGAAGGACGATTTGTGTTTTCACAATTTTAGGATTATAGCACCGTTAATCAAAAGCGCAAATCACAACGGAATGTTCCCGTGCTTTTTAGGCGGATTCTGATCGCGCTTGTTTTGCAACATCTCCAACCCGGCGATCAAGCGCGCGCGCGTCTGGCGCGGCTCGATCACATCATCAATATAGCCGCGTCCTGCAGCGATGTACGGATTGGCAAAATGCGCGGTATAGTCGGCAACAAGTTTCTGGCGCAACGCGTCGGGATCGGCGGCTTGTGCCAGTTCCTCGCGGTACAAGATATTGACCGCGCCATCAGGTCCCATCACGGCGATTTCGGCGGTGGGCCAGGCAAAATTCAGGTCACCTCGAATGTGTTTGGAACTCATCACGTCGTACGCGCCGCCATACGCTTTGCGCGTGATGACCGTCAGTTTGGGCACCGTGGCTTCGCAGTAGGCATACAGCAACTTGGCGCCGTGTCGAATAATGCCACCGTGTTCTTGTCCCACGCCCGGTAAAAAGCCCGGCACATCTTCAAAGGTGATCAAAGGAATGTTAAAGCAATCACAAAAGCGCACAAAGCGCGCTCCCTTGACCGAGGCGTTGATGTCCAGACACCCTGCCAGCACCATCGGTTGTTGTGCCACGATACCGACCACGCGTCCATTCAACCGTGCAAATCCCACGATGATATTTTGCGCGTAATGTTCGTGTACCTCGAGAAACTCACCATCGTCCACAACGCGATGAATCACCTCTTTCATATCGTACGGCTTGGTCGGGGAATCGGGCACAATCGAATCGAGTTCTTCATCGGCGCGCAGAGGATCATCCGTCGTACGCCCGCGCGGCGGGTCTTCCATATTGTTCTGGGGAAGATAACTGAGCAACTTGCGAATCAAAGCGATACAATGCTCTTCATTTTCAGCGGCAAAGTGCGCCACACCGCTTTTTTCATTATGCACCATTGCGCCGCCCAATTCTTCAAACGTGACGTTCTCGTGCGTCACGGTTTTGACCACATCGGGTCCGGTGACGAACATATAACTGGTGTTTTTGACCATCAAAATAAAATCGGTGAGCGCGGGCGAATAAACGGCGCCCCCTGCACACGGTCCCATCACCGCGCTGATTTGCGGAATGACGCCACTCGCCATCACATTGCGTAGAAAAATGTCCGCATACCCGCCGAGCGAAACGACACCTTCCTGAATGCGCGCGCCACCCGAATCATTCAGACCGATGAGCGGTGCACCGTTTTTGAGCGCGTGATCCATCAGCCGACAAATTTTCTCCGCGTGCGCTTCGCCCAGCGAGCCACCAAACACGGTAAAGTCCTGTGAAAAGACATAGACCAGACGCCCGTTGATGGTGCCATAGCCTGTAACGACACCGTCGCCATAGAGCGAGTGTTGATTGGTCATCCCCGGCGTGCGCGGGGTGACAAACACCCCCAGTTCTTGAAACGAGCCTTCGTCCAAAAGTAACGCAACACGTTCACGCGCGGTCAATTTGCCTTTGGCGTGTTGCTGGTCAATACGCTTTTGACCACCCCCCAACTGGGCTTGTTCGCGGCGTTGCCGCAGATCGAGAATTTTAGGATCAATTGCCATTGGATTTGTCTCCTTGCATTTGAAATTTTCAAGAACTGTGCGCTCAGGTCTCTGGTTTGCCACTCTTACCCTGCCCCCTTCCCTCCCACGTGGCGGGAAGAAAAGAGGGTGAGTAGGACGTGGTGGCGTGCGGCGAAGCCGCCCGCCACCACATCCTACTTAAGTAGGTGTGCACAAGTCTTTTCCGCCATCGGAAGGTGACGTGCTCGTTGTTTCGCTGTCGCTGCACGTGCGAAAAATCTTTCGCCTCTACGGGAATAACCCCTCTCCTCCCCCTGCCCCCCTGCTCTCCCCGCAAAGCAGGGAGAGCAGGGGAAGACGGGAGGGGGTGTGTGCGCGGGCGGCTGCGCCGCCCGCCCACACATCCCTTCCTCTCGTTTCCCCCTCCTCACGCCGCTCTGCGGCGTGGGGAGGGAGAATGTCATTTTTCATCCAGCGCGGCGCGCGCAATCACAATACGCTGAATCTCACTGGTACCTTCATAGATTTCCGTAATTTTAGCATCACGAAAATAGCGTTCGAGTGGTAACTCTTTGCTATAGCCCGCGCCACCGTGAATTTGAATGGCTTTGGTGGTGACCCACATTGCCGTCTCGCTCGCAAAGAGTTTAGCCATCGCGGCTTCGCGCGTAAAGCGTTCCTTGCGATCCTTTTTCAATGCCGCGTTGTAGATTAACAGGCGCGACGCTTCGATCCGTGTGGCCATATCGGCAAGCATCCATTGAATCGCCTGAAATTCACAAATCTTTTGTCCAAAGGCGGAACGCTCTTTCGAGTATGCGACGCTCGCTTCGTAGGCGGCTTCGGCAATGCCCAATGCCTGCGCGGCGATACCGATGCGCCCCGCGTCGAGGATGCTCATCGCGATCTTGAAACCATCACCTTCATTACCCAAACGATGCGAAACCGGCAGGCGATAGTTGTCGTACGTGGCTTCGCATGTTGCACTGGCGCGAATGCCCAGTTTGGGTTCTTTTTTGCCCAGTTCAAAGCCGGGGAGTTTCGTGTCCACGATAAATGCCGCTGTGCCACGATGTTTCAATTCGGGTTGTGTTGACGCAAAGAGAATCATATAATCCGCGGCGGGACCGTTGGTGATCCAGGATTTGCGTCCATTGATGACATAGTGATCACCTTCCAGCACCGCGCGCACTTTCATATTACCCGCATCACTCCCCGATTGCGGCTCGGTGAGCGAGAACGCACCGAGTTTTTTACCCGAAGCGAGAGGGATGAGAAATTTTTGCTTTTGCTCTTCGGTGCCGAATTTGTTCAGTCCATAACATACCAGCGAGTTGTTCACACTCATAATGACGCCATGCGATGCGCACACTTTGGATATTTCTTCGACAGCGAGGACGTAACTCACACAGTCCAATCCCGCGCCACCATACTCTTCGGGAATTTCGATGCCCATTAAACCGAGTTCGCCCATTTTCTTGACCGTCTCGTAAGGAAACTCGCCCGTCTCATCAATCTGCGCCGCGATAGGCGCAATTTCTTTTTGCGCAAACTCGCGCGCCAGATCGCGAATGGCGCGCTGTTCTTCGGTGAGTTGAAGATTCATTTTTCCTCCTTGAAAATGCGACGAATGACGAATGACCAGAGACGAACGGTCTTGGTCTTTCGTCTTTCGTCCTTCGTCACTGTCACACCATCTCCACGGTCATTGCCACAGCCTCACCGCCGCCCAGACACAACGCGGCCAGCCCGCGTTTTAGACCGCGATCTTTGAGAGCGTACAACAGTGTCACCAGAATACGTGTGCCACTCGCGCCAATCGGATGACCGAGCGCGACGGCGCCGCCATTGACGTTCACGCGCGTAAAATCAAGGCCCAGTTCTCTACCATCGGCAAGCACCTGCGCCGAGAACGCTTCGTTGATTTCGAACAAATCCACATCGTTCAACGTCCAGGCGGATTTTTCGAGCACGCGCTGGATGGCATAGATCGGCGCCCAGAAGATGCGCCTGGGTTCTACGCCAGCCTGAGCGTATGCCACCACGCGCGCCAGTGGCTTGAGGTTTTCGCGCGCCACCACCTCCTCGCTCACCAGGACAACTGCCGCTGCGCCATCACTCAGCGGCGGCGCGTTACCCGCCGTAACTGTGCCATTTGCCTCGAACGCCGGTTTGAGTTTTGCCAGCGCCTCGAGGGAAGTATCCGCGCGCGGGGTTTCGTCGGTATCAAACAAAAGCATGCCTTTTTTTGCAGGAACCTCGACAGGCACGATTTCGTCTTTGAATTTGCCGGCTTGCATCGCGGCAAGGGCTTTGCGATGACTGTTGAGCGCGAATTCGTCTTGCATTTCGCGCGTGATCCCACACTCGCGCGCGATAAACTCTGCGGCGCGCCCCATATGCCAGTTTTCAAAGGGACACCACAAACCGTCGAAGATCACCGCATCAAGCATCTCGGCATTACCCATTCGATAACCGAAACGCGCGCTGGATAACAGGTACGGCGCGCGGTTCATATTTTCCATTCCCGCCGCCACCAGCACATCGGCGTCGCCGGCGCGAATCATCGCGCTGGCAAGCATCGCCGCTTTCAAACCTGAACCACACACCTTGCCGATTTGAGTCGCGTTGATCGTGTCTTTCAAGCCGGCTTGAAGCGCGACCTGACGCGCGGGCGCCTGTCCCAGACCCGCACTCACTACATTGCCCACAATCACTTCTTCCACGCGTTCAGGTGCAATGTTCGCCCGTTGCACAGCGTGGCGCACCACTACCGCGCCCAATTCGGGCGCTGGAATCGGCGCGAGTGTACCTTGAAATTTTCCGATCGCAGTTCTGGCTCCGCTCACAATCAAAACTTCACGTCGTTGTGTTGTCATTGCTCCTCCTGCGAGTAGAGATTAGGGATTTGGAGATTGCGTGATCAGGATTTGCGTTTGCGTGAAGTGGGTGGACCGGTGAGGGCTTGAAACGCCTCACGCAATTTGTCGTACGTTTGCGGCAAAAGTTCAGGAATCATTCGCACTTCGGCAAGCACAGGCATAAAATTCGTGTCACCATTCCAGCGCGGTACGATGTGAATGTGCACGTGATCTTCCACGCCCGCACCTGCCACACGTCCTAAATTGATGCCGATGTTGAACCCCTGGGGATTCATTGTCGCGCGCAGTGCGCGAATGCTCGTGCCCACCCACTCCATCATCTCTTGCAACGTCTTGCCATCGAGATCTTCCAGCGCACCGGTATGCTCGTACGGCGCGACCATGAGATGGCCGCTGGTGTATGGATATAGGTTCATCATCACAAAGGCGCGGTCACCGCGCTGCACCACCAGATTTTTGCGATCACTGCGGCGATGTGCTTTGATTTTGGTACAAAAGATGCAACCAGACTGTTTTGCTTTAGCAGATGATTTCAAATACACCATACGCCAGGGAGTCCACAAACGTTTCATTGTTCTTTCACCTTTGCCGCGTCATAGTCCAACCAAAAGCGATTGTAGGCGAGCAGTGCCTCGCGCAAAGCGTGTTCATCGAAATCGGGCCAGTAGATCGGCGTGGAATAAAAGACACTCTGCGCGGCTTGCCACAGAAAAAAGTTCGAGAGGCGTTGATCACCGCCGGTGCGAATCACCAGATCCAGATTGCCCAGGCCAGAGGTGAACAGATAACGTTCAAACAGTTCTTCGGTGACCGCGTGAGCGGGGATGCCATCGGCCAGAATCTTTTGCACAGCGCGCAGAATCTCCATCCGCCCACCATAGTTGAACGCGACGTTCAATACATAGTCGCGATTTTCACGGGTGATTTCTATGGCGCGACGAACCTTGTCTGCCAGTAGCGGTGGCACACCGTCCAGAGAACCGCTATGAATGAGGCGCACTCCCTGCCGTCGGAAATTTTCGGTCTCGCGATCAATCACCTCGGCGAGTAGTTTGAAAAAACCTTCGACTTCTTCGCGCGGTCTGCCCCAGTTCTCCGTGGAAAAAACGTACAACGTCACAATGCGAATATCGTAGCGCGCGCACGCATCCAGCACACGGCGCACGTTTTGCGTTCCGTAGCGATGTCCTTCCAGGCGCGTCAAACCGCGCTGCTGTGCCCAGCGGCCATTGCCGTCCATCATCAAACCGATGTGTCGCGGGAGGTATGCAAATTCGGTCGCCACAGGCAACTCGTGTGTCTTGAATAACAGCATCATTCGAGAGGTGTGAGCATAGAGATTAGAGATTGGCGATTGAGATTAGAGATTGGAGATTAGAGATTGGAGATTAGGAATCGGTGGCATGGTCGTTTTGTCAAGATGGATAAAGAACTCGATGTTACCATCTGCACCAGTAATCGGTGAACGACACAGCGCGCGCACGCCCCAATGATGATTAATTGCAAACTGCACGATTTTTTCGAGGACTGCACGATGCACCTCGGCGGCGCGCACCACGCCACCTTTACCCACCTGCTCGCGTCCGGCTTCAAACTGCGGCTTGATGAGCGCGATACATTCACCGCGCGAATGCAACCAGTGGTACGCCACAGGCAAAATATGAGTCAGCGAGATGAACGATACATCAATCACGACCAAATCCACCGCTTCGGGCAACGTATCGAGATAGCGCGCGTTGACGCGCTCCATCACGACGACGCGCGCATCGGTGCGCAATTTCCACGCCAATTGCCCATAACCCACATCAATGGCATAGACGCGTGCCGCGCCGCGCTGTAACAAGCAGTCGGTGAACCCGCCGGTGGAGGCTCCCACATCCGCACAAATCTTGTCGCGTGGATCCACGCCAAACGTATCGAGCGCGCCAGCGAGTTTCACGCCACCGCGACTGACGTAAGGGAGCGGCGCGTTCACGGTGATTTCGGCATTCTCTGCAACGAGGGCACCCGCTCTGGTCACCACTTGCTGATTAACACGCACATCGCCGGCAAGGATCAGTGCCTGGGCACGCTGACGTGTCTCTGCAAGTTCTCGCTCGACCAGCAGTACATCAAGGCGTTTCTTTGCCACAGCGCAAGGATAAGGGCAAGGTGGGAAAAAGTCAAATGTGAATGACGAATGCTGCATGACGAATGACGAAAGACGAATGACAAATGATAACAAGGTCTCTTCGTCGTTCGTCCTCCATCGTTCGTCGTTCGTCCTCCGTCGTTCGTCGTTCGTCCTCCATCGTTAGTCCTCCGTCGTTCGCCCTCCGTCATTTGTCATTTAGCGTAATTCTGTGTATGATATTCGTTATCGGAGGCAGAATGTTGATTCACCTACTCAAGACGATGCGTCCACGCCAATGGACCAAGAATCTAATGGTGTTCATTCCATTTGCATTTACTTTGCGGGAATATTGGCGTCCCTTCTCACCCGAAATGTGGGCTTTGCTTGGCAAAGCCACAGTGGGTTTTATTTTATTCTGCATCCTTTCTGGCGTCATCTATCTCATCAACGATCTGGTGGACATTGAAAAGGATCGTTTGCATCCCCAAAAACGCTTTCGCCCGCTGGCGTCAGGCGCGCTATCGAAATCGGTGGCGGTGGTCGCGATCATCGTGTGGCTGCTGATAGCACTCCCGGCTTCGTTCGCGCTAGAAGGGTGGTTCGGTGTCATCGCGCTGATTTATTTCGTGTTGATGCTCGCGTACTCGTATGTCTTGAAACACATTGTCATTCTGGACGTTTTTACGCTTGCCGCTGGATTGGTCTTGCGCGCGCTCGGTGGTGCCGCCGCGATTCATGTGCCCGCGTCACCCTGGCTGTATGTCTGCACAGCACTCCTCGCGCTCTTTATCGGCTTTGCTAAACGTCGCCACGAACTGGTGCTACTGGAAAACAATGCGACCAATCACCGCTTTATTCTTAAAGAGTACACACCCCAGGTGCTGGATCAAATGATTTCGGTAACGACCGCGTCGTTCGTGATGGCTTATTCGCTGTACACCTTCTCGGCAAAGAACTTGCCTCCGAACAACGCGATGATGTTGACGATTCCGTTTGCACTTTTTGTCGTGTTTCGTTTGCTGTATCTGGTCCACATCAAAGGTGAAGGAGGTAGTCCCGAAGAGATGCTCTGGCGCGACCGGTGGTTGCTGGGCGCCGTGTTCTTGTGGGGGCTCTGCATCGTGACGATTTTGTACGTGTTTGGACGCGGCTAGTCGGCGCGCCAAACAAAACATCGGCCAAAGCGCGACCTTTGCCGATGCACTTGTTACCCGCGCCACATCAATCCGCTCCCCGCGACGTCACGGCCGTAGATTCTTTGGGTGCAATGTACCGAATCCCGCGCGCGTTCACCAGAATCGCCTCTTGCTCGATCACATAACGCTCACTCGCCTCGAGATACACCGTGGCGCGCGTGATCGGCAAAAAACTATCGGTAGTGTTCGCCAGATAGCGGTACAAGTCCAGTTCGCCAGTCGTGTGCAGGGTGCCGTGAATTTCCAGGCCCTCTAACAGTAAAAACACTTCGTACTGCTGTTTGCGCACATAGCCAAACAAACGGCGCGACGGCGGAATGGCTTTCTGGGGCGGCTCGAACGCGACACTAATCAACGCCTTGGGAATCACCGCCTCGGCACCACGCTGGATTACCTTGCCAGGATCGGCAAGACGCGCAACCTGCGTGTTCACCAAACGCATCATCGTCTCGCGACGATCATTCAAAAAATCGGACAGGCGTTGATCGTGCAAGGTGATCTCGCCAGAAATGGAATGCCGCGCGGTAAGCACAACCACCAGATATACCGTTGCCATTTTGCTCCTATAACCTTTTGCGCTATTCTACCCTGCCTGCCAAGGTCTGTCAATTCTAACAATTTCTTTAGGAGCACCTGCACTTTCTTACATTCCTTTTATAGTTCAACTCTAGAATGAACGCTGACAAGATGATAAAAACGAGAGGAGCGATGGATTTAATGACACCCCAATTGGAAATCAAAGACCTTCACGTTCAAGTGGAAGGGAAAGAAATCATCAAAGGAATTAACCTGACGATTCACGCGGGCGAAATTCACGCGATTATGGGTCCCAACGGTTCGGGCAAGTCCACGCTGGCGAACACCCTCGCAGGACATCCCAGGTACACGGTCACGCAAGGCGACATTCTGTACAAAGGCGCAAGTATCCTCGAATGGGGACCGGATGAACGGGCACAGAAAGGCATCTTTCTGGCGTTTCAATACCCTATGGCGATTCCCGGCGTGACCGTCGCGAATTTTTTGCGCACCGCGCTGAACGCCAAACGCAAAGCGACGAGTGCCAACGGCGAGGCAAAAGCCATCAGCATTCCCGAATTTCGCAAATTATTACTCAAACAGATGCAACTATTGAAACTCGATGCGTCGTTTGCAACGCGCTATCTCAACGATGGCTTTAGTGGTGGCGAGAAGAAACGCGTCGAGATTTTGCAGATGGCAGTCCTGAATCCCGAATTAGCCATCCTCGATGAAACCGATTCGGGTCTGGACATTGACGCCTTGCGCATCGTCGCCGAAGGAGTCAATACCCTGATGAATCCGAATCTGGGTATTCTGCTCATCACACACTATCAACGTATCTTGAACTATATCAAACCTCACTTTATTCACGTTCTGATGAATGGTCAAATGGCTATCTCGGGTGGTCCAGAACTTGCCTTGCAGTTGGAAGAAAAAGGGTACGATTGGATTGTGGAGAGTAACAAGTAGGTAGACAGGTAACAGGGTAGACAGGCAAGTTGCGTTGGCATACCTGTAACCTGATAGGAGGCACGATGACACAATTTGATAAATCTACATTTGATATTGGCGCATCGAGTTCCGTTTATCGAGAAAAATACGGCTTTTACGATCCGGAGAAATATGTCTTCAAAGCGCGCAAAGGGCTCGACCGGGATATTGTCGAAGAAATTTCGTGGATGAAAAATGAACCCGAATGGATGCGCCAGTTTCGTTTGCGCGCGCTGGAACTGTTCCAGCAACGTCCAATGCCCAAATGGGGCGCCGATCTGAGTGACATCAACTTTGATGACATTTACTACTTTGTGCGCGCGACCGACCGCACGGAACGCTCGTGGGACGATGTGCCGGAGCAAATCAAAAAGACGTTCGACCGGCTGGGCATTCCCGAAGCGGAAAAAAAGTTTCTGGCTGGCGTAGGCGCGCAGTATGAGTGTCTGAGTGGAGACACACAGGTCTACACCGCGCGCGGGCTGGTGCCCATCAAGGATGTTCTCGCCGGGGACGTTGTGTTCTCTTTCGACGAAGAAAGCAACCGGCTTGTCCCTGCATCGGTCAAAGCCACAGCCGCCAAAGGGACACGTGAGGTCTTTCAAGTGCGCGTGGGCACGCGAACGATCAAAGCGACGGCGAATCATCCATTTTTGACGCTCGAATATCGACGCGGTGTAGATAGATTACGCGGTCGCTATCGCCGGGTTTGGAAATATCTCAATGAACTCAAGCCGGGCGACCTCGTCGCTGTAGCCAAACAAATTCCTGATGTAGGGACAACGGCTACGTTGCGTCATCCCAAAATCAAAACAACCGTCGTTGGACGTAATCAGTCCGTCGAGTACGCCCTCGATATTTCAAACCGCTACAATCCCATCAACCTGCCAGAGCATACTTCACCCGATTTGATGTGGTGGCTTGGGCTGTACCTGGGAGATGGTTACATTCATCATCAGAACGGTGCCGACAAGGCACGGGTCAGTTTTGCCATTCCCGAAACAGATCAACCGCTGCGACAAGAATTCACGCGCGTGACGGAGCATCTCTTCGCTCTGTCACCCACCAATGGTGATCCGTCTCGTATGACCATCAACTCCACTATCCTGGCACGTTATCTGGAAGAGAATGGATTTGCCGGCGACGCGCTCACCAAACGAATCCCCGCATGGGTCTTTTCACTACCCCAAGAGCAGAAACTTGACTTTTTGGGTGGTTATCTGGATGCCGATGGTTACGTACGCCATCATCCCAAGAATCATGATCTCGTACTGACCAGCGCCAACCAAGCCCTATTGCAGGATATCCAGAACCTGTGCGCTCAATGCGGCTTGACCACCTCTTCGATTCACCACTTTGAATCGCGGCATCCGCTGGATGAAAATCGCACAACGGTTGGCTACCGTATGCAGATTAGCGGTAACTCTGAGCGAGTTCGTTCGCGTTCTCCGCAACGGACCACCCGCTTTGGTAAACGCAAGTACCACCACAACTTTTCGAGTGCTAAAGGAACTACTTTCCGCACACACACTAACGAATACATCGGTTTTGCTAGAATTGACTCGATCACACCAGCGGGTATGGAACCCGTGTACGATATCGAGGTAGATGGTCCACACAACTTTGTCGCTGAAGGCCTCATTGTGCACAACTCGGAAGTGGTCTATCACAACATCCAGGAAAATCTAAAAAAGCAAGGCGTGATCTTTTTGGGGATGGATCAAGGACTGGCAGAATATCCTGACCTGGTGAAAAAGTATTTTGGCACCGTGATTCCGCCTTCCGATAACAAATTTGCCGCGCTGAACAGCGCGGTGTGGTCGGGCGGGTCGTTTATCTACGTCCCCAAAGGCGTGCGCGTCGAAATGCCGCTTCAGGCGTACTTTCGCATCAACGCGCAAAATATGGGTCAGTTCGAACGCACGCTGATTATCGCGGACGAAGGTTCGTACGTGCACTATGTCGAAGGGTGCTTTCTGGCAGGCGCGCGCGTGCGAACACGCGAGGGTGAAAAACCCATCGAAGAGATTCGCGTCGGTGACGAGGTGCTCACCCATCGCGGACGCTTTCGCAAGGTGTATCGGACGATGCAACGCCCCTACTCGGGTGCGATCTATCACATCCGCTATTTTGGGGATAGCAGTCAGACGTTGCACGTCACTGCAGAACATCCCTTACTGGCGGTGCGTAGAGAGCGCGCTAACGAACGGAATCGCCAATTCGCTCCCGAATGGCTAACCGCCGCTGATTTGAAACCGGGCGATTATTTGACAATCCCTGTTCCCACGCCTGACGAACACGTCGGTACAACGTACACCACAGCCATCTGGATCGGACGAGGACGCCATGCTCCCATCGAACGCGCCGTCAATCTTGCGTTGGAACCCGATTTGTTCCGCTTGTTTGGATACTATTACTCCGAAGGGCACGTGGACAATGAGCACTACCTTTCTTTCTCTTTCAACACCAGCGAAACAGACTATCTCCAGGAGGTGAAGGAACTGACCCAGCGCTATTTCGGTAAAGCAAGGATCGAAAACAAACCATATCAAAATGGACAGACGCTTGTCTTAGCCTCGACCGAAGTAGCGCGCGTCTTTGCGAATGAATTCGGTTCTACAGTGTATGAAAAACGCGTGCCGGCGTGGGTGCAGAACGCTCCACTGGATTGTCTGGCGGAACTGGTACGCGGTATGTGGCGCGGCGATGGCAGTTACGATCCCAAGAAAAATATGTTCCGTTACAACACGATCTCGCGCAACCTCGCGTACGCGTTTCGTGATGCCTTGTTGCGGTTGGGCATTGCCGCTTCGATCAATATCCAGATGCGCGAAGAGCCGCGCCAGGACATGTTCAGCGTCGTCGTTTCATCACCCTGGAATTCCAAATTTGGCGCCCTCGTTGGGCATCCCGCGCCGGACGGCAAACAAAACGATTTGCCGTTCTATCTCGATGAACACTACCTTTACGTCCCCATTCGCGCCATCGAGATCGAAGAGATGGACACGACCGTTTATAACTTTTCCGTTGAGGAAGACGAATCGTACATCGGCGAAGGAGTGGTCTCGCATAACTGTACCGCACCGATTTACTCCAGCGATTCACTCCACAGCGCGGTCGTTGAGATCATCGTGCACAAAGGCGCGCGCGTGCGCTACACCACGATTCAAAACTGGTCAATGAATGTGTACAATCTGGTGACCAAGCGCGCGGTGGCGTACGAAGATGCAACGATGGAGTGGGTGGACTGTAATCTGGGCTCCAAAGTGACGATGAAATATCCCTCGGTGTATATGATGGGCAAAGGCGCGCGCGGCGAAATTCTCTCGGTAGCGTTTGCCGGGCGGGGGCAACATCAGGACGCTGGCGGCAAAGTGGTACACGGCGCGCCGTACACCTCATCGCTCGTCACCTCCAAGTCCATCAGCAAAGACGGCGGACGGACTTCGTATCGCGGGTTGCTCAAAGTGTATCCCGGTTGCGAAGGGGTCAAATCGAATGTGCGTTGCGATGCGCTCCTGCTCGACGAAACCTCGCGCTCGGACACGTACCCGTACATCGAAGTGGACGAGGACAATGTGCAAATCGGTCACGAGGCCAGCGTGTCGAAAATCGGCGAAGAGCAACTCTTTTATCTAATGTCGCGCGGCTTGAGCGAAGCCGAAGCCGCGACGATGATCGTCAGTGGTTTCATCGAACCGATTGTGAAAGAGTTGCCAATGGAATTCGCTGTCGAAATGAATCGCTTGATTCAACTGCAAATGGAAGGATCGGTGGGCTAGATGACCAACACAGTCGCAACACTTGAACTCGCAACCGGATTCTCACCCGCCGCGCTCGAATACCTGCTGGCAGCGAAGAACGAACCCGACTGGCTGCGCGCGCGCCGGCGCGAGGCATGGCACCTGTACCAAGAAACGCCGGCGCCCGCGCCCAATGATGAATTGTGGCGGCGCACCTCGCTCAAGAATTTGAAACTCGATGCTGCCATCCCGTTCGCTCCCGCTGTGAGTACCGCACTGCCTGCATCGCTGCGCATCGCAGAGGACGCGCGCGGTGGCGGCGTGGTGACACAATACAACATAACTCTCGCGGATGTATGGCTGGCGGAGGATGTGAAAAAGCGTGGGGTCATCTTCACCGATCTCCACACCGCGATCCAAACATATCCCGAACTTGTTCGCGAGTACCTGATGACGCGCGCGGTCACGTACACCGAAAATCGCTATGCCGGTGCCAAGACAACCAAAGGCGAAGGCGCGGCGTACGGTGATACGATTGGCGATTTAAAGTTCGTTGCACTGCACGGCGCATTTTTCAACGCGGGTACTTTTCTGTATGTGCCGCGCGGTGTCGTGGTGGAACTGCCGCTCCAATCGCTCATCCACTTTGACGCGCCAAACGTCGCGCTCCTTGCCCACACGCTCGTCATCGTCGAGGAGGGTGCGTCGGTGACGTTGATTGAACGATTCACCTCCGAGGCGACCGAAGCCCAGCGCTTTTCCAACACCGCCGTCGAATTGGTTCTGAAACCGGGCGCCCGTTTGCAGTATTTTCATCTGCAAGACCTGGCACGCAACGTGTGGCACTTTACTTCGCAAACCGCGCTGTTAGAGCGCGACGCGCAACTGACGTGGCTCAACGGCACGCTGGGAAGCCAGACCACCAAAGCCTTCCTCGACTGCAAATTCATTGGCGCGGGGGCACAAGCCAACTTGCTTGGCTTTTTCTTTGGTGACGACAAACAGCACTTTGATCAACACACCTTCCAGAATCATCTCGTTGGACAAACCGCCAGCGATTTGTTGTACAAAGGTGCGCTGAAAGATCGCGCCTACGCGGTCTTTCGCGGCTTGATTCGCGTCAATCCGAACGCACAGCGCAGCGATGCATATCAAGCCAATCGCAACCTGCTCCTGAGCCAACACGCGCATGCTGATTCGATTCCCGAACTGGAGATCGAAGCGAACGATGTGCGTTGCACGCACGGTGCAACGGTGGGACCGATTGATCCCGAACAGGTCTTTTACCTGAGGACGCGCGGTGTTTCCAAAATCGAAGCCGAACGTCTGATCGTCGAAGGGTTTTTTGAGCCCTTGTTGCAAAAGATTCCACTGACAGCGGTACGAGAAGCGTTAGAACATGTCATCCAGAACAAGATCGGTACGGCGTAAGTACGCCGTATGTACTCGTAACTCAAAGATTAACAGGAGTTGTTCATGACGCACGCGTCTGCCACAACGGATGAATAGATCCACCAAGAACACGAAGGTTCACGAAGATTTTTTCTTCGTGTTCCTTCGTGCCCTTCGTGGACAAACGGATTTTCGTAAGGAGGTCGCGTATGAGTGATTATGCCCATCCCGAAGTCCTCGTCGAAACCGAATGGGTCGCGCAACATCTGAACGATCCGATGGTGCGCCTCGTTGAATCGAATGAAGATGTGCTGCTCTACGACGTGGGACATATTCCTGGCGCCGTCAAAATTGACTGGCATACCGATTTGCAAGACGCGCTGATGCGCGACTATGTCAGTCGCCCGCGGTTTGAAGAGTTGATGTCCAGTCGCGGCATTGCGAATGATACAACCGTGGTCTTTTACGGCGATAAGAACAACTGGTGGGCCTGTTACGCCTTTTGGGTCTTTAAACTCTTTGGTCACGAGCGCTGTGTCGTTATGAACGGGGGACGTCAAAAGTGGATTGCGGAGAATCGTCCGCTAACCAAAGAAATCCCCACCTATCCACGCACCCACTATGTAGCCAAAGAGCGCGATGACAAGACGATTCGTGCCTTTCGCGAACAAGTGATGCAACACATTGCCAGCGGTCAACCGCTCGTGGATGTGCGCTCGCCACAAGAGTATAGCGGTGAGTTACTGCATATGCCCGGCTATCCCCAAGAAGGTGCTCTACGCGGAGGGCATATCCCGGGGGCTAAAAATATCCCCTGGGCAAAGGCGGTCCGCGAGGATGGCACCTTCAAATCGGCGGAAGAGTTGCGCGCGCTGTACACAGAACAAGGCATCACTCCCGATAAAGACATCATCGCCTATTGCCGCATCGGTGAACGCTCCAGTCATACCTGGTTCGTCCTCACCTATCTCCTGGGGTATCCGCGCGTCCGCAACTACGACGGTTCATGGACCGAGTGGGGTAATCTCGTGGGCGTGCCTATCGAGAAATAGGACCGATGGATCAACAAGAGCACATCGCCCTGATACTGGATCACTATCAACATCCTCGCAACTATGGTACACTGACCGACCCTGATATTCTGGTCAACGGAGGCAATCCCGGCTGTGGTGACGTCGTCACGATGTACCTGCGTCTGGATGCCGAGCAGCGCGTTGTAGATATTCGCTTTGAAGGACACGGATGTACAGTGAGTATGGCTGGGGCTTCGATAATCACAGAGTTGGTCAAAGGGATGACCCTCGCGGAGATCGAAGCCCTGCCGTATCAGGTGCTGATTGACCAGATGGGCGAAGGCGTGTTCAAATCGCGTCTGCGTTGTGCGACGTTGGGGATAGACACGTTAAAAGGAGCAGCACGCGAGTACCCCACACGTCAGTCCCTGGGTCAAAAACTGATTCAACCTATCGTGCTGGCGCATACCGGATGGGTGTAACCCCTCCAAATTGCCTAAAATCACCGCCTATGGTAAAATTTCTTTGCGTCGGCAAATGCCCCGCCGTCTTTTGCCACGACGACGGGGTTTTGCCTTTAACAGGTTTCCAATGAACGAGTTCACAATCACTGACCACAAACCTGCTCCCGATTATCCACCTGAGAGCATCGAAGGAAAAATCAAACAAGCCTTGCGTCAGGTCAAAGACCCTGAACTGGGATTGGATGTGGTGCAACTCGGCTTGATTCGCGAAATCAATTTGAATCAAGACGAACCCGAAATCAAAATGATGCTGACGACGCCCTTTTGTCCCTACGCTGGGTGGCTGATTCAACAGGTCAAAGACCTTGCCAGAGATACGGCGGGACGCGACATCAAGATTACGGTTCTGCCCGATTTATGGGACCCGAACTATATGGAAGATCCCGCGTTGCTGTTAGGCTGGTAACCATCATCACGTAGAGGAATGCGCTATGCCCACCGCCGGTTTGAATGTGTCAGCGATTCGGGAAGATTTCCCGATTCTGCAACAAAAAGTCAACGGCAAGCCCGTCACCTACCTCGACAGTGCCGCCACCACCCAAAAACCCGACGTCGTCTTGCGCGCCATGGACACGTACTATCGCCAGACGAATGCGAACATTCATCGGGGCGTGTACACGCTTGCCGAGCAAGCCACCGCGCAGTACGAAGCCGCGCGGCGCAAGGTTCAGAAATTCATCAATGCCAAATCGTATCGCGAAATCATCTACACCCGCAATGCCACCGAAGCGATCAACCTGGTGGCATATTCGTGGGGACGCACCAACATTCGCGCCGGCGATGACATTGTTTTGACGCTACTGGAGCACCACGCGAACCTGGTGCCGTGGCAACGTCTGGCAAAGGAAAAAGATGCGCGCTTGAAATTTATTCGCGTGGACAACGAGGGGCGACTACTCGCGGAAGACATCGAGACCCACATCACCGAAAGAACGCGCTTGGTGGCAGTCACAATGGCATCGAATGTCACCGGCACACTCACGCCGATTCGTGAAATCATCGCGCGCGCCCATCGCGTTGGCGCCTGTGTCGTCGTAGATGGCGCACAAGCCGTTCCACACTTTGCGGTGGATGTTCAAGCCCTCGATTGTGATTTTCTTGCTTTCAGTGGCCACAAGATGTTGGGGCCCTTCGTGGGCATCCTGTACGGCAAGCGCGCGCTGCTGGAAACGATGGAGCCTTTTTTAGCCGGTGGCGATATGATTCGTCAGGTATATCTAGACCACGCCACCTGGAACGAACTCCCCTGGAAATTCGAAGCCGGCACGCCGGCGATTGCCGAAGCGATCGGCCTGGGTGCGGCGGTGGACTATTTGACCGCGCTGGGAATGGACAATGTGCGCACGCATGAGCAAGAGTTGACTGCGTACGCGCTGGAGCAGTTTCGCACGCTCGCTGGCGTGCGCGTACTGGGTCCCTCCAGCGCGGCGGAACGCGGCGGAGTCATCGCCTTCGATATTGCTGGCATTCATCCACACGACGTAGCGCAAATCTTCGATCGGGAAGGGCTGTGTGTGCGCGCCGGTCATCACTGTGCTATGCCCCTGCACGAGCACTATGGTCTCGCCGCCACGACGCGCGCCTCGTTCTACATCTACAACACACTAGACGAAGTGGACAAACTGGTAGAAACGATCAAAAAAGTACAGCGTGTCTTCCAGTCCGTATGAGATGAATGACGAAGGACGAACGACCAATGACGAATGGGATTGGTTTATTGGCACATTGACACACTGGCGCATTGACTATGGACAATCTCTATCGCGAACTCATTCTCGATCACTATCAACATCCTCACAATCATGGTGAAATTCCGGATGCGGATGTTTCGTACGAAGATTCCAATCCCCTGTGTGGTGATCGGATTCGGATTGACATTAAATTGCAAGGCAACATCGTGGCAGATGTGAAATTCAATGGCAAGGGATGCGCCATCAGTCAAGCCGCCGCTTCGATGCTGACGGATGAACTCATCGGTAAATCGCTCGATGAAATTAAAAAAATGGACAAGCAATTTGTGCTCGATTTGCTAGGGATTCCTCTGGGACCCACGCGAATCAAATGCGCGCTCTTGCCGCTCAAAGTGATCAAAGCCGGTGTGTATGGCATCCACACCTGGCCCGATGAAGAAGAGGAAGACTAGAATGGCACGCCTGGTTCGAGTGGCTCAACTGGCAGACGTTCCCGTTGGTTCTCTCCGCGCGTTTGAGGTCAACGGCGAATCTATTTTGATTGCGAACTGGCAAGGCACCTTGTTTGCCACACAGGATCTCTGCACGCACGATAACGGTCCCCTTGGCGATGGTAGGTTGGTTGATGGAGAGATCGAATGCCCGCGACACGGGGGACGCTTTAATCCTGCGACTGGTGCCGCGACTCAAATGCCGGCAATGTTCCCCATCAAAACCTATCCCATCCAGATAGAGAACGGGGAAATCTTTGTCGCGCTCGATTAGCGATCAGCACGACGGACATATCCGTACGTGACGCAAGACGCATTTTACCATCTCCAAAAAATGGTGGGGTGATTGCTTTAAGCAGTCACCCCACCATTTTACTCTGGCAACGCCTTGTGCATACCGCGCTGCTAGCCCCTACGTGTCCATTATCTCCACAACCTTGTGTAGCCCACGCTCTGCTTCGCTTCGCAGAATCGTCACGCGCGCGCGGCGTTCCTGCACAAACGCGTCATCGCGGATACTCTGCAGATTGATGAGCACGTTGTACGCCGCGCCGCGCACGCCCGCGTGCGCCATCAGCGCGCCGACCGCGCCATCGCTGCGCGCGTTCTGGTTGCCTTGTTCCACAACGATGCGCGCCAGTGAGAGCACCTCCGCGCAACACTCGGCGACGCGTAGCGGCACATCGGCAGCATGCTGAAGCGCGGCTTGAATCGCCTGTGTGCGCGCCGCTTTTTCCTCCTCTGTCGTCTTGGGTAACCTGTAGGCGTCCAGCACGCGCGCGTACGCGTCCGTATCGGCTTGCATCAAGTCGGTCAACTCGCGTTGCAATGCTTCTGCGCGCGGCAGCATCGTTTGCATCGCCGCGCTGACTGCCTCATAATTCTTTTTGCCGATGGTCAAGCGACACACCATTGCCACCAGCGCCGCACCGAGCGCGCCACTCAACGCGGCAACCGTGCCACCGCCCGGCACCGCTTCCGCCGACGCGAGTTCGTCGAGAAAAGTTTGCACCGATTGGTTGGAGAAAGACATAGATGCCCCTGTGATGACAAATGAGCCAATAAGCCAATGTGCCAATGAGCCAAAGACGAATGACGAATGACGAAAGAGGAATCTCCTAATCACCCAATCACCTAATCACCCACTCCCACTACCGCCACTGCACTCGGACGACGCGCCGCTCGCCCTCAAAATCAATGTAGGCGACGCGCTTGTTCACAACACCATACTCGAAGATTTTTTTGACGAGTAGTACATCCTGCAAGCAATATTTTTCAAGTCGTTCCTGAAACCACGCGCCCAGTTCGTTCACCCGCTCGGCGCCTTCGGTATCGCCGACGTTCGTCAGCGCGAGGGGCCACCGTTCGCGCAGCGTCACCGCCAGCCGATTCCACACAACGGCTTGTGGACCCGTCGCCAACTTTTGCCTGCCCAGCGAACCTTCCGCCAGCGCGGCAAGTCCAACGCGATGTCCCAGCCGCGCCTCTAAATCCGCGAGCAAATCGAAGCTTTTTTGATCGAGGAGTTTTTTGAGTTCCGTCGGCGAATCGGGCACGCGCAACGAATCAGGGTCGAGCGGGTCGCGCACGGGACGCTCGGGCGACCATGCCAGCACCGCGTTATCGAAATGCACAATGTTAAAGCCGATGATGCGATCGTGCGCGAGCAGATGTTTGATAAGCGGTGCCGTAGTGCGAAATGTTTGCGCGTTGTGACATTCGCACCACGTCACTCCCACCGACATTGTGAGCGCGCGGATGGCTATCTCTTGATCGGGAGCATTCGGGTCGAGTAGTTCTTTGGTCTCCAGATCGTAAAAAATATCCGTCATCGCCGCGCCATTCTACACAGCACCGCGAAAAAGTGCAAGCGGGCGGGAGTGTTGATTACAAGTTTCAGGTTACAGGTTGCAGGTTACAGGTAGTTGCCAAGGTTGGGATGATGTATGTAGAATGCAAAGGTATTCGTAATTACTCAGTAGTTACAACAAGAAAAGTGAACCGCCGATGAACGATTCCTATTCCTCACTCGAACGACGCTTTCTCGCGCCGGCACGACGCGTGTTGCGCGCGCTGTTCGCGCCGATTGTGCGCGTGCTCGTCGCGCTGCGCGTCTCGCCAAACGCGGTCTCGTTTGCGCAAGTGCCACTCGGCGCGCTGGTTGTCGCGCTGATGCCGACGCAACCGCGCGGCGCGTTTGTGCTGTTCGTCATCGCGCTTGCGCTCGATGGCATAGATGGCGCGCTTGCGCGCGCGACCAATCGTGCCTCGAACTTTGGCGCGCTGTTCGATCAATACTGCGATCATTTCCGCGAAGTGCTGGTCATCGCCGGGCTAGCCTTGTGGGGCGCGCTGAATCCGTTGCTGGCAGGACTCTACGGTATCGTGTATCCTGCTTTCAATTTGACGCTCTACTTGTGTAATCATTATCGCGTGCCGTTGCCATTCGCTATCAAGTCGTACCTGGTGGTGTATCCCGCGCTGTTCGCGTATCTGTGGTTCGGCACGAATGTTCTCGACGCGGCGGTCGCGCTCGCGCTTGTGGCGATGGGCGTGGTCATCGTGCTGGGTTTGGTACGCCTGGCGTGCGCGATGGATTAAAATCGCGCGAGGCGACTGCAAGTCGCAGCAAGCCACAGCCATGCCGACCGGCGTCGGCAGATGTTGTCCGCGCAGGCGGACATCACTCTGCGTTGTGGCAAATTATGGATTTTAAGGAAATAAATTGGTAATGCCTTGCCTCTACTTGGGGACAATCCATCTCATCCCCCTGCCCCCTGCTCTCTCCCCGCAAAGCGGGGAGAGCAGGGGGAGATGGAAGGCGGGGAGTGGGCGGGCGGCTGCGCCGCCTGCCCACTCCCCCATTCCCCAGTTCCCCCTCCCCACGCCGCTCGGCGGTGTGGGCAGGGGGCGAGGGAGTGGGGCAACTTGGCGATGGCTAGCACGGGTTTCAGAAACGGCTACAGGGCTTAATTGTCTGTCGTTTCGCCATAGGTCTTGACAAGAGTCTTTAGGTAAGATAGAATCGCGCCGAAATAGATGCAAGCACTGGACAACCCTCTGCTCGCTACGCGTGCAGCTCTACGCGTGCCGCGAGTCCGCCTCAAGGAGAAAAAAATGTCCCCATCTCACAAAATTTTCTGGATCCGCATGGGTAGCGGCATCCTCCTATCAGTTGTCAGCGCCATCCTGCTAACTCTATCTTTCCCGCCCTACGATCTCTGGCTATTCATCTGGATCGGCTTTGTACCGATGCTGGTCGCCCAATTCCGCGTCCTACCCAGCAAATTCTCCAGTCTCGCCTCGGCGATCACCATCGGTGGCTGGCTGGGCGGCTATCTGACTCCCATCTTTGCTGGCAGCGGTCTCTATATGACCTGGCTGCCGCTGCTCATTGCCGGCATCAGTTATCTGGCAGATAGCGGCGTGCGCGCGTTCCATGAACGCACCGCCTATCGTTGGTTTGCTACGTATGGCGCGGTGAACTGGGTCGGCTTTGAGATGATTCGCAGTTTCATTCCCATTATGGGCACTTGGGGCTTTGTTGCCAACACGCTGTACAGCCAACCCTGGTTGATTCAGCCGATAAGCATTTTCAGCATTTTCGGTCTTGGCCTGCTTATTATGTTCTTCAACTACGGGTTGGGATTGGGCGCGTTGTATCTCTTCGACCGACGCTGGAAACTGGATGCCGACATCCCCTCCCTGCCGCCGCGCACAGTTCGCGCATGGACGCTGGGTGTACTTGTTGCGCTCGTGGCGTGGACAGCACTGAGTCTGGCTCTCTTCCGCACGCCAACCACTCCGACGGTGCGCGCCGCCGCGCTGCACTACGACGCAGGCGTACCGTGGAGCGGGGTGGACAAATTCAGCGAACTCACCCGTCAGGCGGCTCAGGATGGCGCCCAAATCGTCGTCTGGCCCGAAATTGCCATCGAGGGTGATCCGCAGGTAACGCGTACCGCCGAATTTCGCCAACTGGCTGCCGAGACCAACGCGTATCTGGTGCTGGGCTACTTTGCTAAGGTAACCGAACAGGTCTGGCGTAACGAAACCACCGTGCTATCCCCGCAAGGTCAATTCCTGGGCGTCTATGGCAAAGACCATCCGGTCGTCTTTGCTGGAGAGACCAGCCCGACGCGCGGCACTTATCCGGTTTACGATACGTCGTTCGGTAAAATCGGCACCATCATCTGCTACGACCTCGACTTTACGGACACCGCCCGCAAGATCACCGGCAATGGCGCGCAATTGATTCTTGTTCCCTCGCACGATTGGCCCGCCATCGCCAAAACGCACTATACCCACCTCGTGTTTCGTGCCATCGAGAACCGCGTCAGTATGGTCAAAGCCGATAACAGCGGCAACGATTCGGTCATCATTGACCCGTATGGTCGGATTATCGCCTCGGCGATAACTCCCGGCGGCGACAAGAGCGGGCAGACGGTCATCACCGATGTGCCGCTGGGCCGTGGCGATGCACTCGCCGTTCAGTGGGGCGATTGGATGGGATGGATTGCTCTGGCGGGGATGATCTTTTTCATCATTTACGATCCAGTGACCAAAGCCAGAGCAAAGCGTGGTCAATCATCAGGCAGTACAACATAATCCTCTTTCACATAATTCGGACTCATCGGGCTATGCTGCAACAGCCAGATGCAGCCTCTTGAGGAGGTGGTGCCCCACCCCCCTTGCCCCCTCTGCGTTGGGGGGGCGAAAAATCTTTCGCCCCAACGGGGAGGGGGAGTAAAAGAACAGTTTGGTGGCGGGCGGCGAAGCCGCCCGCCACCAACCCCCTCACTCCCCCTGCTCTCCCCGCTTCGCGGGGAGAGCAGGGAGCAGGGGGATGAGTGGGGTCAAGCCTGTACTGTGCAAACCAAAATGCAAGTTTGCGACCGTTGAAGGTATAAACACGAACACCGAACACTGCACAAGGAGAATTCTCAATGACTGATGAAACTATCGCTGTTGTGACCGGCAGTGCCAAAGGGATTGGCAGCGAGATTGCTGTACGCCTTGCAAAAGATGGCTATACCGTTGTGGTGAACTATCGCAGCGATGCGAACGCCGCGCAGGAAACACTCGCGCGCGTTCAGGTACATGCGCCACGCGCGCGCGCCATTCAAGCCGATGTATCCACTCCCGAAGGTGCTAAACATTTGATTGACGAAACATTGCGCGCCCTTGGACAAATTGATGTACTCGTCAACAATGCGGGACCCTTTCTGGTTAAATCGGTTCTGGATACCGAAATTGACGAGTGGCGCCACATTCTGGACAGTAATCTCTCCAGCGTCTTTTACTGCATCAAATACGCCTTGCCTTCGATGCGCGAACGGAAAAAGGGGAACATTATCAATATCGGCTCACTGAACATCGAAACGTTGCGCGGCGCGCCGACGACGGCAGCGTACAATGCCGCCAAAGCCGGCGTCATCGTGCTCACCAAATCGGTCGCGCGGAGCGAAGCGCGCTATGGGATTCGCTGTAACGCCGTCAATCCCGGTTTCATCGAGACGTATGCGACCACCGAAGCCGATCGGCGTGAACTGCCACCACTCGTGCCGCTCGGCACACTCGGCATGCCCGGCGATATTGCCGAGATGGTCGCGTTCCTTGTCTCCGACAAGGCGCGCTATGTCACCGGCGCCATAGTGAATGTGCACGGTGGTTTGTGGGTATAAAAATGTCGAGAGGGCGCGTGAGTCACGCGCCCCCTCTTTGTTTACGGCACAAACTTGTTCGTGTACGCTTTGGTAATATCAAAGTCCGTTTTGATAAAGCCGGCGTCTTTCATAAACTTGTAGGATGCCGCCCACGCCGCGGGATCCACATAGCCCGGATGTGGACTCATCCACAAATCGAGTGTGGCTTGGAAAACGGCTTCGGTCATCTTGAGATTTGAACCGCCCGCTTCGGGAACCGCTTGCACAAAAATCGCCACCGCCTCGTCGGGCTTGTCCAGCGTCGCCCGGATACCACGCATCAACGCGATGACCATTCCGCGCACGACCTGCGGTTTCTCGTTCATCATCTTTTCGCTGGTCACCAGGCCGATGCCCACCAGGCGACTGTACTCGGCTACCCGAATCACGTTAATCTCGCGGCCTTGCATTTGCAATTGTACCGGCTCGTTGTTCAAGTATCCTGCCGCCGCATCCACCACACCCTGGGTAACGGCAGCAACCTGTGTGAAACCAATCTCTTGCGTTTTAATATCGCTTTCCTTTACATTCGCCGAGTACAACAGGGCACGCCAACCGGTATAGGTGGCTCCAAAGAAACCGGGCAAGCCTACTTTTTTGCCTACCAGGTCCTGGGGCTTTTCGATCTTTTTCTCTTTTAATGAAAAGATGGCAATTGGAAAGCCATTGTAATAATTCGCTACATAGACGACGGGGATGTTCTTTTCGCGCGCTTGAAGAACCTGATCGCCTCCGAGCATAGCGAATTCGGCTTGATTCGCGCCCACCAGTCGCACGCCATCTACTTCAAACCCCCACTGGAATTTGACCTTGAGTCCTGCTTCGGCAAAGTACCCTTTGCTTTGCGCAACGAACCAGGGTGCAAATTGCACGTTAGGGATGTAGCCCATCACCACAGTCACCTCGGTCAAATGACCTGAGGGAACGGGAGCCAGCGTTGGCGCAACCGTTGGCTTGACGGTGGGGACAGGTGGCGTGGGTGTACTCGACGAACAGGACACGACCAGACTCAGCCACACCAACCAGCCCACAACGATCCACTTGTTCATTGGATGTTTTTCCTCCAGCGTAAAAATATTTTTTCGATGAGCACTACCACGAGGTATAACGTGATAGCCATCATTGAAAGAGTAATCACGGTGGCAAACAAAAGCGGTGTATCCAGATGCCCCTGCGCGAAATTGATGAGAAAGCCCAGGCCGCGATCTGCCCACATCAACTCCGCCACAACGACACCGATGACCGATAACGTCACGCCCACACGCACGCCGCCCAAAAAGATCGGCAACGCGGCGGGCACTTCGAGTTTACTGAACACGTGCCAGTGCGTCGCGGCGAACGAACGCAGCAGCGCGCGATACTCGGCGCGGATACTGCGCACGCCGACAATCGTGTTGATCAGCATCGGAAAGAACGAAATCATTGCCGCAATGAGCGCGTTCTGCACAATGCCTGTGCTAATCCAGATGATAATGAGCGGCGCAATCGCCACGAGAGGAATCGCTTGCGTTGCCACGAGGTAGGGCGAAACGATTTTTTCGAGCAAGGGCAATTTAGCCAGAAGATAGCCCACACTCGCCGCAAAGGCAAGCGCGATACTAAAGCCGAGCAGCACCTCGAACAGGGTGATGCTCATATGGTACTGAAAAATCCCGCGCTGCCAATATTCGCTCCAACTCTGCGCCACCTCGCGCGGACCGGGCAAGATGAACGAGGGATACTGTTGCACGGCGATTAACGTTTCCCACAGCCACAAGAACAATCCAAACGCAACGGGAAGCAACAGGTATTGGATGTTGTTACGCACCCACGCGGGTACACCTCTATCTGCCTTCCAGAGCAAAGTACTCATCTATCTCACTCCATCCTGACTTTCATTCAAGCCGAGCGCGTTGCGCACCTGGCGCAACAGTTCCCAATAGCGTGGCAGGTCGCGCGTGGCGGCAGTACGCGGGCGCGGCAAATCAATCGTTATGCTCTGTTGAATGCGCCCCGGTCGCGGCGTCATCACCACCACCCGATCCGACAAACGCACCGCTTCGGGAACGCTGTGCGTGACAAAGACAATCGTCACGGCGGTACGCGCCCACACCTCCAGCAGTTCTCGCCCCAGCCGTTCGCGCGTGATTTCGTCCAGCGCGCCAAACGGTTCATCCATCAGCAAAATGCGAGGTTGACACGCCAGCGCGCGCGCAATCGCCACCTGCATCTGCATTCCCGCCGAGAGTTCGGTGGGATAGCGCGCAGCAAAATCGCGCAGCCGAATCAAATCGAGTAGCGCGTACGCACGCGCCTGACGTTCAGCGCGCGATAGCCCCATAATTTCCAGCGGCAGTTCGATGTTGCGCACCACCGTCCGCCACTCCATCAACGTCGGCGCTTGAAAGACAATCCCATACGCGCGCGCGCGCCGCGCCGCCGCCGGCGTTTGACCGTTGATGAGGATGCGTCCCGCGCTCGGCTCGAGTAAATCGCCCATCATTTTGAGCAAGGTGGATTTGCCACATCCAGAAGGACCAATAATCGAAAGAAATTCGCCGGCATAGACATCGAGCGACACATCGCGCAAAGCCCAAACGCCACCTGGTTCTGCACGGTAGTATTTGCTCACGGATTCAATTCGAATAAGCGGAGTGTGCTTCATCGGTACGTAAAAAAGCCCCGAAGGTGATTCTTCGGGGCGCGCGCAAAAGACAATACCGCCACGCGTGTAGGCGCGGGGTAACGTAAAAAACCTTCTCCCATCCAGACTGTCACTGTCGGCGTCGGCTTTGGACCGACTCGTGCTTTGTTCACCTCGCGATGAACGCGGCTCGTGGGCTCGTCCAGTGCACTCGTGGGTAATGTCGCGCCTTGCATCGGCGCAACCAACTAGGGCACCAGACCTACCACCGATCGGGAATTGCACCCTGCCCCGAAGGTTCGCGTATTCTGTTCACTCCTACTATAGCGCGATTCTCTCGCGCTGTCAACTTGAAAAGGACGGGTTCAGACAATTTAAGATAATTTCCTGCTCCCGAATGAATGGATTTTAAGAAGTTGGTAGTGCCTTGTCTCTACTTGGGAACAACCCCACTCATCCCCCTGCCCCCTTCTCTCCCCGCATAGCGGGGAGAGAAGAGGCAGATGGGAGCGGGAGCGTGGGCGGACGGCTGCGCCGCCCGCCCACGCCCCCATTCCCCAGTTCCTCCTCCCCACGCCGCTCGGCGGCGTGGGGAGGGGGCA